>JAZKDY010000118.1:665-64722 GCA_040387325.1 Pseudomonadota bacterium | reverse complement strand
CGCGCCAAGCAGGGCACGGGTGCGAGCCGCCGTCTCCGCAATTCCGGCCGTACGCCCGGTATCGTCTACGGTGGCACGGGTGAACCCCTTGTGATCGAACTGGACCACAACGCTTTGTGGCACGCCATCAAGAAGGAAGCGTTCCACGCATCCGTTCTGGACATGGAACTGGCTGGCAAGGAAAGCAAGGTTTTGCTGCGCAACGTGCAAATGCACCCTTACAAGCAATTGATCCTGCACATCGACTTCCAGCGCGTCGATGCCAACACCAAGATGCACATGAAGGTGCCATTGCACTTCAAGGGCCAGGAAGAATCGGCTGCATTCAAGATCGACCATTGCCTGATCACCCACGTGTTGAACGAAATCAACATCACCTGCCTGCCTGCCGATCTGCCCGAGTTCATCGAAGTAGACCTGACCGGCCTGAAGAAGGGTACCTCCTTCCACCTGAGCGACGTCAAGTTGCCCAATGGCGTGAAGGCTTTGGTCAAGGGTCGCGAAAACCCCGTCGTGGTGTCCGTGGTGACGTCCGCTGCTGAAGCTTCTGCCGAAGCGACCGCAGAAGCCGCTGCTGCCGCACCTGCTGGCAAGGGTGGCAAGGCCGCTCCTGCTGCCAAGGCGCCCGCCGCCAAAGCACCTGCAGCCAAGAAGTAATCAGCTGCGCATGCACTGATTCACAGCGCAAGCTGTTGGTAACGGCCCACTTCGGTGGGCCGTTGTCGTTTTAGAGCACGGTTTGGGGTGCATCCCAATTTGCCCTACCATCCGGTGCAACATCTTTCCCCTGTTTTCCATGATCAAACTGTTTGTCGGCCTGGGCAACCCCGGCCCTGAATACGAAGCCACCCGCCATAACGCGGGATTCTGGTGGGTCGACGCCCTGGCGCGCGAACTCAAGGTGAACTTGAACATGGACAAGGGCTATCACGGCCTGCTGGCCCGCACTACAGTCCATGGGCAAACTGTTTGGCTGCTGGAACCGCAGACCTTCATGAACCTGTCGGGCAAATCGGTGGGCGCCCTGGCGCGCTTCTTCAAGATCGCGCCAAACGAAATCCTGGTCGCCCATGACGAACTGGACATTCCCCCTGGCCAGGTCAAACTGAAGTTTGGCGGCAGCCATGCCGGGCACAACGGCCTGCGTGACATCCATGCACAACTGGGCAGCGGTGACTATTGGCGCCTGCGCCTGGGCGTGGGCCACCCGGGCGACAAGGCAGAGGTCGTGAACTGGGTACTGAAGAAGCCATCGCTGGACCAACGTATTGCGATCGACCAGTGTGTGGACCGCTCGCTGAAAGCCCTGCCCGCCTTTTTGGCCGGCGACATGGAAAAAGCCACGCTGCTGGTGCACACCAGCAAACCGCCCCGGGCGCACACGCCACCAGCCCCCCGCCCGGCTCCGGCCAGCCCCCCTCAGGAACCCCAGGCCACTCCATGAAAAACATCCACCTCATTGCTACTATTTTTATAGCGATATGTACAACACCCACGGGGGCTATCGGCCAGAATGTCTACCGATGTGGTAGCAGCTACAGCCAAAACCCGTGCCCGGATGCCGTTGTTGTAGATGTGGATGACACGCGCTCCAAAGCCCAGAAGGCCGAAGCAGACGCAAAAACGAAACGCGAAACCGCACAAGTCCAAACACTGGAGAACACGCATCAGAAGGAAGAGTCACGGCAACGCACTGCCGATGCCCAACTGACTGCCGCAGAGCGCAAGAAGTCACCACAACAGCCCAAGGCGCATAGCCAGATGTCAGACTCGACAGACCACGCGACACCCAAGGCACGGGCCAAGGATAAAAAAATGTCCTCCAAAAAGTCGAAGAACGAACCGGCCGTTTTTGTTGCCAGTGTGCCCGCAACCAGGACCAAACCCGCTGCGCGCACCACCAACGGCAAGTAACCACCGGACGCAGTCCGTCCACGGCGCCACGGTCAATGAATGCCTGGGATTCATTGACCCACAAAGTTCACTTACACTGATCTGCAGCATGCCCACAAACTTATTGGTAACGCTGCCCCGGCAGACGCATTAGCGGTTCCGCCCCTATTCCAGTGACACAGTCCCACGACGCCCTTGCCTCTGCGAACACCAGCCTGACAGCGGCATGGGCCTGTTTTGATGAAGGTCGCCTGGAAGACGCCATACGGCTCACCCGCCAATCCATTGAACACGCCTCCGAAAATCGTCCGCATGCCCATGCCGCATTGGGCTGGTTCCTGCTGTCGGCGGAGTCGGTCCATGAGGCGCAGGCCATTCTGATGTCGTCGCTGGGGCGCCATCCCGAATATGCCCCCCTGCACTGGTATCTCGGCCTGGTACATCTGAAGGAACACCGCCTGGAGGAGGCCAGCCAGGCGCTGCTGGCCGCTGTAAGTTTTGATCCGGATCTGGACGAGGCCGCAGTGTCCTTGGCCTGGGTTCTGGGTGATTTAGGCCGGTTTGGTGAAGCGGAGCATTACGCCAGGCAAGCGCTCGCCCTAAAGCTCCAGCCGGACCGCGTCGCGCAATTGGGATGGTTTTTACTGGCGCAAGAAAAGTGGGCTCCGGCGGCAACACAACTGGCCCACGCGCTGTCGCTACAGCCTGGCAACGCAGAGACACGCGGTCACCTCGCAACTGCGCTACAGCGCTCCGGGGAAAGTGATGCAGCCTTGAGTCTGCTGAACGAAGGGCTTGTGCTGTCAGCCGACAACCCGGCACTGCTGTTGCAACGGATCCGACTGTTGCTCGATCTGGGCCGTGGTGCGGAAGCGGATGACGCCCTGCGCACCGCAGTGGGCCTTGACCCGGCCAGCCAAGCCGAAAGCTACCGGCAACTGGGGTGGGTTTTTGTATCCAGCCGCCGGTTCGCGGACGCCTGCACAGCTTTCACCACCGCCCTGGAGATTCAGGACAAAGACGCGAAGTCGTGGTACGGCCTGGCCGATGCACACCGTGCCATGGGCCAAGTACCTGACGCCCTGCGCGCGGTAGACACTGCACTGCAGTTGCGGGATGGCTGGCTGGACGCACTGGTGTTGCGCGGCCACATCCTGCTCGACCAGGGCGCCAGTGGTTGGGAAGAGGCGGTGGAGCAACTCAAGCAGGCGCTGTTGCTGCAACCCGCAAAGATTGAAACCCGTTGCCACCTGGCCACCGCGCTGCAGCGGTTGAAGCGCGGCACCGAAGCGCTGAAGATACTTTGCGATGGTCTGGTGCTGGCGCCGCAGGCCATGCAGCTGCAGCAGCAGCACATCCATCAGCTGCTGCATCTGCGGCGCACTGACGACGCACACGCCGCATGCCACCGCCTGCTGCAGCAACGACCCGATGATGGCATGGGCTGGTACCTGTTGTCGCTGGTCCTGGTGCAGTACAAGCGACCCGGCGTAGCCTTGCGCGCACTTGCGCGCGCCCGTTGTCTAGCTCCTGATGCGGTGGAGCTGTGGCAACAAACCGGCTGGTCGGCACTGGCTGCCGGTGATCTGCGCACCGCAAGGGAGGCCGTAGCGCGCCTGCAAACGCTGGCACCCGACGAGGTCACCAGCAACATTTTGGCCGCGGTCGTCCTGGAGAACAGCGGCGATCTGCAGGCCGCCTCTTGCCATGCCGAAAAGAGCGTGGCCCACGCGGCGCAGTCTGCCGCCGCCTGGCGTGCACTTGCACAGGTGCGTGCACGCCAGGACCGTTTGGAAGAAGCCGCCGCAGCATTGCACACGGCACTCGATCTAGATCCGCACGACACCAGCGATGCCTACCGGCAATTGGGCTGGGTCTGTATTGCCGACCATCGGTTGGAAGACGCCATCACCGCCTTTACTGCGGCCGTGGAAAACCAGGCTACCGACGCAGGGTCCTGGTACGGCCTGGCCGAAGCCAACCGCGCCAACGACAGGTTTGTGGATGCATTGAAGGCTGTCAAGAACACCCTGGGCCTGCGAGAGGAATGGGGAGACCGCAGCTTGCGCGGCCAGATCATCCACGAGCTGGTGTATTCCTTCATGAATCGCAACTGGCACGACCTGGACGCCGCCCCCCAGCCACTGCCAGCACCCCGGCCCCAACCCCCTGCGCCGTCGGCGCCGTACGACTATGTGCTATGCAGCTTGAGCACCAAAAGCCACCTGCACCTGATGCGTACGCTGGCGGCCTCCGCGCGCAAACATTTCGCTGGGAAAATCTACCTGCTGGTGGTTGATTCTGACGACGCGAGCATCGTCCCCGAAGGCACGACGCTGGTGCGCCGGAACGACGTGGTCGATCCCGCCGTCTGGCAAGACATGGTGGCGCGTTACAACATACTGGAGCTGTGCTGCGCGCTGAAGTCGTATCTGATGCGTTTCCTGGCCAAAACCGTGGGCTGCCCCATCGTCTACCTGGACGCCGATACCTACCTGATGGGGCCGCTGGACCGGCTGCTTCCTGCGACGCCAGACTTCTCGGTCTTCTTGACGCCGCATCTTTTTGCACCGTTTTCAGGCGAGCGCCATGCCGACGAGGTTGGCATGCTGGCGGTTGGCGCATACAACGGCGGCATGCTGGCCGCAGGTTTACACCCTGACGGCCTGCGCTTTATGGACTGGTGGCTGGAGCGTGTCACGCAGTACGCGTACGACAGCCGCGAGCAGGGCGTGTTTACAGACCAGAAATGGCTGGATCTGGTGCCCTCTTTTTTCCGCAATGTCCATGTCAGCCGCGAACCGGGGTTGAATGTCGGGCATTGGCGGGTGTGCTCGGAACACGACTTTGCAGAAGACGCTGAAGGCAGGCTGACTTTCCTGGGCGAGCCGGTGACCCTGATGCACATGAGCGGATTCAAACCCAACAGGCCCGACCTGCTGGCACAGCACATCCGGCCGCCCGTCATCCAAGGCTCTGCCCTGGGCCGATTTTTGCAACACTATGCGCGTGAGGCCCTTGGCAACAAACAAACACCCCATGACCACCACCAGCAATTGAACGGCGCATGAAAAAAAAGATTTACATCTCAGGCTGCGGCGGCATGCTGGGGGAAGCGTTTTATGAAGTCTTTCGCCAGGACAACCTGTTGAAGTGCACCGACATTGACGTCAACGCGTCCTGGCTCAGCTACCTGGATATCCGTGACCTGGAAGCGTACAGAAGGGACGTCACGGACTTTGCACCGGACTACCTGTTCCATCTGGGTGCCTGTACAGACATGGAGTATTGCGAAAGGAATCCCGAGAACGCGTGGAGGACCAATGCCATGGCGGCGGAGAATGCCGCCTATATTGCCAACGAACTCGGTATTCCGTTGCTTTACATCAGCACAGCCGGCATCTTCGATGGCCGCAAACAGTTGTTTGACGACTGGGATACGCCCAACCCGCTGAGCTGCTATGCACGCTCCAAGTACGCCGGGGAAATGTTCGTGCGCGAACATGTAAGCAAGCATCTGGTTTGCCGTGGCGGCTGGATGATGGGTGGCGGCCCGGCCAAGGACAAAAAATTCGTCCAGAAAATCATGCACCAGCTGGCGCAAGGCCATTGCGAACTGAAGGTGGTCAACGACAAGTTTGGCTCGCCCACTTACACCCGCGACTTCGCCCTCAACGTCAAAATCCTGATGGAAACCCGGTATTGGGGTGTCTACAACATGGCCTGTGATGGACTGACCAGCCGCGTAGAAGTGGCGCGGGCCATACTGGAGTTTCGGGGGTTGACCGGGACGGTCTCCATCACCGAGGTCCCTTCCAGCCACTTCAGCGAAGAATACTTTGCCGCGCGCCCGCCGTCAGAGTGTCTGGTCAACGCAAAACTCAATCTGCGACAACTCAACGGAATGCGCCACTGGAAAGAAGCCCTGAACGCCTATCTGGTGGACTACTACCCCCAGAACTGAGCGCCAGACTTGGGTTTGCAAGGCAGACCTGCTATATTGCAACTGCACTCGGCAAAGCCGCCTCATTGGGCACCAGTTCTGCCCGGCATCGCGGCCATTCTTTCCGGAATCAAGACCATGATTGACAAAAAGACACCCATTTGGGCCCAACGCCTCGTGCCGATTGCCTTATGTCTCTCGGCAATCGCGGTGCCCGTATTTGCCCAGAACGCCACTGCCCCCACACCGCAGGAATTGGAGCAGGCCTTCCAGGAAGTCATTGGCAAGGCGGGTTCTGTGGAGGCCCATAGCAAGTATGCAAGCCTGCTGGTACGCTCGGGCAACTTTGAAGGTGGTATCGCGGCTCTGGAAAGCCTTCTCATTTCGCCGGACGCGCCAGCCAGCATACGTGTTGAGCTGGGTGTGCTGTACTTCCGCCTTGGGTCCTACGCAATTTCCGAAACCTATTTGCGTGCAGCCATTGAAGACCCGCGTCTGGACCCCCAACAAAAAAGCCAGGCAGAGTCACTGTTGCGCGAAGTCGTGCGGCGCAACCAGCGGTCCCATCTGTCGGGTAGCCTGACGCTTGGCGTACGAACCCAAAGCAACCCCACCGCAGCCTCGGACAATGATTTGGTCTACTACCAGGGCAACCCTGTCGCTCGCGGCAAAGAGGCTGGCCCCAGATCGGCAAGCGACTTCCATGTGTGGGGCTTTTTGAACCACTCTTTGGATCTTGAACAACAGAATGAGGCTTCAATCGCCTCCTCTCTGATTCTGTTCGCCAACAACTACAGTGCGGGTGGCGGCACTGCCAAGGCTACTGACCTCGCATTGCTGGCAGGCAGTACGGGCGTGCGCTTCAAGCCCCTGCGGTCAACGGCACCTGGGCTGGCTATTCGCCCCCATGTTTTGTTTGGCAGCGCCTCTGCCAACGGCAACGCCTATTTCACCGCCGGCGGATGGGGTGTTGACGGAGATTACCGCGCATCCGAGACCCTGTTATGGGGTGGCGCCTATGAGAACAGCCGCCTGTCGTTTTCCTCTCGCGATGACATTGCCAACTCGGCTTCCCTCGGCGGATCCCGCCAAAGCATCAGGGTGCATGCGACGATCGAGACTGCCGTCAACCAGTTCCTGATCGCGGAGTTGGGCTATGTCGATTTTGATGGCAACGCCGCATATACCGCCTACAGGGGACCGCAGGCCAAACTGGCCTACACATTGACCTACCCGTCGCCCACGTCTGCGACAGGCCTCCCGTGGACAGCCACCCTTTCCGTCAACGCGCAGCAACGGGACTACCGCGGAGCAGACGCCACAGTCGACGCGCGCACCGTGCGCAAGGACACCGAGTGGCGTTGGTCGGTGGTCAATGTGATGCCCGTCACGCCAACCCTGTCCGTGCAGCTGCAGCTTGACCACACCAACACCCCTTCCAACATTCCAAATTACACCTACACCAACACCGCCGGTACGTTGGGTGTGATCTGGAAGTACTGACCACAGGCAGGAGAACGATATGCCCCCACCACCACCCATGGACATCAATGACTGGTGGCTGGCTGCCGCAGCGGCAGCCGCAACCGGCATGCTTGCCCCTGCAGCCAACGCCGCAACTCCGCCTGCAGGCCAGGTCGGCATTACTTCCGCCGTGCGGCCAGGGGTCATCTCGGCCAGCAATGAGCGGGTGGTTTACATCGGTAATGCAGTCGCGTTTGGCGAGCGCTTCAGAACCGACAGCACCGGCGTCATCCACATCCTGTTCATGGACAGGTCTTCGATGACGCTGGGTCCCAACTCCGAGCTGGTGATAGATGACTTTGTGTTTCAGCCGGAAACCCAACGGGGCAATATTGCCGTGAACCTGCTCAAAGGCTCACTGCGCGCGGTAGGGGGATTCATCAGCAAACTGACTTCGTCCAGTGGCAGAAGTGCCGTGCAGGTGCGTTCGCCTACGGCAACCATTGGCATTCGGGGCGGCATCACCATGCTGGACGCCAACCCTCAGCAGACCAGCGCGGTATTTCTGTTTGGTGAAGAAATGCGGGTTTCCTCCCTGGATGGTCTACAAGTCCAGACCGTAACCCGCCCTGGCTTTTGCGTGATCACCGGCCCCAATGGCGTTGGTTCGCCCTTCAAGTTTTCGTCCATCGACATGGCCAACCTGGTCAACCAGTTTGGAATACGGCAAACCGGGCCGCAGCAGGGTGGCGCCGGCAATCTGATCAGCACCAATGACCGTCCCGGTGGGTTGGGCACTGCAAACTCGTCACTCGCACCCGACCGTACGCTCCAGGTGCGCACCGACGTAAATACCAATGCGCCTGGCAACACCCTGCGCAACCTCATGGGCAGCGAATCCACGCAAGTCCGATCCTGATACCCCGACTCCCTGTCCATGCGGGTACTTTTTGCATCGGTCTACCCGCACCTGCCTGAGGTGATAGGTGGGCTGCAGACCACCACTGACGATCTGTGCACGGCGCTCCTTACAAATGGCGCCGAGGTTGCCGTTCTCTGCGGATTGCGCGAGCATGCCGCACCGGGTTTGTCGACCCGGCCACTCTGTGACGAACTGCTGGGTTATCCGGTATTCCGTGTGGCCAATCCGATCCAGGACTTGCCTCTGCTGGCCGCCAGCTGGAAACCGTCCATCATCGTTGTGCAAAGCGGCACCACGCTGCTGCCCATGGTCATCGGCGCACTGGAAACCGGCAGGCCCACTGCGGTGTATTTGCACAACGTCGAAACCCACCAGTTGGGCGGCACGCTGGTGCCCGACCCGGCCATTTTGTACCTGAGCAATTCAGCGTTCACCGCACACCGCTGGCATGCCCTGTGTGGCATCAGCAGTGTCGTGGTGCCGCCACTGGTTTTACCCGAGCGCTATTTCGTCAACAACACCCAGGGCGATTGCGTGCTGTTTGTCAATCCAACGCCAATCAAGGGTGTGGAAATCATGTTTGCGCTGGCAGCCGCATGTCCGGACATTCCCTTCCTGGTATCGGAGAGCTGGGGCCTGGACCCGCAATGGCGCGCCTACTGCCTGCAACGGGCTGCCAGCCTGCCCAACCTCGCGTGGAGTGCGCCCACGCGCGACATGCGCACGGTGTACGCACGGTCACGCACCTTGCTGATGCCAAGCTTGTGGGAAGAGGCCTACGGCCGCACCGTGGTCGAGGCGCAGATCAACGGCATCCCGGTAGTTGCCAGCACACGCGGTGCCCTGCCGGATACGGTGGGCGCGGGGGGCATTCTGGTGGACGCACATGCGCCCATCAGCGATTGGGTGCAAGCCCTGCGTGCAGCTTATTTGCCCTCACCCGTATTTGACCAGCTGTCCGAACGTGCGCGGAACCAGGCCTTCCAGACCGCGGCTTCGCCAGTCATACTGGGTCGTTTTGTGGCGGCGCTGGCTGGCCATTCCGGTGTGACGACGCCCACCATCAACCTTTGAGTGCAACTATGCGCGCGGCATGCGCAACTGGACCGCGCAACCACCGTCCACCACCCCGTCGATGGACACCGTAGCGTCAAAGCGCTCCAGCATCTTGCGCGCCAGAACCAGCCCCATGCCAATGCCTTCAAACTGCTTGCTTCCATGCAGTCGTCCAAACACCTTGAATAGCTGGTCCTGCTGCGCCGGGTTGTAGCCTGCACCGTTGTCGCGCACCTGAAGGCATACATAGTCCTCACGCTCCGCAGGTTGCGCGCTGATCTCCACCAACGCGGGCTCCCGGAACGCGCTGAATTTGAACGCATTTCCCAGCACCTGTGCCAGTGCCTGGCGTAACAGTGCGGCGTCGGCCTGCACCCTTGGCAGATCACTGGCGATGCGCCAGTCCACGCTGTGCTGTGGGTGCTGCGCCGCCAGCGCCTGGCACTGCGATTGCACCAGCTCCTGCAGGGACACGGGGCCCACATCCAGCGGTGTTGAGCCCACGCGCGAAAGCGCCGCAAGGCCATCCAGCAACACACCCATGTGGCGTGCCGAATCGGTGATGGTCGTCAAGAACTCCTGCACTTCGGCGCTGAGCTGCGGCCCTGCATCCTCTTGCACCAGTTGCGCGTAGGACAGGATGTGGCGCAACGGTGCGCGCAGATCGTGTGAGACTGCGTAGGAGAAATGTTGCATCTCCGCACGCACGGCAGCCAGTTCGGCCTGCAATGCGGTCTGAGACGTGACCTGCCGCGCGGCGTCAGGGTTGTCGGTGTCCGGTGTATCGGCCATGGTATGCCTGCGATGGTTCAGGCCTTGGGCGCCTTTTGCGGGCGCGACCAGTTGGCAATGCTGACCTGTTTGCCCCGGGCCACACTCAGCGCGCCAGCGGGTGTGTCCTTGGTCAAGGTCGAGCCACCGCCCACCGTGCCACCGGCACCCAGCGTGATCGGCGCCACCAGCACGCAGTTGCTGCCCACATGCACATCGGCCTCAATCGTGGTGCGGTGTTTGTTGGCTCCGTCGTAATTGGCGGTGATGCTGCCCGCACCAAAGTTGACCCGCTCACCCACCGTGGCATCGCCCAGGTAGGCCAGGTGGTTGGCCTTGGCGCCCTTGGCCAGCGTGGCATTTTTCACTTCGACAAAATTGCCGATGTGCACCTCGGCACCCAGGTGTGCGCCGGGCCGCAGGCGGGCAAAAGGGCCAACCAAGGCACCGGCCCCCACCGTCACGCCCAGTTTTTCCCCATCAATATGGGTGAAGGGGTGGATAACTGCACCGGCTGCAATGCTGGCATTGGCAACCACGCAGTTGGCCCCTATGGACACACCCGCGCCCAGGCTGACCTGGCCTTCAAACACGCAGTTCACGTCAATGCTGACATCCTGCGCACACTGCAGGTCGCCCCGCACATCGATACGTGCCGGATCGGCCAGGCGCACGCCATCCTCCATCAGGCGCCGGGCCTGGCGCAGCTGGTAGGCCCGCTCCAGTTCGGCCAGTTGCAAAGGGCTGTTGACACCCGCAACCTGCACGGCGTCACTGATCTTGTGGGCCACCACGGGCACACCATCGGCTACGGCAAACTTCACGATATCCGTCAGGTAGTACTCACCCTGGGCGTTCTTGTTGTCCAGGCGGGCCAGCCAGCGTTTGAGCTGCACGGCAGGTACGGCCATGATCCCGCTGTAAATTTCGGTGATGGCATGTTGTGCTGGCGTGGCATCTTTGTGCTCCACGATGGCTTGCACCACGCCCCCAGCCCCGCGCACGATGCGGCCATAACCGGTGGGGTTGTCCATCTCCAGCGTCAGCAGAGCCAGTTTGTCGCCTGCGCTGGCGGCCAGCAGGTGCAACAGTGTGTCCGGTTGTGTCAGTGGCACATCGCCTGATAGCACGAGTACCACGCCGTCATCGGCCAGCACAGGCACGGCCTGCTGTACGGCGTGGCCAGTGCCCAATTGCGGCTCCTGGCGCACATAACTTATGGAAAACTGGGCTGCAGCCCCCGTGGTTGCTGAACATGCCGCTTCAACTTCGATAGCACCATGGCCGGTAACAATCACCGCACGGCGGGCCTGCAGGGCCTGCGCGGTATCCAGCACATGGCGCAGCAGCGGCCGCCCCGCCAGGGGGTGCAGCACCTTGGGCAAGCGGCTCTTCATGCGTGTGCCTTTGCCGGCCGCCATAATGACCACATCAATGGCCTGCTGTTCCAACGCTGTGTTTGCCTGAACCTGTAATTCGGAAGCCAAAGCATGTCCCTTTCAAAGCTGTCATTTGCTGCGCGTTTGTCGACACGCTCTGCGCGCATTATCGGCGTGCTGCTGGCGGCCGTGCTGGTCGCCGGGTGCAGTGCCGTGCGCCTGGGCTACAACACCGCCCCCACCCTGGCCTATTGGTGGCTGGACAGTTATTTTGACTTTGACGGCGAGCAAAGCCTGCGCATCCGCGCCGACCTGCAGGCGGTGCAGGACTGGCACCGAAAGGAAGAGCTGCCCCTGCTGATCCAGACGCTCAAGGAGCTGCAGGGCATGGCCCCCAAACCGGTCACGCCGGCGCAGGTGTGCGCTCTGGTGCCAGGCCTGCAGACACGTGTGCAGGTGACGCTGGAGCGGGTAGCCCCGTCCATTGCCGCCATCGCGCCCAGCCTGCAAGCAGCCCAGATTGAGCAAGTTGGGCGCGAATTCGAGAAACGCAACAAGAAGTGGCGCGAGGAATGGCTGGAAGGCACGCTGGCCGAGCGCGCCGAGCGCCGGGTCAACAAGATCGTGGACCGTGCCGAATCCTTGTACGGGACGCTGGAGCCTGCGCAAACAACCATCGTCAAAAACCACATCCAAACGTCCAGCTTCGACGGTCCCCGCAATTACCGGGAAATGCTGCGCCGCCATGAAGATTCCCTGCAGGTGCTCAATACCCTGCGGTCCACCAAGGTCACTCCCGCCCAGGCAACGGCTGCCATCCGCGGCCTGGTGGAGCGCACGCTCAATGCACCGGATCCAGCCTATCGCCAATACATTGACCGCCTGACACAGGAAAGCTGCGCCGCCACAGCCGCCTTGCACAACAGCAGCTCCAGCGGCCAACGCGCCCACCTGTTGCAAGCCCTGCAGGACTACGAAGGCGACGCCAGGGCCCTGGTGGGCCAAGCCCCGCAGGCCAGTTCAACTCCCGCGTCTTCTCCCGCGCTCTAAATCCGCCCCACCATGGCCACCAGTTCACGCTCTGAATTTGCCCAGTACTGCTGCGAACTACTGTCCACCGCCGGCCCCTGCACCGCCAAACGCATGTTTGGTGGCTGGGGTATCAGCACCGATGGGCTGACCATCGCCATCATTGCGGACCTGGGTTCGGGCGAGAAACTCTGGCTCAAGGCCAGCGATGACAACCGGCACCAGTGGGAGGCCGCGGGCTGCGAACGCTTCACCTATGCCTCAACCAAAGACGGCGAAACGGTGTCGCGCGGCATGAACTACTACAGCGCCCCCGAAGAGGCCATGGACGCCGCCCATGCCATGGCGCCCTGGGCCCGGTTGGCGCTGGAGGCTGCGCTCAGCGCCAAGGCGGCCAAGCCCGCCAAAAAATCAACAAAACCCACCACACGTAAAACCGAACATAAGCCGGCCTCCCTTAAACCCGCCCCCAAAAGAAACCGATAGTCGGGTTACCATGCCCAAGATGTAACACCATGTAAATGGCGACCCTGTGCCTCGCAACCTGGATTCCTTGACGCATGAAACCCCTGTCCCCAAACCGCCTTGCTGGCTGCGCACTGTTGTTGTTGTCCCCCTTCGCTGCAGCACAAAACGCTCCTGGTGACGCAGTAGGTTCGTTTGAGATTGGCCGCTACGAGGTCGTCGGCGACACCCGCCTGGGCGCCGCGCCCATCGCCCAACTGCTGGCCCCCTATACCGGCAAGGCGCGCCACTTCAGCGATGTGCAAAGCGCCATCGATGCACTGGAAGGTGCCTACCGCGCCCGCGGCCTGAACCTGGTGCGGGTGAGCTTGCCCGAGCAGGAGCTGAACCAGGGCAGTGTGCGTCTGGTGGTGACCGAGACCCATCTGCGCAAAGTGCAGATCATTGGCAACTCGCAGTTTGACAACGCCAACATCCGGCGCAGTGTGCCCGGTCTGGTTGAAGGACAGACGCCGCTAATCGGAAAGATCTCGGCCAGCCTGCGCCTGGCCAACGAGAACCCGGCCAAAAAAACCACTATCGCACTGCAAAGCACACCCAACGACGATGAGGTGGATGCCACTCTGCAGGTGGTCGAACAAAAACCCTGGGCTGCCGGCCTGTCGCTGGACAACGCCGGCAGCGAGCCCACTGGCAAGACACAAGTCACGGCCCAGTTCCAGCATTTCAACGTCGCCGGCCTGGACCATACGCTGAGCCTGCAATACACCACCACGCTGGAGCAGCCCAGCCGGGTCGGCGTATACGGCGTGGGCTACCACGTGCCGCTGTACGCCTGGGGTGATGCGCTGGACTTCTACGGCAGTTATTCCGATGTGGACTCGGGCACCGTGTCGGCAGGTGCCTTCAACCTGCAGGTCAGCGGCAAGGGTTCGGTGCTGGGCGGGCGTTACACACACAACCTGCCGCGCGGCGAGAACTACGTATCGCGAATATCCGTCGGACTGGAGCAGAAGGCATTCCAGAACAATCTGGGCTTCCAGGGCCTGCAACTGGGGCGGGATGTCACCGTGCGCCCCTTCAACGCCATCTATGCCGGCGACTGGACACACCCATCCGGCAGCACCAACTACTACCTGACGGGCGTGCGCAATCTGCCGGGCGGCGACCACGGTGGTGAGGCCGATTTTTCCGGCAACCGCGCAGGCGCGTCGACCCAGTACAGCCTGCTGCGCTACGGACTGAGCCATACGCAGCAATTCGCGTCCGACTGGCAGATACGTGCCGTGCTGAACGGCCAGATCACCCGCGACGCGCTGGTGGCGGGTGAGCAGTTTGGTGCCGGCGGTGCAACGTCGGTACGCGGCTACAGCGAACGCACGGCGTCCGACGACCAGGGGCATGTGCTCAATCTGGAGGCCTACACCCCGGCCCTGTGCCCCGGCGGCGCACCTTCTGCCGTGCAATGCCGCTTCCTGGCCTTCTATGACGCCGCCACGCTGACGCATAACAATGCCTTACCCGGTGAACGCAAAGAGGCTAATCTGAGCAGTATTGGTCTGGGTGTGCGTCTGACCATGGGCAGATACGCAAGCGCACAAATGGACGTGGGGCAGGCCCTGGCAGACAGCGACACACAGTCCAAGGGCAGCACACGGGCCCACCTGAAACTGAACCTGGCATATTGAAAAGGCCACCATGAAAACCACCACCCCTATCCGCCGCACCAGCCGCCTGTACCGCGGCATAACACTGCTGGCCGCTTGTGCCACAGTCTTCTGCGGCAGCGCCTGGGCCAATCCGCAAGGCGCCCAGGTTGTCAGCGGCCAGGTCAGCATGGTGAGCACTGGCAACCAGTTGGTCATCACCAACACGCCGGGTGCCGTGATCAACTGGCAAAATTTTTCGATTGGCGCAGGCGAGTTGACACGTTTTGTGCAGCAGAACACAAATAGCAGTGTGCTCAACCGCGTTGTGGGCCAGGACCCCAGCCAGATTCTGGGAGCCTTGCAGTCCAACGGCAAAGTCTTTGTGATCAACCCCAACGGCATCGTTTTTGGTGCCGGCGCGCGGGTCGATGTCAACGGCCTGGTCGCCTCCAGCCTGAAGCTGAGCAACGAAGACTTCGCCGCCGGCAAGTTCAACTTCTCCGGTGACCCCACAAGCGGCGCCGTGCACAACCAGGGCGTCATCACCACACCCGGTGGCGGACAGGTTTACCTGATTGCGCCCAATGTCACCAACAGCGGTCTCATCACCAGCCCCGGCGGCGATGTCCTGCTGGCCGCCGGCCACAGTGTGCAGATGGCCGACGCAACCAACCCTGCCCTGCGAGTTGTGGTGAGCGCCGCCAACGACCAGGCACTCAATGTGGGTGACATTGTTGCCCAGGGGGGCAAGGTAGGCATCTACGGTGCGTTGGTCCGTCATCGCGGTGTGGTCAACGCAACCAGTGCCGTGCACGGAGAAAATGGCCGGATCGTGTTCAAGGCCAGTGGTGACGCGGTGCTGGAAGCGGGCAGCGTGACCCGTATCAGCCGAGGTTCCATTGCCATCAGTGGCGACACTGTGGAGATTGCCGGTGTTGTGAACCCCGGTGAGGGCGTGCTGGCTGTCACCCGCAGCAAAAATACGGCACACGATGAAATCCCGACACTGGCCCAGTGCATTGCCAACCCCGGTTTGGCACTGTGCAACCAGGTTCTGCCAAGCCTCGAATCCTGCACGATCTCCCCAACCCAGCCGGGTTGCAGCGTCGTGCTGCCCAGCATTGCCACCTGCATTGCAGAACCCGGGCTGCTGGCCTGCAGTGCAGTGTTGCCCAGCCTGGCGGTCTGCACCAGCACCCCCGGCACGCCGGGTTGCAGCGTCGTATTGCCCAGCCTGAACGCCTGCATCACGACCCCCACCCGGGCCGGCTGCAGCGCCGTTTTGCCCAGCTTGGCATCCTGTGTAGCCAACCCTGCGCTGGCTGGCTGCGGCGTTGTGCTGCCCACCCTGTCCACCTGCGTCACAAACCCTGGGCAAACCGGCTGCACCACTGTGCTGCCCAACCTGGCAAGCTGCATTGCCACCCCAACACTGCAGGGCTGCAGCGTGGTCTTGCCCGGTCTGGCCGCCTGCACAACATTGCCAAGCCTGGCTGGTTGCAGTGTCGTGCTGCCAAGCCTCAATGCCTGCATCACAACGCCAACGCGTGCCGGATGCAGCGCCGTATTGCCGAGTCTGCCCACCTGCGCCACCAACCCTGCGCTGGCGGGCTGCAGCGTCGTCTTGCCCACCCTGTCCGCCTGTATTGCGACACCTTTCGCGGCAGGCTGTGCGGCGATACTGCCAAGCTTGGCCAGTTGCACCGCAACCCCCACGTCGCCGGGCTGCGCGGTGGTATTGCCCTCGCTGGCCACCTGCACGGCATCACCCACTGCGGCAGGCTGTTCCGTCGTGCTGCCCCCGGTCAGCCTGTGTGTTGGCAACCCCAGCCTGCCAGCGTGCCAGATCGTGACCCCGTCCGACCCCAGTTCACCTGTGAACCAAGCGATCAATACAACGGTCAACACCATCAACACGGTCACCCAGTCGGGCCCCGGGACCGCGCCCGCAAGCTTTGTGAGTGCGCCCGGCGGCACGTCCGGCGGTGCCAGCAGCAGTGCCAGCGGTAGTGGCGCCAGTGGTGGAACGGGCGCCACCACTACCACCGGTGCGGCGCCGTCCGACACCAAGACCGCCGAAAAAACCGATGAGAAAAAAGACGAAAAGAAGGACGACAAGAAAGAAGTCGCCGCCGCTGACAAAACCGGAGTAAAGAATGATGACGCAGCCAAAAAAATGTATTGCAACTAACAGCCTGTGTGGCTGGCTGCTGACGCTGTGCATGGCCCCCGCACTGGCAGGCACCGCCGTAGGCACCGTGACCCAGGTCAATGGGCCCTTGTTGCTCAAACGGGCGGACGGTTCCATCAAGGCCATAACGCTGAACTCCTTTGTGGAACAGGGCGACACCCTGGTCACCGAAAAGAACACCTATGCGCAGCTGAAGTTTGCCGACGACAGCGAGGTCACGCTCAGGCCCGACACCCAGCTCAAGATCGAGGTACTGGTTTACAACGCCGCTGCCGCGAACAATATGGACACGGTCTTCAGCCTGGCCAAAGGTGCAGTGCAGATCCGGACCGGCGCAGCTGCACGGGCCAATCCTGAGAACATCCGGCTCGCAATACCCAGCCTGCTCGACCCTGTTTCGACCATCGTGCTGAACCGCAAGGAGGGCACAAGTTTTGTTGCGGAGTTTGTTGTAGGACCGGCAGAAACCAGGTTTGCACGGTTTGACTCCAGACAACTGGCAGCGCTCTACCCCGCCGTACAACTGGCGTCGGCAGAGTCAAGCTACCGCACGGATGCCCCATTGTTTTCCTTGCCCAGGGACCGGGATGCGGCGCAACAGTTGGCGCAACTGGCTCTACCCACAGCACCCAAGTCCAGCCTGCCGGCGGGCCTGTATGTCAGCACCACCAGCGGCCAGATCCAAATGACAAACTCCGGTGGAACTCTACAATTTGCGGCGGGCCAGTTTGGCTATACCCCCAACCCCATGCAACCCCCGGTGCTAGTGCCCAAAAACCCCGGCATCCAGTTCACGCTTCCGCCGGCATTCCAATCCTCCACTGCCCCGCAAAGCGGCACATCGTCCAGCAAACCCAAGACGGTCGACTGCGAAGTCCGCTAAGCCGCCGCCAAACGCCTCACACCGGCCACACCACCCCGTGGTTGTTGAGGATGGCGTCCAGCGGCACATCGTGCGGCTCGGGCTCGAAGTCTTCGACAAAACCCACGCCAAAACCCAGTCCCACGGTATAGGGCTTGGGCTGTAGCGCCGCCATCATGCGGTCGTAAAAACCACCGCCATACCCCAACCGGTAACCACCTGGGCCGTAGCCTACGCAGGGCGCAAACAGCAGCGTGGGGATGATGACCTCGGTGTCCTTGGGCTTGGGGATGCCGTAGGCGTCTTCTTCCATCGGGCAGCCCGGGTACCAGGCGTGGAAGATCATGGTCTTGTGTTCCTTGTTGACCACCGGCAGGCCAATGCGGCGCAACTGGGGTTGGTCCAGCAGCTCGCCGTCTTCCTTCCAGCGGTGCAGGGCCGGTAGCGGGTCAAACTCACCCTTGATAGGCCAATAGGCGCCGATCACAGTGTCGGGCCTGCCCACCAGCCAGATGCGCATGACCTGCTGCAACAGGTCGGCCTGCTGTAGCCGGTCGGGCAGGTTCAGGCGTTGTTCAAGCAGGTGTTTGCGCAGGGCTTTCTTGGCCGCTGCTTTTGAATCTTCTGAGTTGTCCATAATCTCCACATGCAGTTTTCAGCCATTCTGACATCGATAGCGCTCGTGGGCGTGACTCTGGTGTCCATCCCCGCCCCGGCAGTCGCCCAAAACCGTGACACACAGCGCGCCGACAGCGCCTTGCTGGACATGGCCCAATCCTACAAAAGCCGCGATCGCAGACGCCTGATCGCGCTGCTGCCCCAGGTGCGGGGCCACGTGCTGGAGCCCTGGGCGGCCTATTGGGACCTCTCAGCCCGGCTGGACGAAGCCGGCCCCACCGAGATACAGGAATTCTTCAGCCGCTTCAACGGCAGCTACCAGGAAGACCGGTTGCGCGCCGAACTGCTGCTGCACCATGGTCGCAACCGCGACTGGGTGGCCTTCAACCGCGAATACCCCTTGTACCGCATGAACGACGACAAGTCGGTGCGCTGCTACGCCCTGCTGGCCGAACACCTGAGCAACGGCATCGACAACACGGCACAGGTCAAGGACGCCTGGCTGGGCCAGAAAGAGGCCGACGATGGCTGCGCCAGTGCCGCCGAGCAACTGCTCAAGGACCACACCACCTCGGCCGCCATGGTTTGGCAGCGCGCCCGCCTGGGGATGGAGAACGACCGCCTGCGTATCGTCACCCAGGCCGTGGGCATTGTCAGCCCCGGTTCGGTCTCCAAGCTCAATGCCATCTACGCCAGCCCCGGCAAGTACCTCAACGACAAGCTCACCGCTTTCCAGCCCAAGACACGCGAACTGGTATCGCTGGCCCTGATACGCCTGGCCACGCAGGACCCGGAAGAGGCGGCCACCGAGATCAACAAGCTGCGCTGGAAGACCCAGCTCACCGACGAAGAGCGCAGCTGGGTCTGGGGTGTCATCGGCAAACGCGCGGCCCAGCGGCTGTCCAATGACGCGGCGGACTACTTTGCCAATGGCAACGCCACCGCCATGCACGAAGACCACCTGGCCTGGCAGGTGCGCGCTGCGCTGCGCCTGGGCCGCTGGCCGCAAGTGCTGACCGCCATCACCGCCATGCCCGATGTCCAGCGCAACGATCCCACCTGGGTCTACTGGCGCGCGCGCGCGCTGTTGCAGCTTGCTCCCTCAGAGGCGGCTCGCGCCCAAGCCCAGCAGTTGTTTGAAAGCATTGCCAGCTCGCGCGGCTTTTATGAGCAGCTGGCGCAGGAAGAACTGGGCCAGCGCATCACCACACCGCCAAAACCCGCACCCCTGACGGTCGAAGAAAAAGAAGCCGCCCGCCTGAACCCGGGCCTGAACCGCGCGCTGTACGCCATCAACATGGGCCTGCGGGCCGAGGGTGTGCGCGAGTGGAACTACAGCACCAACCTGCATGTGCGCGGCGGCATGGACGACCGCGGCCTGCTGGCCGCTGCCGACATGGCCTGCCGCTTCGAGGTCTGGGACCGTTGCATCAACACCAGCGAACGCACACGCCAGACCATAGATGCCGAACAGCGTTTCCCCATGCCCTTCAAGGCCGCCGTGACGGCGCGCACGGGCCAGATTGGTCTGGACCCCGCTTACGTGTACGGCCTGATCCGCCAGGAAAGCCGCTTCATCATGGACGCCAAGTCACACGTGGGTGCCTCCGGCCTGATGCAGGTCATGCCAGCCACTGCCAAGTGGACCGCCAAGAAAATAGGCCTGACCAACTTCCAGCCCTACCAGATCAACGACCGCGATACCAACATTGCCATCGGCACGGGTTACCTGAAGCTGGTGCTGGACAGCTTTGACGGCTCCATGCCGCTGGCCGCCGCGGCCTACAACGCCGGCCCCGGCCGCCCGCGCAGCTGGCGCGGCCAAACCGGCGCACCGGTGATGGAAGCCGCCATCTGGGCCGAAAACGTGCCCTTCAACGAAACCCGCGACTATGTGAAGAAAGTGCTGGCCAACACCACCAACTACGCGGCGCTGATCACCGGCCAGCCGCAATCGCTGAAGGCTCGCCTCGGCAGGATAGGCCCCAAGGACGCCAACACGGTGGACACCGGGCTGGACCTCCCATAACGAAAGTATTCCCCCATGCTGAAACTCTTTATTGGCAACAAGAACTACTCATCCTGGTCCATGCGCCCCTGGGTGCTGCTGACCCAGGCCGGCATACCGTTTGACGAAGTCATGGTGCGTTTTGACTCCTTTGACGCCGGCTCCACGTTCAAGAAACAGCTGCAAGGCGCCACACCCACCGGCAAGGTGCCCTTGCTGCAGGACGGCGACCTGGCCGTGTGGGACACACTGGCCATTGCCGAATACGTGGCCGAGCAATACCCCGACAAACAACTCTGGCCCGCAGACAAGGCCGCCCGTGCCCGCGCGCGCAGCATCTGCGCCGAGATGCACAGCGGCTTTGCCGCGCTGCGCGGCAACTGCCCGATGAACATTGAAGCCGACCTGGCGGACACCGGTGCCCTGATCTGGCGCGACAAACCCGCCGTGCGTGCTGACGTGCAGCGCCTGGTGGCCATGTGGACCGAACTGCTGGCCCAGCACGGCGGCCCCTTGCTGTTTGGCAGCAGCTTCACCGTTGCCGATGCCTACTTTGCCCCGGTGTGTATGCGGCTCAAGACCTATGCGCTGCCGGTACCTGCGGCCATCACCGCATATGTGGACCGTGTCTGCGCCCTGCCCGGCGTATCTGCATGGATCACGCAGGCGCTGGCCGAGAAAGACTTCCTCGACTTCGAAGAACCTTACAGGTTGCACCCCCACGCTCCGCCGCTGCGCGGGTCGCTGCCCCCCGAGGGGGCCGCGTTTCACCTTGGGGCGGCCCGGCGGTGAAACCTCGCCTCCACAGGCCATGAAAACCTACCTGGTAGGCGGCGCCGTACGCGACGCACTGATGGGCCTGCCCGTGCAGGACCGCGACTGGGTGGTGGTGGGCGCCACGCCGCAGATGCTGCTGGACCAGGGCTACCTGCAGGTGGGCCAGGACTTTCCGGTGTTCCTGCACCCACAGACCAGGGAAGAGTACGCACTGGCCCGCACCGAGCGCAACACAGCCCCCGGCTACCGCGGCTTTGCGGTGTACGCCGCGCCCGACGTGACGCTGGAAGACGACTTGGCCCGGCGCGACCTTACTATTAATTCCATAGCGGTACCATCAGAATTGGCGGGGGCTACAGGCCAGTTTTCCATAAGCACTTCCGTGGTGGACCCCTATGGCGGGCGCCAGGACATTGCCAACAAGGCGCTGCGCCATGTCACCCCCGCCTTCCGCGAAGACCCGGTACGCATCCTGCGCCTGGCACGTTTTGCGGCCCGCTTTACCGATTTCGCCGTGGCACCGGAAACCAAAAACCTGCTGCACGAGATGGTGGATGCAGGTGAGGTTGACCACCTGGTGGCCGAGCGCGTGTGGCAGGAGTTGTCGCGCGGGCTGATGGAAAACACGCCCTCGCGCATGTTCTCCGTGCTGCGCGACTGTGGCGCATTAAAACGTCTGCTGCCCGAGCTGGACCGCCTGTGGGGCGTGCCGCAAAGTGTGGAACACCACCCCGAGGTGGACACCGGCATCCATGTGATGCTGGTGCTGGATATGGCGGCCCAACTGCACGCCCCCCTGGCCGTGCGTTTTGCCTGCCTGACCCACGACCTGGGCAAGGGCACCACCCCCGCCGACGTACTGCCCCGCCACCTGGCACACGAGAAACGCAGCGTGGACCTGCTCCTGAATGTCTGCCAGCGCCTGCGCATCCCCGTCGAATGCAAGGAGCTGGCCGAGGTGGTCGCGCGTGAACACGGCAATATCCACCGCAGCGAATCGCTGAACGCCGCCGCCGTGGTGCGCCTGCTGGAACGCTGCGATGCTTTTCGCAAACCGGCGCGTTTTGCAGACGTGTTGCTGGCCTGCGAATGTGATGCCCGCGGCCGCCTGGGACTACACGACACACCCTATCCGCAAGCACCACGCCTGGCAGCGGCACTGCAACGGGCGCTGTCGGTTGCTACGAATTTGGTAGCTGCACAGGCACAGGCGGCGGGGGCTACAGGGCCAAAAGTTGGTGAATGGATACAGAAGGCGCGTACTGCGGCAGTGGCCGCCGGGCTTTAACGAATCACTGCAGGTGCGCACGCGTCCAGCGCACGATATCCGCCGCACCCATGGCCCCAGCCTGGCGCGCCACCTCCCGCCCACCCACAAACAGAGCCAGCGTGGGAATGCTGCGAATATTAAAACGCGCTCCCAGGTTCTGCACCGCTTCAGTGTCCACCTTCGCCACGCGAACAAAAGGCTCCAGTTGCGCCGCCGCCTGTTCATAGGCCGGTGCCATCTGGCGGCAGGGGCCACACCAGGGCGCCCAGAAGTCCACCAGCACCGGGATCTGGTTGCGCGTGATATGGCGGTCAAACGCGGCCTCGTCCAGCGCCGTGGAATGCGCCACAAACAGCGGCTTGTGGCAGCTGCCGCAGTCTGGCGTATTGGTCTGGTCCGCGGTCTTGACGCGGTTGGTGGTGTGGCAGTGTGGGCAGACGATGTGCAGGGATTCGGTCATGGTGGGTAGCATCTCATTACTCTCCCGACATGGATGCCCGGCAGTCAAATTCAAGACCGGTCGGCGCATACCTGCGTATGCTTTTGAGCTGGGTGTTGGCAATAATGCAACTCAATGGCGATAGAATATAGTGCAACTTGGTTGCGTTATCTTCCACCCCGCTCACACCACCCATGGCCTCCAAAACTGCGCCCAAGACACCTGCCGACCCCATCGACGTATTGCTGTCCGCCCACGGATTGCGGCGCACAGAGGTCGCCCGCCGGGTGCTGGGCTGGTTGCTGGCCCACCCGGACACCAGTTACACCCACGCACAGTTGCAGGCAGCACTGGCCGATGGCCAAACGGCGGCGCTGGACCGTGTCACCCTGTACCGGCTGATTGACCGGCTCACCCTGGTTGGCCTGCTGCTGTGCCGGGTGGACAACCAGCGGGTGCGCCGCTACCAGGCCATGCCGGCCAGCGTGCACGCCATTCCCCACTTTGAATGCCAGAGCTGCCACCGCGACAGCCCCTTGAGCGGTGCCCTCAAGGCCAATGCCGACGATCTGGAGCGCGCAGCCCAGACGGCACTGGACGCCTTGCAGGCGCTGGGTTACCAAGGCCTGCATATCGATTTGGCCGTACACGGCGTGTGTGCAGACTGCGCCAGCACCAGCACCCATGCCCCCAGCGCTGCAACACCGGGCGTTGCCGCATGATTTGCACCCGGTCGCTGCGCTACGCCTACCCGGGCGGTGTCACGCTGGTATTTCCCGACGTGGACGTAGCCCAAGGTGCGGTGTTGTTGCTCAGCGGCCCATCGGGTTGTGGTAAATCAACCTGGCTGGCCTTGGTAGCCGCCCTGGTACGGCCCACAGCGGGCAGCCTTGTCGTGGCAGGGCAGACGCTGGATACTATTAAATCCGTAGCAGCAGACGCATGGCGGGCGGGGGCTATAGGCTTTTTACCCCAAAGGCTTCATTTGAGCGCCGCACTCAGCGTCTACCAGAATATGGCCATGGCGCAGTGGGCGGCAGGCCAGCCGGAGGACGCCACGCGTATCCACGCCGCTTTGCAGGCGCTGGGCGTACAAGACCTGGCCCAACGCAAGCCAGGCCAACTGTCTGGCGGACAGGCCCAGCGCGTGGCGCTGGCGCGCGCCGTGCTGCTGCAACCCCAGGTCATTTTGGCGGACGAACCCACGGCCAGCCTGGACGACACGGCGGCGGCGGATGCCGTGGGCCTGCTGCTGGCAACGGCCAAGACCCACGCTGCCACCCTGGTGATCGCCACCCACGATGCACGCGTGGCACGGCTGATTCCACCGGATGCCAAAGGTCAAATCGGCTTCCAGCCCCTGAATTTACTGGGTAGTACGCTATGAAAACACTAGCGTTTGCCTGGCGCTACCTGTGGGCTAGGCCCCTGGGCGCCGCGCTCAATGTGCTGTTGCTGGGCCTGGGTTTGGCGTCCATCACGTTTTTGCTGCTGGTGGGCCACCAGCTCAACCAGGCGTTTGCGCGCGACCTGGCCGGCATTGACGTGGTGGTGGGCGCCAAGGGCAGCCCCATGCAGCTGATTTTGAGCGGTGTGTTGCATGTCGACGTGCCGCCCGGCAATGTGCCGCTGCAAGCGGTGCAGGCGCTGGCCAAGAACCCGCTGGTGGCCCAGCTCATCCCCATCAGCCTGGGCGACAGTTTCCAGGGCTTTCGTATTGTGGGCAGTTCACATGACTACCCCGCGCTGTATGCCGCCACGCTGGCGCAAGGCCGCCTATGGGATGCGCCCATGCAAGTGGTGCTGGGTGCCACCACGGCCGCCAAGCTGGGTGCAGGCCTGGGCCAGACCTTTAAGGGCAGCCACGGACTGGGCGGCGGGGGCCACGTCCACGGCGACAGTGTCTACACCGTGGTGGGCATTCTGGCCGCCAGTGGCAGCGTGCTGGACCGGCTGATACTGACCGACACCGCCTCGGTATGGCAAACACACGAAGACTCCACCGCACTGGATGCAGAAGACCGCCGGGTGATGGAAGAAGAACGCGAAGTAACCATGGCCCTGGTGCGCTACACCACGCCGCTGGCTGCGGTCAGTTTTCCCCGTTTGGTGAACACCCGCACCGAGATGCAGGCGGCTGCACCCGCCGTGGAGATCACCCGCATGCTGAGCCTGTTGGGCCTGGGCACCGACGTGTTGCGCGCCTTTGCTGGCGTGCTGCTGCTGACAGCGGGCCTGAGTGTGTTTATTGCCCTGTGGAGCGCGGTGCGCGAGCGCCGGGGCGACCTGGCGCTGCTGCGCATGCTGGGCGCACCGCCGTCCAAGGTGGCGGCACTGTTGCTGTGTGAGGCGCTGTGGCTGGGTCTGCTGGCCGCCGCACTGGGCTTGCTGCTGGGCCAGGGCTTTGCGGCAGCGCTGGGCTGGTTCTTGCAACTCGACAACAGCCTGCTGATTGGTGGCATGGTCTGGCCACCGGCACTGGCTGTGGTGCCGGTGCTGGCACTGGGCGTATCCCTGGGCGCTGCACTGTTGCCCGCACTGGGCGCCTACAGGACCAGCGTGCTGGAACTATTACAAGGCCGGTAGCCCCAACCAACACCCTCAACGCAAGGAATCCATATGAAAAAAGCACTTCCAGCCCTCGTCGCCATTATCTATAGCGCTACTATTTGCATAGCATCTCCCGCCCACGACGACAAAACGGCCAAAGAAGACATCGCCCGCCACCGCGCCATCGCCGCCGCCCACGAAGCGGCCGCCAGGTGCCTGGAGTCTGGCAAGAAAGAAGAGGTCTGCCACAAGGAACTATTGGCGGCCTGCAAGGGGATTGCCATAGGCAAGTATTGCGGCATGAAACACACACACTGAGCGCGAGACGTTAAAGTACACAAGGTACAACGCGTACCCGCCTGAACATGTCCAGCACCGCCACCAGCACCGTTCCACAAAAGCGTTTGCGCCTGCGCGGCGCAGCTGTGGCCGCGCTGCTGGCACTTGCGCTGGTCTGCGCACAAAGCCTGGGGCTATGGCACCGCCTGGTACACCCGGGGCCGGGCCAACTGGCCGGTCTGAACGCGGCGCGCGCAACCGGGACCGACACGGCACCCGCGCACGGCCTGTTGGCCCATCTCTTCTCCCAACACGCGGGCGAACCCGACTGCCAGTTTTTTGACCACGCCAGCCTTGGCGATGCCATGGGTTCGGCAAGCACAGCCGCCGTGGCCCTGGTTTTGGTGCCGCTGCTATTGGCGGCAGGCCGCGGGGGTTTCACCGCCCGCTGGCATGCGCTGTTCCAGGCGCGTGCGCCCCCTTCCGTCCGCTGAATCCCCTTTGCCTTTTTAGTCTCCCGCTGCCGTAGTGGCCAGCGGGAGCGTGTGCATTTTTTTCAGATTCAACGGACTCCCCATGACAAGCCTTTCCTTTCACGCCGCCACCGTGCGTGCTTTTCCACGCCACCCCCTGAGCCTGGCCATCGTCGCCACCCTGGCAAGCCTGGGCGCCACCAGTGCCGCAGCGCAAACCGCACCGCGCACAGAAGCCGCATTGCCCGCCGTCACCATCACCGGCAATCCGCTGGGTGCTACCGATTTAATAGCGCCAACCGAAAGCTACTCGGGGGCTACGCTGCTATTACGCTCCAAGAGCACGCTGGGTGAGACGCTGGATGGCACGCCCGGTGTCAGCAGCAGCTACTTTGGCCCCAATGCCAGCCGCCCCATCATCCGCGGGCTGGATGGCGACCGTGTGCGTATCCTGCAAAACAGCGGTGCAAGCGTCGATGCCTCGGGCCTGAGCAATGACCACGCCGTGCCGTCCGACCCCATCTCCATGGAACGCATCGAGGTGCTGCGTGGTCCCGGCGCGCTGATGTACGGCGGCAGCGCCGTAGGTGGCGTCGTGAATGTCATCGACAACCGCATCCCCCAGGAACGCCAGTTTGATGCCAAGGGCGGTGTGGCGGGCAAGCTGAACCTGGAGGGCAGCAGTGGCGATGCGGCACGCTCGGCCGCAGCGCTGCTGGAGACCGGTACCGACCGCTTCACCCTGCACGCCGATGCCTTCACCCGCCGATCCGGCGACGTGGCCGTGCCCATTGCCCTGGCCTGCGAAAAACCCGGAGCGCCGACGGTTGCCAACGCCATCTGCAACTCCAGCGCGCAGACACAGGGTGGCGCCCTGGGCGGCAGTGTGTTCTTGGGCCACAGCCGCCTGGGTGCATCGGTCAGCAGTTATGCCTCGGACTACGGCACGGTGGCCGAAGACGCGGTGACCATTGGCATGCGCTCCAACCGCGTGGCGCTGGAGTGGGATGTAGACCAGTTGCCCGGCTGGATCCAAAGCGTAAAGGTACGCGCCAGCCAGACCGACTACCAGCACACCGAATACGAAGGCGCCGAGGCCGGCACCGTGTTCAAGAACAAAGGCAACGATGTGCGCATCACCGCACGCCACGCCAAGGTCGGTGCGTGGCAAGGTGTGCTGGTCCTACAGAGCGAAGCCGTGCGTTTCTCGGCCGATGGCACCGAAGCCTTTGCCCCCTACAGCCGCACCGTGCAAAACGCGGTGTTTGCCTTTGAAGAACTGCCACGGGACTGGGGCCGTTTCAGCCTGGGCGCGCGGCTGGAGTCTGTGCAGGTGGACTCCGAAGGCAACCCGCTGGTGGCACGTTTTGTACCGACCAGCCGCAGCTTCCAGCCCCGCAGCCTGGCCCTGGGTGCGCTGTGGAATACGGCCCCTGGATGGCAACTGACCTCCAACATCGCTTACACAGAACGCGCGCCAAAAGACTACGAGCTGTTCGCCGACGGCCCCCACATCGCCACCCACGCCTACGAGGTGGGCAATAGCCAGGCGGTGCTGGAGCAGTCCACCAACATGGACATTGGTGCGCAGTGGAAACACGGTCACCACACGTTCAAGCTCAGCGCCTTTGTGAACCAGTTCAACAACTATTTGTCGCAACAGGCCACCGGAGTACTGCGCGACACCGAGGGCAATGGCGCAGGCGGTATCGGGGTGACGGACGACGGGACCGGAATGTCGGTCGAATCCGGCGGCACAGCCGAGCTACTGCCGGAGTACGTCTACACCCAGGTGCCAGCGCGCTTCACCGGTATCGAAGCCAGCGGCAAAATACGCCTGCTGGACGCGGGCCAGACGCTGGACCTGGAGCTGCACGGCGACTGGGTGCGGGCCGTGAACACCACCACCGGTGAATGGCTGCCCCGCATCGCGCCGGTACGCCTGGGTGCATCCCTGGTCTGGGCACACGGCCCGTGGAGTGCACGGCTGGATACCCGCCACAACCACGCCCAGACCGATGGGCCGGCAGGACAACTGCCCACCCAGGCTTACACACTGGTGAATGCATCACTGGGCTATCGCCAGCAAATGGGAACAACTACGGCACTGTGGTTTGCACGCCTGGACAACGCGGGTGATGTGCTGGCCTACTCCGCCACGTCCATCCTGACGCAAAGCGCGCCGGGCAAGGCCCCGCTGCCGGGTCGTAGTTTGAAAGTCGGGTTGCAGCTGGCGTTCTAAGTCCGGGCTAGAGCCTGTGTGTACGGTCGCCACGGCTAAACCCCATGGCGTCCCAATAACTGCCCACGGTCAAGCCTATGACCTTGAAGAACTCACCCATCTCGTGCTCCAGGATGAGCTTTTGCCCTGCCACACGGTCGGCCAGGGACGCGGCCTGCATGGCATCCACCAGGCCGCAGTTCATCAAAAAATGCGCCTGGCTGGTGTAGCCCAGAACCTCCAGCCCGGCGTCTTGCGCGGCCACCGCAATGCCGGTGAAGTTCACATGTGCGGTGATGTCTTTCTCACCCACCAACACCAGCGGGTCTCCGTCGGCCTGGTGCGCGCGGTGGCACATCACCGTGCCCATGTGGCGCTGTTCGTGGTAATACTCGTGCTCGGGAAAACCATAGTCCAGCAGGAAGACTGCGCCGGCCTGCAAACGATCCGCCAGCGTGCGCACAAAGGCCTCGCCTTGTGGATGGATTTCGGTCACGTAATCGTGTTCGCCAGCCACATCGTCCGGCGGGCGTAACTCGGTGGGCCGGTCTTGCCACCCAAAACATGCGCGGTCGGCATCCCACACCACACCACGCTCGTGCCACACCCCTTGCACGCGCGCCAGCAATTTGACGGGCATGGCATCCAGCACCTCGTTGCCCACCACCACACCTTGCATCTGCGCAGGCAAGGCATCCGCCCATACCACCCGGCTCGCGTGGGCCTTCAACGTGGCCTGCTGGCGCTCTTTCAAAGGCTGTGACAAATCCACAATCGTGTAGCGGCGCAGCGGCACTCCCAGCGCATCCAGCGCATCCAGAATCTGCAAGGCCAGCGCGCCGGTCCCTGCACCAAACTCCCAGATCTCATCGGTACCCGTGACCTGCAGGGCCTGCGCAATCTGGCGGGCAACTGCCTGGCCAAACAGGGGTGTCATCTCGGGTGCGGTGACAAAATCGCTGCCCGCGCCTTTGACGTCACCCGCCGCATTGCGCAGGCCTTGTGGCAGGACACCAAACACGGTAGCCCCGCGGCTGTAATAACCCAGCCCGGGCGCATACAAGGCCTGCTCCATAAAAACATCAAAGCCAATCCAGCCACCGTGGTCGGTTATCAACTGGTGCAGGTGCGCCTGCATGGGCGTGGGATTTTGCGATGGTGTTGTCATAAGGGCCTGAATTGTCTCCCATGCCAGTCAACACCAGAGCGGGAACGGCCTGTTGCAAAACGGCACCATTCCCATCGCCATGCGTTGACAAGCCAAAACCAAATCACCACAATTGCGCCTTCACCTGCAGTGGCTCCGTACCACACCGCAAACGTTCTCAACCCACCGCGAAGGAGTGCTTCCATGATTGTTCATACACCCACCCCCCTCGTGCTGGCCGCCTGAGATACTTGAGTTTGCCATTCACCTGCGTTACCTGAACTAAACCACAACGCTGGTCTTCGCCCTGTTGCACAGGGCATGTGTCTTCTCTGTCTTTGTCGGGCCGCCCGCTGGTCTCGCATATTCCATTTTTAATTTGGCCCTGTCGCCGCTTGTGGCGTGTCGTATCGGCACGTCTGGCGCTGGGTCTGACAAAGACAACCAGACACCATCATGAACATCGAATTTTCTTTTGAGACACTGCGCCGTTTGGGACTGACTCCCGCCATGGCGCAAAGCCTGGCCACTGCTGATGTGGCCAACAACACCAGCATCCCCATGGATGCAACACCACCCCAGTGGATGCGCGCAGCCGCCGTGCACCGCGAAACGGTAGAAGTGCACGACGGCGCCATGCAGTGCTCGGCCCGCTGTGCCGCACGGCTGACCCGGGAGCTTATCGACGAGGGCAGTGCCCTGGCCGTTGGCGACTGGGTGCTCTGTACGCTGGACGAGCACCAGCAGCTGTGGGTCACCCATCGTGTGCCACCGCTGAACCAGATCGTGCGGCGCGATGCCGATGGCAGCCGCCACACCGTGGTCAGCAACGTGGATACCGCGTTGCTGGTCATGGGAATGGACCTGGACTTCAACCTGCAGCGACTGGAGCGGTATCTGGCGCTAGTGGGCAGCAGTGGCGTGTTGCCCGTGGTTGTGCTGACCAAGGCCGACATCGCGGAACAAGCAGCGCCCGGTAGCGTGCAACAGCGCATACAGGCCGTGCGTGCCCGCGTGGGCCAGCATGTGGATGTGGTGGCGGTGGATGGGCGCAGTGCGGATGCGCAAGCGGCCTTGCTGCCGTATCTGTCCGCTGGCCAGACCCTGGTGCTTCTGGGGTCGTCCGGCGCGGGCAAGAGCACACTGACCAATAGCCTGCTGGGCAGCGCCACGCAGGACACGGGTGCGGTGCGCGAACATGACAGCCGCGGCAAACACACGACCACCGCGCGATCGCTGCACTTGCTGCCCAGCGGGGCCTGTGTCATCGACACGCCCGGCGTGCGGACCCTGCGGCCGGACGTGGATGGCCACACGCTGGGCCAGCTGTTTGAAGACATCAGCACGCTGGCCCACACCTGCCGCTTCCGCGACTGCCGGCACCAGGACGAGCCGGGTTGCGCCGTGCGGGCGCAGGTCAGCCCCGAGCGATTGAAAAACTACCAGAAGCTGCTGCGCGAAAGCCGCCGCGACACGCTGGGAGCACTGGAGCGTCAGACCCAGTTGGCGCGCTGGAAGGTGATTAGCCGCGCGGGGCGCCAGCGACTGGAATCCAAGCGAGCGGGACCGGTCAGTTAGCAGCTCCAGCAGCTCCCATTGGGGCCAAGGGGTTCTTGCACGGGTGACAGGTCCACACCCTACGCTGCCTTTAGAATTGTTGAGCCTGTGAGCAATCACTGGCATGCGTTCTCAGGGCGGGGTGCAACTCCCCACCGGCGGTGATGGCAACTCTTTACAGTTGCACAAGCCCGCGAGCGCCCGCATTGGCTTGCAATGGTCAACGCGGGGTCAGCAGATTCGGTGTGATTCCGAAGCCGACGGTGACAGTCCGGATGAAAGAGACGCAGTGTCTGCAGCGACCCCTTTATTGTGCGTTTTTGCGCAGGGGGCCGCTGCTGCATGGTGCGCCCTGGGTTTTGTCGACACACACTCTTGAGCAACCGCAGCACCATGGTTCAGACCGCCCATTCATCTTCCACTGCCGCATCCGGTACCCGCATCGCGTTTATCCAGTCCAGCTGGCACAGCGACATCGTCAACCAGGGGCGTGACGCCTTCCAGGCCGAAATGCAAAACCTGGGCACACCCGCCGACACCATTGATGTGTTCAAGGTGCCCGGCGCGTTCGAAATTCCACTGCACGCGCAAAAACTGGCGCGCACGGGCCGTTATGCCGCCATCGTGGCGTGTGGCTTTGTCGTGAACGGCGGTATCTACCGCCACGATTTTGTAGCCGATGCCGTGATCAAAGGCCTGATGAATGTGCAGCTCGACAGCAGCGTGCCGGTGTTCTCGGTGGTGCTGACACCACTGCACTTCCACGAACATGACGACCACCAGCAGTTCTTCGCCAGCCACTTTGTCACCAAGGGCAAGGAGGCCGCGCGCGCCTGCGTGCAGACGCTGGAAAGCCTGCAGGCGATTGCCTGATCAGTCGGCTGCCGGCTCGTCCATCCCCAGGGTCTTGACCCCGGCGTCACTGTCGAATTCGCTGAAGTTCCAGCGTCCATCCTGGTAAACCACCTGCTCCGGCACCGGGCGATCAATGGTCGCAGCACCCACCAGTGTCTGGCGCATGCTGTCGATCCAGATGGGTAGCGCAAGCGTGGAGCCAAACTCGCGTCCACCCAAGGACTTGGGTTCGTCATACCCCATCCATGCCACCGACACGATGTTATTGGCATAACCGGCAAACCAGCCGTCCACCGCGTCACTGGTCGTGCCAGTCTTGCCGGCCAGGTCCTGGCGCGCCAGCTTCTGGCTGGCAGTGGCGGCCGTGCCCGAGCGGGTGACCTCGCGCAGCATGCTGTCGGTGACAAAGGCATTGCGTTCATCGATCACACGCGCTTCTTCTGCAGGCATGGGCGTGCGGTCTGACTCGAACAGCACCTTGCCGCGCGCATCACTGACGCGCTGCACCAGCCAGGGTTTGACCAGGTAACCGCCATTGGCAAACACACCGTAGGCACTGGCCAGTTGCACCGGTGTGACCGAACCCGTGCCCAGGGCCAGGGTCAGGTTGGCCGGATGTTTGTCGGCCTCGAAGCCAAAGCGCGGCAAATACTCCAGCGCAAAGGGCACACCGATGGCCTTGAGGATGCGCACCGACACCACGTTTTTGGACTGGGCCAGCGCATCTTGCATACGGATGGGGCCATCGTATTTGCCGTCGTCATTGCGCGGGTCCCACTGCAGGTTCTCGGTCGTGGTGGCAGACAATTGCACATCGTTGATGACGGTGGCGGGGGCAAAACCCCGCTCCAGTGCTGCAGAGTAGACAAAGGGCTTGATGGCCGAGCCAGGCTGGCGCCAGGCGCTGGTGGCGTGGTTGAAGTTCTTGCGCCGGAAATCAAAGCCGCCCACCAGCGCACGGTAGGCACCACTCTGGGCGTTGAGCGCTACGTAGGCGGCTTCCACCTCTGGCATCTGCGTGACCAGCCACTTCTGTTTGCTGTTTTGCGTCACGCGGATCAACGCGCCGGGGCGCAGGCGCACGGCCTTGTTGGCGTTGACATGCAGCGCCGGGGCGGCAAATCCCAATTCGTTACCGCTGATCTGGACAACCTCTCCGGACGCCAGCTCGGCCTTCAGGACCTTTGCCGCAACCTCGGTCACCACGGCGGGTACCAGGCCTTCACTGGCGGGGTGTTTTTGCAGCAGCGCATCGATGGCGTCGTCCCGCGCATCCTCGTCCTGGGGCAACTCGATAAAAGCCTCCGGACCGCGGTAGCCATGGCGCTGGTCGTAGGCCAATACATTGCGCCGCACCGATTCATAAGCCGCCTGTTGCTCGGCGTTGTTGATGGTGGTCACCACCTTGAGGCCCATGGTGTAGGCCGCTTCCTGGTACTGGGTCACTATGGTCTGGCGCACCATTTCGGCCACGTAGGCGCCATGGGCGCCCACGGTCGGGCTGGTGTTGGTGGGTGTGGCCTCTACGCTGGCCTGGTCAAACTGGGCCTGGTTGATATGGCCCAGGCGCAACATGTTTTTCAGCACCATCATCTGCCGCTTCTTGGCCCGCGCAGGGTTGACCACCGGGTTGTGGCGCGACGGGTTCTGCGGTAGACCCGCCAGCATGGCGTTTTGCGCAAGACTCAGTTCGGCCAGAGACTTGCCGAAGTAAGTGCGTGCCGCACTGGAGAAGCCGTAGCTGCGCTGCCCCAGGTAGATCTGGTTCATGTACAGCTCCAGAATCTTGTCCTTGGAGAGCGCCTCTTCGATACGGTAGGACAGCAGGGCCTCCTTGAGTTTGCGCTGCAAGGTCCTGTCCTGGTTCAGGAAAAAGGTGCGCGCCACCTGCACGGTGATGGTGGAGCCGCCCTGCTGCACGCCACCGGTCACGTTGGACAACACCGCGCGCGCCAGGCCACGATAGTCCAGGCCGCTGTGGCTGTAGAAGCGTTCGTCCTCAATCGCCAGCAATGCGTCTTTCAGTGTCTTGGGGGTGTCCTCGATGGACACAAAATCGCGCCGCTCCTGGCCAAATTCACCAATCAGCACGTTGTCTGCGGTGTAGATGCGCAGGGGCATCTTGGGTCGATAGTCCGTCACGGCTTCCAGCGTGGGCAGGCCCGGCGCCAGCACCAGCAATGTGTACCCCGCAAGCAGAACGATAGCCAGCGCACCCAGGGCGGCAAAACCGATCATCCATTGCACGAGTGGCTTGTCTTTGATAGAAAACATAAAGGGGGGTGGGGTAGTAGATACCAAGCACCGTATGCAGGGCTTGGCGGGCGTATTGTGGCTGAGGAATGGGCGGGTCGTTAAAATCGGTGGTTCTTACTCCCCACACCCGCCCCTCCCCATGTCCCCCAATGCCCCAGCCCGCGCAACTGTGCCCACCGTATTGGTGACGGGTGCGGCCAAGCGTTTGGGCCGCGATATCGCGCTGGCGCTGGCAGCCGCAGGCTGGCGGGTGGCAGTGCATTACCGCGGCTCGCTGGAGGATGCTACAAAAACAGTAGCGGAGTGTGACCATTTGACGAGGGGTTCAGCCGCTTTTCATGCAGACCTCTCTGACGAATCGGCGGTCAGGGCCCTGCTGCCCACCGTGATCCAATCCTTGGGCCATGTGGACGCCGTAGTCAATAGTGCGTCCACCTTTGAGCACGACACCAGTGCCACTTTCAGCTTTGCGGCGCTGGAAAGACACATGCGCAGCAATGCCGGCGCGCCCATTCTGTTGGCCCAGGCCCTGCACGCCCACATCAGCCAGCGCACTGCGACCCAGCCTGAAGGACGCGGAGCAGTCATCAACCTGCTGGACCAGAAGTTGTGGAACCAGAACCCCGACTTCATGAGTTACACCCTGTCCAAAGCCGCTTTGGAGGCTGCCAACACCATGCTGGCGCTGGCACTGAGCCCACTGGTGCGGGTGGTGGGCGTGGCACCGGGCTTGACGCTGACCAGCCACATGCTCAGCGACACCCAGTTTGAGGCCCTGCACAAGCTGTCGCCGCTGGGCCGCTCCTCCACACCGCAAGATGTGGCCTCCACCGTGCTGTTTGCGTTGACCAACCAGTCCATCACCGGCACCACGCTGCTGGTGGACGGTGGCCAGCACCTGATGCGCTTTGAGCGCGATTTTTCCCTGATGTGAAAGCCCCACTCCCTATGCAACACACCACGGGAAACCAGACCCTGACCCTGACCGGCCTGCGTTTTGACGCCAGCCTGGGCATTCTGGAGTCCGAAATCAACATCCCCCAACCCATCCAGGTAGACGCAGAGTTGAGCCTGGGCGCCCAGCCCCTGCTGCCGCACGACGACGACATCCACCATGTGCTGGACTACCGCAAGGTGCGCCAGATCATCATCAACGAGTGCACGGCCGAGCATGTGAACCTGCTGGAAAGCCTGATTGGCAAGCTGGCCCACCGCCTGATGCAGTTGCCCGGCGTGCTGGGCGTGCGCGTGAAGATCGCCAAGCTGGAGATCTTTGACGACTGCGAAGTGGCGATCCGCGTCGAAGCCGGCCAGTGGTAGCACCCGAGAAACAACCGAAAATAGACCCTTACCGTGCTGGCAACCCGCCAGGCACCTGGAGCATTGAGAATGAACGCAGCAGTCTGGATTGAAAACGAAGTGGCAGAAGTTGCCGAAGAGGCCAAGGAATCCGTGGCCAAGCGCGAGCGCAGCGCCGAGGAACGCGCCGCCCACGAAACCCACAAGCTGGAAAAGCGCCTCTGCCGCCAGGTGGGCCAGGCCATCATCGACTTCAACATGATCGAAGAAGGTGACCGCATCATGGTGTGTATGTCCGGCGGCAAGGACAGCTACGGCATGCTCGACATCCTGCTGAAGATGCAGCAGCGCGCACCGATCAACTTTGAGATCGTCGCGGTCAACCTGGACCAGAAGCAGCCCGGTTTCCCCGAGCACATCCTGCCCGAGTACCTTTCGAGCCTGGGTGTGGAGTACCACATCGAGACGCAGGACACCTATTCCATCGTCAAAAAGAACATCCCCGAAGGCAAGACCATGTGCAGCCTGTGCAGCCGGCTGCGCCGGGGCATTTTGTACAACGTCGCGCGCAAGCTCAAATGCAACAAGCTGGCGCTGGGCCACCACCGCGACGACATGCTGCAGACCTTCTTCTTGAACATGTTCTTCGGCGGCAAGTTGAAGGGCATGCCACCCAAGCTCAACAGCGACAACGGTGAATTCATCGTCATCCGCCCGCTGGCCTATGTGGCCGAGAAAGACCTGATCCGCTGGGCCGAGCACCGCCAGTTCCCCATCATCCCCTGCACGCTGTGCGGCAGCCAGCAGAACCTGCAGCGCGTGCAGATCGGCAAGATGCTGCGCGAGTGGGAGAAGCAATACCCCGGCCGCGCCGAGACCATGTTCACCGCGCTGCAAAACGTGGTGCCGTCGCACCTGATGGACCATACCAAACACGACTTCAAGGCCATCAAGGCCACCGGCCTGCCCGATGCCGATGGCGACACCGCGTTTGACCAGGAAGAGCCTGTGGCACCCAAGCTGTCGGGCCTGCCCGGCTTGTCGGTGGTGATGGGTTGAGCGCCGCCCAGATGACAGGCGCGACCCGCATCATTGCCATACGCCACGGCGAAACCGCGTGGAACGTGGACACGCGGCTGCAAGGGCATCTGGACATTGGCCTGAACGACCGTGGCCAGTGGCAGGCCGCGCGCGCTGCCGAGGCGCTGGCCGATGAAGACATAACCGCCATCTACAGCAGCGATTTGTCCCGCGCCTTTGCCACCGCAACGGCCATCTCCAACCGCAACAGCAGCCCCGGCGCACGCCCTGTGCATGCCCACGCCGGCCTGCGCGAACGCGGCTTTGGCATTTTTGAAGGCCTGACCTATGCGCAGGTCGCTTCCGACTGGCCGGAGGAATCGCTGCGCTGGCGCCAGCGCGACCCTGACTTTGCTCCGCGCGGTGGCGAGTCACTGATTCAGGTGCGCGACCGTATTGCCGCCACCGTCAACATCCTGGCCGGTCTGCATGTGGGCGAACAGATCGTGCTGGTGGCGCACGGCGGCGTCATGGACGCGCTGTACCGCCTAGCCACGCGGCAAGACATTGAATCGCCCCGCACCTGGGACCTGGGCAATGCGTCCATCAACCGCCTGCTGTGGACACCCGATGGGCTGAGCCTGGTCGGCTGGTCCGACACGCGCCACCTGGACGACGCAACACTGGACGAAACCAGCACTTAACAGATAGGACTCTCTCCATGCAAACCAAAGCCGCCGTCGCCTGGAAATCCGGCCAGCCCCTGACGATAGAAACCGTGGACCTGCAAGGCCCCAAGTTCGGCGAGGTATTGGTGGAGATCAAGGCCTCGGGCATTTGCCACACCGATTACTACACATTGAGCGGTGCGGACCCCGAGGGCATCTTCCCCGCCATCCTGGGCCACGAAGGCGCGGGCATAGTGGTGGATGTAGGCCCGGGCGTAACCACGCTGAAAAAGGGCGACCATGTCATCCCGTTGTACACCCCCGAATGCCGCACCTGCAAGTTTTGCCTCTCCCGCAAGACCAATCTGTGCCAGCTGATCCGTGGCACACAGGGCAAGGGCCTGATGCCCGACGCCACCAGCCGCTTCAGCCTGAATGGCGACCCGATTTTTCACTACATGGGCACCAGCACTTTCAGCAACCACACCGTGGTGCCTGAGATTGCGCTGGCCAAGATCCGCAGCGATGCGCCGTTTGACAAGGTCTGCTACATCGGCTGCGGCGTCACCACCGGCATTGGCGCGGTGATCTTCACCGCCAAGGTAGAAGCCGGTGCCAACGCCGTGGTGTTTGGTCTGGGCGGCATTGGGCTGAATGTGATCCAGGGCTTGAAGATGGTTGGCGCCGACAAGATCATTGGCGTCGATTTGAACCCCGCACGGGAAGCCATGGCGCGCCAGTTCGGCATGACGCATTTCCTGAACCCCAAGGACATCGAAGCGGCCGGCGGCAACATCGTCGATGCCATCGTGCAGTTGACCGATGGCGGCGCCGACTACAGCTTTGAATGTATTGGCAACACCAAGGTCATGCGCCAGGCGCTGGAGTGCACGCACAAAGGCTGGGGCCGCAGCATCATCATTGGTGTGGCCGAAGCCGGCGCCGAGATCAGCACCCGGCCGTTCCAGCTGGTCACCGGCCGCAAGTGGGAAGGCTCGGCCTTTGGCGGCGCGCGCGGCCGCACCGATGTGCCCAAGATCGTGGACTGGTACATGGACGGCAAGATCAATATCGACAGCCTGATCACCCACACCATGCCGCTGGAAGACATCAACAAGGGGTTCGATTTGATGAAGAGCGGCGAGTCGATTCGCGGCGTTGTGTTGTTCTGATGGCGCAAGGCCTGCAACTGCTCAGCGAACACACCTGCTTTGGCGGTGTGCAGCGCTTCTACCAGCACGATTCGGCGGCAATAGGTCTGCCGATGAAGTTCTCAGTCTACCTGCCGCCGCAGGCCAGCAACGGGCCCGTTCCGGCACTGGTGTATCTGGCCGGGTTGACCTGCACCGAAGAAACCTTTGCCACCAAGGCTGGCGCACAACGCCTGGCCGCCGAGCTGGGCCTGGCCTTGATAGCGCCCGACACCAGCCCGCGCGGCGCAGGTATTGCCGGTGAAGCCGACAGCTGGGACTTTGGCGTAGGCGCAGGCTTTTACCTCAACGCTACGCAGGCGCCGTGGTCGGCGCACTACCGCATGGAAAGCTATTTGCTGCACGATCTGCTGCCGCTGATCAGCAGCGCACTACCGATCGATACTCAGCGATTGGGCATTACTGGCCACTCTATGGGCGGCCATGGCGCGCTGACATTGGCGCTGCGCCACCCAAAATGGTTTCAGTCACTGTCCGCATTTGCACCGATTTGCGCTCCCAGCCAGTGCCCGTGGGGCCAGAAGGCTTTCACCGGCTATCTGGGCAATGCGCAAGCGGCCTGGAAGTTACATGACGCCTCGGAGTTGATGCGTTCGCGCGGCGGCCCGCTGTTTGCCCACGGCATCCTGATCGACCAGGGTCTCAACGACAAGTTTCTGGAGACCCAGTTACATCCTCACCTGTTCGAGCAAGCCTGCGCAAACGCGGGCCAGCCACTAACGCTGCGCCGCCACGCGGGTTACGACCACGGCTACTACTTCATCAGCACCTTCATGGAAGACCACTTGCGCCACCATGCCGCCGGACTGGGCATAGTCGGCGCCTCTGCAGGGGATCAATAGACCCTGTTTTGTGGCGACAAGCCCTGCAGCTTTTTGCTCAGCAGCGCCACGCTGGGGCCTTCGTTGTTGATAGCGCGCATCGCCACCAGTTGCTTGTTGGCGGCTTCACTCTGGCCATTGCGCCCGTAGGCCACGCCCAGGTAAAAATGGAGTTCTTCAAAGCCGGCGGTCAGGCTTGCCGCCCGCTCCAGCGCACGGATGGCGGCGGCATTGCGCCCGTTCTGCAATGCAGCAATGCCGACACCCATCCAGTGGTAGGGGTCTTCATCCTGGCGTTTCTCCAGCAACTCTGCGTAACGCCGCGCCTCTGCGGCACGGCCTTGCAGGCTCAGCAACTGGTGCATGGCGCGTAGCGGAGCATAGGAGGGGCCATCCAGCGCAATGGCATGGTGCAGCAATTGCTCGGCACCCGCCAGCAGACCATGCCGGGCGTACAGCTGTGCCAGGTTTCCAAACGGCGCCGCATAGTCGGGCGCCAGCTCTATGGCAGCACGGTAGTAGGCATAGGCACGTGCATCGTCTTTTTGCACCAGGTACTCCGCAGCCCGGTTGTTGTAGTAACGGGCCAGGATGGCGCTTTCGGTCAGCCAGTGCCCTGTGCGGCGCGACCCCACCTGGGGTTCAAAGTCAATGATGAAACTGCCCGCGCCAAAGGACTGGCCATTAACCGTCACCTCCGACGCAAAACGGATGAACACATTGACATGCCCGTTGACAAAGTCCACCCCGTCGCGCCTGTCAACCAGGGGCGGCGTGCGCACCTCCTGCATGTGCGCATTGATGCCCAGATGGCGCGCAGCGGCATAGGCCAGGATGGTCAGGGACAGGCAGTCACCCCGTTTGTTGTGCCAGGTCTCGGAAGCGCCGGTTGTGTGGCCCGTAGAGTAGGCCAGGCGTATGCCATTGGGGCCATACAGGCGGGCAACCAGCAGCTCCAGGCGGCGCTCGCTGGAGCGACCTACCCCCTCGTCCAGGCTCAGGTCGTGCACCACCGCAGCGTCAAGAGCAAACAGCGTGTCACGTGTTTCCTTCACGAGTTCGCGCTGGTAGTTGAACGTTTTGTCCTGCCATACGCTGTTCAAAGCGAGGGGCGGCACCGGTGTTGTCGCACAGCCGCCCAGGCCCAGAACAACTGAAAAAACTGCGCAAAGTTTTCTGCAATCCATGGCTTCACCCCTATTAGTGGCGTTTGTCTCCCTGTGATCAGTATGGTCACAGATTGGGCAAGGGTCAAGCCAGGCCCGGCGGGGAAACCCAGGCTAGGGTTGCCCCGGATTAAACAAAGCGCCCGCTCGGCGAAAATACTGCGATGAACAAAGTCATTGTTTTCGCCACCCCCGTCTTCCTGTTGTTGATTGCGCTGGAGCTGCTGTGGAGCCGCAGGCGCAGCAGCCGCACTGCCGGGCAAACGCCCTACCGGTTGAACGACGCCATCAACAGCATCAGCCTGGGCATGCTGAGCCAGCTGACCGGGGTGCTGAGCAAGCTGTTCAATATTGGCATCTACGTGCTGGTCTTCAACGCCATCGCGTTCTACCCTGATGTGGCGTTCTGGAGCACCTGGTATGGCGTGGTGCTGGCCCTGTTGTTTTACGATTTTTGCTATTACTGGCTGCACCGCGCGGGCCACGTGGTGGCGCTGTTTTGGGCGGCGCATGTGGTGCACCACCAGAGCCAGAACTACAACCTGACCACCGCGCTGCGCCAGACCTCCACCGGGTTTTTGTTTGGCTGGATCTTCTACATTCCGATGGCAGTGGCCGGTGTGCCGCCCGTGGTGTTTGGCGCCGTGGCGCTGATCGACCTGCTTTACCAGTTCTGGGTACACACTGAGCAGGTTGGCAAGCTGGGCTGGTTTGACCGCGTGTTCTGCTCCCCCAGCAACCACCGTGTGCACCACGCCGTGAATGACCCGTACATCGACAAGAACTACGGCGGCATCCTGATCCTGTGGGACCGGCTGTTTGGCACCTTCCGCGAAGAAACCGAGCCCTGCGTCTACGGCACCCGCGGCCTGCTCAACAGCTGGGACCCGCTGTGGGCCAATGCGGACACCTATTGGTCACTGGCCAAAGACTCCTGGCACACCCCCAACTGGGGTGACAAGATCAAACTCTGGTTCAAGCCTCCGGGCTGGCAGAGCGCCGAGATGGCGCGCACCAACCCCAAGCCCCCGTTCACGCTGGCATCCGTCACGCTCTACAACCCCCCACTGACCACCGTGCAGCAGTGGTTTGCAACCGTGCAGTTTCTGCTGGCCATGGCCGCGGTGCTGGCCTTCCTGTGGCATGTGGACACGATGTCTTTCACCCACAGCGCGATCTGGTGCGCAGCCATCGCCGCAGGCCTGTGGGCCAACGGCCACTTCATGCAGGGCAAGCTGCACATGCTGGAGGTGCTGGCGGTACAAAGCGGCGCCCTGGCCACAGTGGGCGCACTGGGACTGATGGATGGCTACATGGTCTTCAAACCGTTGACCATGTTGATTGCTATTGTTTTTGTAGTGGTTAGAGCCCAATTGGCAGGGGCTACAGCCCGATTTGACATATTGCTTATTGTTGCACTGGTGTTTTCGCTGATTGGCGACGTGTTCCTGATGCTGCCTGGCAACTACTTCATCCCTGGACTGGCGTCCTTCCTGGTGGCCCACATTTTCTATATCGCGTTGTTCCACCAGGGCCAGACCTGGTTCCCCAGCAAAAAGGCATTGGTGGCCGTGCTGGCAGTGGGCGCGGGCATGTACGCCATCGTCTGGGGCGGCCTGGGTGACCCGGTGCTGAAGGCGGCTGTGGCCGCTTATGTAGGCGTCATTTCGCTGATGGCGGCGCAGGCCATAGGCCGCGCCACCGTGCAGGGCAACACAGATGCCGGTGCCGGCTGGGTGGCGCTGGGCGCCTGCGTGTTCATGGTCAGCGACTCACTGATCGCCATCAACAAGTTTGTGACGCCGGTAGCGCTGTCATCGCTGTGGATTCTGGCGACCTATTACGCGGCGCAGCTGCTGATCGTGCACAACGCGCGCAAGCCCGGCGCCGGCCCCAGCGCATAGGTTTACACCGCTGCAACAGTCCCGGTTATGCGGCTTTTTCTGAACGCCAGGCCTCGCTTTCCTGCGAGCTGACGAAGAAGTATGCGGCCCCAAACATGGCCAGCTCCAATGCGTAGAACAGCTGCGGGATACCGAAACCAAACTCATACATATCCCAGCCTACAAAGGCGAGCAAAACAGCCCCTACAAGCAGGAGCGTGGGCTTGATATTTTTGCCCTTTAACAGGTCCCAGATTATCCAGGCGACTACGAGAGCCCAAATGAGATTGGTGCCCAGTATGAGTGGATTGTCGAAGCTGATTTCTTTGATTTCAAGACCGTCAAAATAGACGGCCAACAGCGTGGATACGCACGAAATCACAAGTGCAATGACCGCTTTTTTAATATCGAATGGCAACGGAAGTTCTCCCTGGGATTGGTTTGTAAGGTTTGTATGGGCTATTTGGCATCGGTCCCGCGCACCCACTTCGAAACGGTCTACTGCACCAGGCAGGATCGACGTTTCTCAGGCTGCAGCTCGGTAGGCTCGGGCGTTTTACCCGGGTCGCCCGAGAAGTGCTCCAGCAGACAATTTTCGCCTACGAAGGAGTACCGAAAGATGTGCAACTTGCCCGCCACCGGCACAAACGAATAATCGCCCGAACAGGTCAACGTGGCCACTGGCACATGGAGTTTGGAAGAGAGGAAAAACCAGCTGCGCTGTCCCGCTGGAATAAGAAACTTAGTCTTGCTCGGGCTGTTTATGGTCGTTCGCTCGCCACAGTAACCATCCTGGCCCACGTTGAACAACTCCGCGTCACCCACAATGGCGACCATCGCACGGTCAGCGGGAATGGGCGTTTGTGCGTGCGCCAGGCAGGGCAGCAGGGTCGCCGCGATGGCCAGAATGAGTGCGGCAGGTGTATTCATCAGACCGTGATCGTAAAGCACAGACAATGCACACCGTTGCAAGTCAAACACCCATGCCTGAACCCCTGATACCGATCAACCCAGACGAGATCGACTTCTCTGCCATACGTGCACAGGGTTCCGGGGGACAGAACGTCAACAAGGTGTCCACCGCCATCCATCTGCGTTACGACATTCCTGCATCCTCACTGCCCGATGCCATCAAGGAACGCCTGCTGGCGCTGAGCGACCAGCGCATCACGGCGGATGGTGTGGTGGTCATCAAGGCCCAGACCACGCGCAGCCAGGAGCAGAACAAGGCCGATGCGATTGAGCGGTTGCAGGCCCTGGTGGACAGCGTGGCCGTGTTACCCAAACGCCGCAAGGCCACCAAACCCACCAAAAGCTCGCAGCGCAAGCGGCTGGAAGGCAAGTCCGTGCGGGGGGATGTGAAGAAGCTGCGGGGGCGGGTGTCGGGCGGGGATCTTTGACTCTGCACGTGGCGAATACCACCACGGCAGCAATACGTTTACGGCTATGCCTTTGGTGAACCGTTCAGCGAACCTGCACCGTGGTGCGCTCATACACAAAATTGATACCGCCATTGCGCCATCCGCCCACCTGGAGCTCAAAAATATAGTCCCCAATGGCATTGGGTACGAATTGCGCGACTGCCGCACTGGAGTTGCTGATGGATGTGTTGGCGCCTGCAGGCGCCGATATCAGTGTCCATTGATAGGAGGCCAGTGCTATCCCCGTGGGGTCATTGCTCTGGCTGCCATTGAGCGTTACAACTGAGAAAACGCCAACATTCTGATTGACCCCCGGGCTTGCCACCGGGGGTGGGATGTTGATGGCGGTGATGACGACTGTAGAAGGCGCACTGCTCACAGTCCCATTGCTCACCACCAACGACGCAAGATAGATCCCCGGCACATCGGTCCAGATATTGGTCACCGCCGACGCAGGGCTTGTGATGACGGCATCACTGTCCAGTGGTTTACTGGTCAGCGTCCACAGGTAGGTTAACGGCGCACCCTTGGGTTCGGAGCTGGCCGAGCCGTCCAGTGTCACTTTGCTGGGTGCAACTTTGGAACCGGGATAAACGTTCTGCGGGGGGCCAGCATTGGCGATGGGCACAGTGCCGGTTCCTGGCACCTGCTCGGAGCTGCTGCCCACCTTCAGCACCGTGAAGGAATTCAGGTGGACAGTGACATTGTTATAGGTCACCCCATTCATCACCACGGAATCCAGTGTCAATAGATTGGTGGCCGCATCAAAAGTGGAAATGGCAGAAGCGCTTGCGCCGGCCAGAGTCAACACCAACGCAGAGATAATTTTGTGCATTCTGCCTCCCTTAAAAGTGCTCAATTCTAGGCGAGACGATCGGCGCCTTGCGGGGCAGACGCCCCATCAACCCGGGCTCGCAAACCAGAACCGCACCAGCCCCAGGCTCAGCGCAAACAAATAACCATAGGCAAACTTGTCGATGCGCAAAACCGCCTGTCCGTGTCGCGCGCGCCAGGCACCCAGAGCGGCCATGCACAAGCCTGCCAGGATAGGCGACAGCGCAGCGTTGGCCACCCGCAGGTTCTTGCTGGCCACCAGGTAGTCGGGGAACACCAGCAGGCTCAAACCACCCGCGATGGCGCCAAACACCAAGTAGCCCAGCGCTGCCAGCCACGGATTAGGCTTGCGGCGCACGGACCCGACCAGCGAATGGAAACCCATGTTGACCAGCAGTTCACCCAGCACCTGCAACAGCAATTCTCCGAAGATGCTGAACACAAACTCAAAGATGGCTTCGATCATTTGCTATCGTTTCAAGAGCGCATAAGGCTTATTGCACGGGGGCTACCGGCCGATTATTCATAAGCTCACTCGACAAACAGCGCACCCTCCGGCGGGTTGCGCGGTGCCACACCCAGGTGCCGGTACGCCGCCAGCGTGGCGATACGTCCGCGCGGTGTGCGCTGCAAATAGCCCTGCTGGATCAGGTAGGGCTCGATCACATCTTCAATCGTTTCGCGCTCCTCTCCGATGCTGGCAGCAATATTGTCCAGCCCCACCGGGCCGCCGTCGAAGCGGTGGATGACCGCCTCCAGTAGTTTGCGGTCCATCACGTCAAAGCCTTGGGGGTCCACGTCCAGCATGGCCAGCGCGCGGTTCGCAATGTCCAGCGTGATGTGGCCGCTGCCTTTTACATCGGCATAGTCACGCACGCGGCGCAGCAGGCGGTTGGCGATGCGGGGTGTGCCGCGCGAGCGGCGGGCGATCTCGAAACCACCGTCAGCGTCCATGGGGGCATTCAGCAGACCGGCGCTGCGTTTGACGATGCGCGCCAGCTCCTCCGGCGTATAAAACTCCAGCCGCGCCACGATGCCAAAGCGGTCGCGCAGCGGGTTGGTCAGCATGCCGGCGCGGGTGGTGGCACCGACCAGCGTGAAGGGTTGCAAATCCAGCTTGATGGATCGCGCGGCCGGGCCTTCGCCGATCATGATGTCGATCTTGTAGTCTTCCAGCGCGGGGTACAGAATTTCTTCGACGACGGGGCTCAGGCGGTGGATCTCGTCGATGAACAACACATCGTTCTTTTCCAGATTGGTCAACAACGCGGCCAGGTCCTTGGGCTTCTCCAGCACCGGGCCACTGGTCTGGCGCAGGTTGACGCCCAGTTCGGCGGCGACGATGTGGGAGAGCGTGGTCTTGCCCAGGCCGGGCGGGCCGAACAGCAGCACATGGTCCAGCGCCTCGCCGCGCATCTTGGCGGCGCTGATAAAAATCTCCAACTGTTCGCGGATCTTGGCCTGGCCTACGTATTCGTCCAGCAGCTTGGGGCGCAATGCGCGTTCGATCGCCTCTTCCTGGGGCGAGGTGGGTGCGGCCGACACCATGCGTTTGGAAGGCGGGGCGGCGAAATCGTCGGTCTGGATGCTCACGGGGCGGGTACGGGTTAGGGCAAGGGGCGGGTAGGCGCCCACTATAGCGCGCAGCGGGTGCTTGCCGCGGCCGCCATTCAAGTTGCACTCGCTTTGGGCCGATACGGTGGCATGAGCCCATTTCCCGCTTCACCTTCCCCCCTGCCCGCTCTGCGCACCGTGTGCCTTGCACTGGGGCTTGCACTGGGCGCCAGCGCCTGGGCGGCTGACCCCGCCACTGCTGCACCAGCACCAGCGGCATCCCGCGCCCCGGCCACCTCGCCATCGGCGCCGGCTCCGGCCAAAGCTGCGTCCAAGGAAGGCCGCGATACGGCAAGCAAAACCACACCGGTAGAAAGCCTGCCCACCAACAGCGGATCGGCCATGGCCGAGAAGATACGGGCTGCGCTGTCCGGCACGGCCATCGTCAGCAAAAAGATGACGGTCACGGTGGAAGACAACCCCAAACCCCCGCCCCGCACAGCCACACCAACAACCCCCGCAGCCCGCACACTGGCCAGCCAGCGCTACCAGCAGGCCCGCGCCACTGCTGTCGCCGGCCACGCCGGAGCAGCAGCCCCAGCCGCGGGCGACAAAACCCATGGAGGCGAAGCACACTGGGCCTATGAGGGCGACACCGGCCCCCAGGCCTGGGGCAAACTCAAGCCCGACTTCAACACCTGCGCTATCGGCAAGCGCCAGTCGCCCATCAACATTGAAGACGGCAACACCCTGCAAGGCCCGGCCGAACCGGTGCAATTTGCGTACACGCCCAGCAACGGCACCGTGGTCAACAACGGCCACACGATCCAAGTGGATGTGCAGGGCGAAAACACCATCACCGTGCGCGGCTCCAGCTACCGGCTGCTGCAGTTCCACTTCCACACCCCTTCCGAAGAGCAGATCAACTCCAAACGTTTCCCCATGGTGGCCCACTTGGTGCACAAGAACAACGAAGGCCAGCTCGCCGTAGTGGCCGTGCTGCTGGACGAGGGTGCGGCCAGCCCATTTATCGACAAGGTATGGACGTATATGCCGCTGGACGCCAACGACCGTGTGCGTATGCCGCAGAGCCTGCTAAACGTCAGCGAGCTGCTGCCCACCGACCAGCGTTATTACCAGTTCATGGGTTCACTGACCACGCCACCGTGTTCTGAGGGTGTGTTGTGGATGGTGATGAAACAACCGGTCACCATCAGCAAGGGGCAGTACCGGTTATTTACGCAGCTGTATCCGAACAATGCGCGGCCGGTGCAGGCGGTGAATGGGCGGGTGGTGCGGGAGGCGTTGTAGTTTGCTACGTTTTAAATAGCTATACAGGCTTATTCTTCAAAGGCTATCGCCTCGCATTATTTAAAGCATCTCTAGCGAAAATTAGAACGTGGGTTTTTCATTCATCAATGACTGCGTCACTTCGAATTTATAGCTGTACTGTTTGACGACGTCCGCGACCAAGTCTGAAAACCATCCCGGCGCCGTCGGCGATATGTAAATTTTTTCGATTAAGCGGTCCAAGTCAACCCGAACCTGAATCCCGTGGCCAATCGGCTCCTCCTCAGGAGTGGAGGGTGACTTGCCATTCACCGGCCATTTATGAACAACAGCACGAACTTCACGCTCGTGTTCAAAGCTTTTTCTCTTATGGGTGAATGCGCTTATTACTTCATTGGAGTCAATCCACTCTGTTTTGTAGTCAATGTATTTGACGATCCCCAAATGCACCCTTTCGTCATCAATTATTGATGCCCGCAGCTTTTGATACGTCGATTGAATCGCGATTCCCTCATTACTCTTCAGGTACAAAGTCCACATCGCAGCGGATTCGTGTTCATTCATGTGCCAACAATTGATAGCGTGCAACCTTCGCATGTCCTTGAGAAACATAAACAACTCGTGGGTTTTCGTCAGAATGGCGCCAGGGTTGGAAAGATTTGATGTGTAGATTTCATCGTGCCTCAATTTCACATTGGGCATTGGCCAGGAGCCTTCGAACGGATCTTCAAATTTGTCTGATCTCGTGAAATAGAGGCATCGAGATTGGAGCATCGAGACCAATTTTGTGAAGTCCATATAACGCCAAACCTTCACCTCTTCATTGGGTGGCTGTTCGAAGAATTGATTTTCTACGTACATAAGTACTTTCAAATTTGGCTTGGCCGTATCGCCAGCTTTCAGACAACTTTAGCGGTTGGCGTGGCACGCATGTTTCGCTTCAAAGATACTGTGGATCGAATTAAAGGCGCTTCAACCGTGCCACGCCACTGACCGTCGGCTCCTGCTTCAAGGCAGCCTATACCGTCCCTATTTGGCCAACGCCCGCAGCGCCAACTTGATCCCATCGCTAACCCCCACATCCGCCGGCAAAGCCTTCAGCGCAGCGGCCGCCTCCTTGTCGCTATAACCCAGCGCAAGCAAGGCCTGCAGGATATCGGCCTGCGCATCATTGACCAGCGTGGCGCTGACCCCAATGTCGGCACCCAGCTTGCCCTTCAATTCCAGCAACAGGCGCTCGGCAGTCTTCTTGCCAATGCCCGGCACCTTGATCAATCGCCCCGCCTCTTGCAAAGTCACCGCCTGCGACAGTTCACCCACACTCATCCCCGACAACACCGACAAGGCGGTGCGGGGACCAACACCGGAAATCTTGATCAGCTCACGAAACGCCGCGCGCTCTTCTGCCGATTGAAAGCCGTACAGAATCTGCGCATCCTCCCGCACCACAAAGTGTGTCAGCAGCGACACCTTTTCGCCGCTGGCCGGCAGGTTGTAAAACGTGCTCATGGGCACCTGCACTTCGTAACCCACGCCGCCGCAGTCCACTATCACCTGGGGCGGGTTTTTGTCGCTGAGAATGCCTGTGAGTTTGCCGATCATCGTGTGCCCTGCGTGGTTTGCGGTTGTTGCCTATGATGGGGGCCTTTTCCTAGCACCCCCTCTTATCTATCTCTGACCGGAATTATCAGCTTGATCCTCCGACACACATTCAAACCGCTGAACAACAACCGCCTGTCCCACCTGTGCGGCCCGACCGACGAACACCTGCGCACCATTGAAGTGGCGCTGGACATTCGCATCGCGCACCGGCACGAGCAGTTCAAGATCGAAGGCCCCAAGGCCAAGGCCCAGCGCGGCATGGATTTGATCCAGGCGCTGTACGAGTTGGCCGCCAAGCCCATCAGCCCGGCCACGGTGCAGTTGATGCTGTCGGGTGATGGCTCTGCCGACGAAGGCGATGGCCCCAGCCTGGCCACGCGCCGCGCCGACCTCAAACCGCGCAGCAAGAACCAGGCGCTGTATCTGGACAATATTGCCGAGCACGACATCACCTTTGGCATCGGCCCGGCCGGCACCGGCAAGACCTACCTGGCCGTGGCCGCCGCAGTGGACGCCCTGCAACGCAGCGCCGTGCAGCGCATCATCCTGACCCGCCCGGCGGTGGAAGCCGGTGAACGCCTGGGCTTTTTGCCCGGTGATCTGAACCAAAAGGTCGACCCCTATCTGCGCCCACTCTACGACGCGCTGTACGACCTGATGGGCTACGACCAGGTACACAAGGCGTTTGAGAAGCAACAGCTCGAAATCGCGCCGCTGGGCTTCATGCGCGGGCGCACGCTGAACAATGCTTTCGTCATCCTGGACGAGGCGCAAAACACTACGCCCGAGCAGATGAAGATGTTTTTGACGCGCATCGGTTTTGGTGCCAAGGCCGTCATCACCGGCGATGTGAGCCAGATCGACCTGCCAAAAACCCAGCTCAGCGGCCTGGTGGATGCCGAACGCGTGCTGCGCCGGGTCAGCGGTATTGCCATCACCCACCTGACCAGTGCTGACATCGTGCGCCACCCGCTGGTGGCCCGTGTGGTCGATGCGTATGACGCGGCGCGCTTGAACGAGCTACCGTCGATTGCAATACCCGAAGAAGAGCCCGAACTGCCCCGTGTCGGTCTGCCCAAGCTGCGCACACCCGGTCGCCAATCTGCCAAAAAATCCTGAACCCCCTTACCGCCTTTCACCATGCTGCCCGAACTCACTCTCTCCCTGCAATTCAGCTCCGTCGCCAAACCCGACAAACACCGCGCCGCCCTGCCCCGCCATGCTGTCAAAAAGTGGATCCGCCATGCGCTGCAGACCGATGCCGAAATCACCGTGCGCATCGTCGATGCGGAAGAGGGCCAGACGCTGAACCGCGAGTACCGCAAGAAGGACTACGCCACCAATGTGCTGACCTTTGACTACACCCAAGAGCCGGTGGTCAGCGCCGACCTGGTGCTGTGCGCACCGGTTGTTGCCGCCGAGGCCAAGGAGCAGAAGAAGACGCTACAAGCCCACTACGCCCACCTGATCGTGCACGGCACGCTGCACGCCCAGGGTTGGGACCATGAGCTGGACGAGGACGCGCAGGTGATGGAGCTGCGCGAGACGGAGATCATGGCAAGGCTGGGGTTCAAGAACCCCTATTGACTACCCGCTAGTGTTAAAAGCAGGTGAAGCCCATACGTTGCCACATCAATAACTCATTGCCCCTGTAGAGAAAAAAATTACCATCGCCTTGGACGTGGTACAACCCAGAAGGGTGGGTGCTTGCCGGGAGCAACTGCATCTGAGCCTGCAACAAACATCTAGTCCCCTGTGTAGACGTGAACAAAAAAACTCCATCGGCCAACCCAACAAGATTGCCCAGAACGCCCGCGCTGGCAAGTGCACTACGCAGTACGTCCGCATCCGCAAACGCACCGCGCAAAAGCTGGGTATTGCCCGCACCGTCGTTGAAGCGATAGGCTCCACCGGCCAATGCCAATGCGGCGGTGCCTGCGGCACCCCGCGTGACGTAAAAGTCGGGGCGAGCCACATAGGTATTGTCACCCTGCACATAGGTGGCCACGCCGTCAGCGTTAAAATTCACACGCACATCCGCAGACTGCCCCACAGCGAGCAAGCTCCCCAATTTTGCGATGTTGTACACCGCGGGCACGATGTCAAAACTGCCACAACTGGTGGCCAGGGTAGCTATGTTGCTGCCCGAGAAGTACAGACCCGGAGCGCGGGACGTGTCGGTGCTGGCTGACAACGGGTAAAACGACAGATAACGCCCATCCTTGAGGTCGATGCTGGCCACGCCATAGGCATCCTGCCCCAGATACACCGCCTGGCTGAAGCCTTCCATGCCCTTGACTGCATCCATCATGCAGGACGTCATCGTCGGTCCCTGGCCCTGGCTGAGATTCACGGTCGTGGGCTGCGCGCCTATGCCGGTTGTGGGCGCGGGGGTCAGGTTGGGGATGAGCTGCCCCACCGCCAAGGATGCTGTTGCCGTGATGGTCGTCGGCATCCCGCCCGGGGTGTTGGTGTAGTAGGCCGCCGTTGTGGTGACCGAGTTGTTCTTGGTGCCTGCGGATGTGGCCGTGATATTGACCGAGAACGAACAGTTGCCCAACATGGCAAGGTTCATGCCCGCCAGGGTGATGCTGCCCATGCCCGGGCTGGCCGTGACCGATCCGGCGGTGGAGCCCCCCGAGCAGGTGACGGCCGACAATCCATTGGGCGTGGACACCACCAAGCCGACCGGCAGAGCATCGGCAAAGCCGAAAGCCCCAGTACCGCCCCCGCCACCCACATTGTTGAGCGACAGATTAAAGGTCAGGCTGGTGCTGCCGTTGATCTCGATACTGGACGCCCCGAACGCCTTGGTGAAGGTCAGTACGGAAGGGCTTCCGGCAAATGCGGCGGATGACGCCAGCAGCAGCCCCCATGCGGCGATGAAAAATCCCAGACGGCGGAACAGGTGCGTCATTTTCTAGTTACTCCTTGGCAAGGCGGACAGAATGCATCCACAGACCCGCCATTGTCTGCCGCCTATATCAAGCTTGGCGCGGCCGTTATCCGGAATATGTTGTGCTGACCACACGCACCAGACTCAACGCCGGCTGCGGCGTCCGGATTTGCGGCGCGCCAATCGCTCCCCTGCCGTACCGGCCGCGCCTGCAACGGTACGTGTCGTCCCAAAAGGCAGACCCAGCAAACCGACCAGACCTGGCCCAGGTTGCTGCGCCAACTCTGCAATGCCAACGCGCAACGCAGCCATGCCTTGCGCAGGTTGCTTGCAGTAGGTGCGGAACATGCGGTCCCACCAGGGAAACACCATGGAAAAGTTGGAGTTGCCTTCGTCCATTCGGATGGAGTGGTGTGTGGCGTGCATGTCCGGCGTGACGACAAGCAAGCGCAGCCAGCGGTCCAACACAGGTGACAACGCCAGATTGGCGTGGCAAAAGAGGCTGTGCATTGGCTGCAACAGGGCATACACCAGGATGGCGTAAACCGGCATGCCCACCCCAGCACCAAAAAGGCATTGACCAGCGTCTCCAGCGGGTGGTGCCGAATCGCTGTGGACGCGTCCATGGCGTTGTCGCTGTGATGGATCTTATGCAGCCGCCACCACCAGGGAACATGGTGTGAGAGTACGTGGACGGCGTAGTGCAGCAAGTCCAGCAGCACCACGCCCAAAGCGACTTTGACCCAGGTTGGCCATGCAAAGGCAGCCAGACCACCCCAACCTAGCGAACCACCCCACTGGACGGCGAGTTCAGCGAAACGGTCGAATCCAAGGGCAATCAGCGCCGCGCCGATGGCGTACAAGCCAACGTTGACGTACCAGCGGACCGATTTTCCTGTCTGCGTGGGCACACGCGGCATGCGCCTTTCCAGCAAAAGGAAAAATGCCAGGCCAACGGCCAGCAGCACCCAGCCAATAGCGTCGACGTGTTGAAGGATGGTGTTGATGGATGGCATGGCACCACAGGATAGTGCAAGCCCTGGAAACGTGACAAAGTGCACGAATCGGCGGCGCGCTTAGTCCATTCGGACTATTTACCGTCCCGGCCCCAGCCCCTACAGTTCAGGTAACAAATATTTACATCTGGCCTGAGATTGGGACTTTAGACAATGCGCAACACGAATATCGGTACTTTGGTCCGTTCCACACTGGCGGTCGCTCTGTTGCTGGGCACGCAATGGGCGGCAGCCGAAGTCGTAACCGGCTCCATCGTCAGGTTTGCAGACGGCGTTGGCAACAACCCGGGCGGGGCGTTTAATGGCTCGGTGGTTTCGGGCGCGTCTGGCAGCTGGAACAATTCCTTTGAGAGCTTCTGCCTGGAATACAACGAAAACATCACCTTTGGCACCAATTACAAGGTCGGTGGCGTAACCAACCACACCGTCAATGCGGCGGGTGTTTATGGCACTTACAACGGCAGCGAGCCTGGCCACACATCCACCAAGGACCCGATCAGCGCACAAACCGCGTGGCTGTTCACCCAGTTCTTCACCACCCATATGTCCAATACTGCCATTTGGGGCAACGCCAACCAGACAACCAAAAACACTGCGGTGCAACAAGCTATCTGGTCGCTGGAAGGTGAGCCCTCTGGCAGCTTGAGCAGCCTGGCCAATTCGTACAAGACCCTGGCCAACGCCGCCGTCGCCTCGGGCGCATGGAGTGGCATTGGCACGGTGCGCGTGTTGAACCTGTACAGCAAGGACAACCACGGCAACTACACGAAACATGCGCAAGACCAGTTGTACATGGTGTCCGCCGTGCCAGAACCCGAGAACTATGCGCTGATGCTGGCCGGTTTGGCCCTGGTGGGTGGCGTTGCCCGCCGCCGCCGCAACAAGGCCGCTCTGGCCTGATTGCCAGTTACGGGAGCGCCAGCGCGGCGCGCCACGCGACCAGTTTGCGCTCAAACCCCACTGCATGTGCCGGGCTGGTTGACGGCAGCCGGGCATAGGTAAGCCCTGCTGCAGACCGCAAGCCAGGCAACACGTAGGTGTTAAAGCTTTTCTCAGCCTCGGCTCCGTTAAAGCCCACCAGGCGTATTCCCGGGTGCGCGGTAAAAAATGCCGCAAAGTCATTCGGCACACGGCTACCTGCCGCAATGGCGCTGTCCAGGCTACCGGGGCGCACACAGCTCTGCAACACATCCCACACCGCATAACCCGCTCCGGTCAGCGCGTCCACCCGCTTGGCATACGGCGCTGCGGCATCAAAACCGGCAATCGTGGCCATGATGGGCCAAAAGTAGTTACGCGGATGGGCGTAATACTGCTGGGCTGCCAGCGACGCCACACCCGGCATGCTGCCCAGAATCAGCAGCTTTGCACCGGGCAGTGACAAGGGCGGGAAGCTGGTGATTGTGTTCATTGCGCCACCGGTGGTTGTGTTCGCGGCGTCATCCGGCGGCCAAAATTTGTGCTTCAGCTTCGGGCGTTAATGCCGTGGCGGAGTGGGCAGACGCCCCGGCTTCACGTGCCCATGCCAGCGTGTCACGCGCGGTCTCGTCCCACGGGCGGGTGCGCAATCCGGCCTCGACGGCAGCCTGGGCACTGGCCAGCAGCATGCCGCCGAACGCGGGGTCCGCCTCGGGAATCCACAGTGGCAGGCCTGTCCATGGCGCTATCTTGGCGTCCACCAACTTGGCATCGTCACACCACACCAGATCCGCAGCAGCACTGCCACTGGCGTGTTGGCAGGCCTGCAGCAGCGACGCCATGCTGCCCGATGGGCCAATGCCGTGGACCACGCCGGGCCTGCGCTGCGAGGCCAGTTGCACACACCACTGGGCCAGATCGCGTGCGTCGATGAACTGCACGGGCCGATCGGGCCGGCCCGGCGCCAGCACCCGGCCACCGCGGTCCAGCCGTGACGGCCAGTAGGTGAAGCGGCCGGTAGGGTCATGGGGCCCCACGATCAGCCCGGGGCGCAGGATGGACACACGCCCTGGCATGGCCGCTGCAATCGTTTCCTCGGCGCAGGCTTTGCCACCACCGTAGCCGTCCACGGCGGTGGTCAGCGCGGCGGTTTCGTCAAAGGCCTGGCCAGGCGCGAACCGGGCGTAGACCGAAATCGTGGACACAAACACATAGTGCTGTACCTGGTCGCGCAGTGCGTCGGCCGAGCGTTGTAGGTGGTCTGCGGTGTAGCCACTGCAATCCACCACTGCGTCAAACTGGCGGCCCTGTAGCGCGCTGAGGTCACCATTGCGGTCTCCCTTGAGCTGCTCCACGGGCTGGTTAAAGTGCACTTCGCGGCGGCCGCGGTTGAGCAGCGTGACCTCATAACATGCCGCCTGCGCGGCGTCCACCACATGCCGCCCCAGAAACACTGTGCCGCCAAGTACCAAAAGTTTCTTTGCCATTGCCGTCCCTGCGCAGAAGGTTACAAACACCTGAGCATAATCGGCAGCCTACGATGACACCCAGCACCATGCGCGCCCTGATCGATTTCGCCGCCATCCAGGCTCCCCCCACCGCGCAGCCCGACCGCAACGGCACGCTCCCTTCCGGCAAGGTATTTCCCGCGGGATCAGCTGCTTTGCGCGTGGCGTTTGGCGAGCCGGTTGAAGTGTTGGTGGCGCACACGCTGGACCAGGTGAAGGCAGTGTTGCAGGCGGTAGAAGAACGCTCCCTGCAAGGTCAATGGTGTGTGGGTTACCTGCGTTATGAGGCCGCGCCCGCCTTTGACAGCGCACTGGCCGTACACCCGCCTACCGGCCCGCTGGCCTGGTTTGGCGTGCACGATGCGCCGCTGCCTTCAGAAGAAATCGGTCCCGGTCAACACGCCCCAACCGCAGACGGCACACGCCGCGCCACCTGGCAGCCCGGCATCTCGCGTGCACACTTTGACACCGCCATGGACCGCCTGCACCAGGCCATATCCGATGGCGAGATTTACCAGGCCAACCTGACGGCCCGTAACGAAGGCCAATTGCATGTGCCGCCCTGGGAGCTGTTCAGCGCCATGCGCCAGGCCCAGCCCGGTGGCTTCGCCGCCTATATCGATACCGGAGACGAGCAGGTGTTATCGGTATCGCCCGAGCTGTTTTTTGACTGGCATAACGGCCATGTCGTGACCCGGCCGATGAAGGGCACTGCGCCGCGCGGTCGTACGCCCGAAGACGACGTCGCAATGGCAGCAGCCCTGCGCAGCTCGCCCAAGGAGCGGGCTGAAAACGTGATGATCGTGGACCTGATCCGCAACGACCTGTCGCGCATCGCCCAGCCCTTCTCGGTCACTGTGGATGGCCTGTGCCGCGTGCAGGCCCTGTCCACCGTGTGGCAAATGGTGACCGATGTACATGCCGACACACGCCCCGGCACGGGCCTGGTGGACGTGTTCAGCGCGCTGTTCCCCTGCGGCTCGGTCACCGGCGCGCCCAAGGTGCAGGCCATGCGCCTGATCCGCGAACTGGAGGAAACCGACCGTGCCGTCTACTGCGGTGCCGTCGGCGTGGTGCGCCCCGGCGGCAGCGCCACCTTCAATGTGCCGATCCGCACCGTGCTGGCCCAGGGCAGCCACGTGCGCACCGGCACCGGCAGCGCCATTACGTCGGACGCCGTGGCAGAAGGCGAATGGCAGGAATGGCGGCACAAACAGGCCTACCTGACCCGGGCCAGCCAATCGTTTGCACTGCTGGAAACACTGGCGCTACTGGATGGCGCCTTGCAACACCCTGCGGCCCACCTGGCGCGCATGGCGGCCTCGGCGACGCATTTCGGTTTTGTGTGGCAGCCCGACGCGGTGCAGCAGACCTTGGCAGCACTGTGCCAGCAACACGCCACGGGCGCCTGGCGCGTGCGCCTGCTGCTGGATTACACCGGCGCAGCGCGGGTCGAAGCATTTGCCCTGCCCGCCACGCCCGCTACCGTGCGCCTGCAACTGGCCGACCGTCCGTTGTTGCAGGCCAGCAGCGAATTTGTACGCCACAAGACCACCCGCAGGGCCCATTACGAGCAGTTTGCGCCCACTAACTCCGATGTGTTCGACACCGTGTTGTGGAATACACAGGGCCATATCACCGAATGCACCCGCGGCAATATCGCCCTGCTGCTGGATGGCCGCTGGGTCACACCGGCGGCCAGTTGCGGCTTGCTACCCGGCGTGGGCCGCGCACACTGGCTGGCCCAGGGGCGTGTGGCGGAAGCCGTGGTGCACCTGAATGACCTGCACCGGGCGGAAGCCATGGCCTTTGTCAACAGCCTGCGCGGCTGGGTGGATGCGGTATGGGAGGCGCCACTGGCGCAACCACTGCCGTCTGCCTGGGACGATGGCGAACACGGCGCCCTGCAGCTTGGTTAACTAAAACTCTTAAGCCAAATGGGGCCACAGCCCCCGTCGCAACTACATATACCGCTATACAAACAATAGCAATATCAAGGGGCAGGGGCGATGCGAAGTGGTATGGTCACCGGCCCGTCGTTGACCAGGCTGACCTGCATGTCGGCCGCGAAGATACCGGTCTGCACCACGCCATGTGCCCGTCGCGCGGCATCTACGAAACCATCGAACAGCCGCCGACCATCGGCCGGTGCGGCGGCGCTGGTGAAGCTGGGCCGGTTGCCGCCGCTCACATCCGCCGCCAGCGTGAACTGGCTCACAATCAGCAGCCCACCCGCGGTGCCGGCGCCGTCCATGTCCTGCACGCTGTGGTTCATCTTGCCGTTGGCGTCACTGAAGATGCGCAGTTTCAGAATCTTGGCCAGCAGCTTGTCGCCCTCTGCCTGCGTGTCGCCCTGTTCGGCGCAGACCAGCACTAGCAGACCGGGGCCAATCGCCCCTACCGTTTGCCCGTCGACCTCGACGCGGGCCGAACGGACCCGTTGCAGAACCGCGATCAAGCCAGCGTGACCCGTGCAAACTTGCGCTTGCCCACCTGCAGCACATAGGTGCCGGCGGCCAGCTTCAGGCCCTTGTCGCTGACCACATTGGAGTCCACGCGCACGCCACCACCGTCGATCAGGCGGTTGCCCTCGCCGCTCGATGCGGCCAAGTTGGCCATCTTCAGCAGGGCCGCAATGCCCAGCGCCGTGCCGCCTTCTCCCAACGGGAGGCTGATTTCGTCGATCTGATCCGGCACACCGCCCTTGCTGCGGTTGATGAAATCCTGCTCGGCCGCATCGGCAGCGGCGGCACTGTGGAAGCGGGCCGTGATTTCCTTGGCCAGCGCCACCTTGGCATCTTTGGGGTTGCGGCCACCGTCCACCTCGGCCTTTAGCGCGGCGATGGCGGCTTCGGACTGGAAGCTTAAGAGCGTGTACCACTTCCACATCAGCACATCCGAAATGCTCAACACCTTGGCGAACATGGTGTTGGCGTCTTCCGAAATGCCGATGTAGTTGTTCTTGCTCTTGGACATCTTCTCGACGCCGTCCAGGCCTTCGAGCAAAGGCATAGTGAGTATGCACTGCGGCTCCTGGCCGTATTCGGCCTGCAGGGTGCGGCCCATCAGCAGGTTGAATTTCTGGTCGGTGCCGCCCAGCTCCAGGTCACTCTTCAAAGCAACGCTGTCATAACCCTGCATCAGCGGGTAGAGGAATTCGTGGACGGCGATGGGGGTGCCGGCCTTGAAGCGGTCATGAAAATCGTTGCGCTCCATCATGCGGGCCACGGTGTAGCGGCTGGCCAGCTGGATCATGCCGCGGGCGCCCAGCGGGTCGCTCCATTCGCTGTTGTAGCGCAGCTCGGTCTTGGTCGGGTCCAGGATCTTGTCGGCCTGGGCGCGGTAGGTCTCGGCGTTGACCTTGATCTGCTCGGCCGTCAGCGGCGGACGGGTGCTGTTGCGGCCGCTGGGGTCGCCAATCATGCTGGTGAAGTCGCCGATCAAAAAGATCACCGTATGGCCCAGATCTTGCAACTGGCGCATCTTGTTCAGCACGACGGTATGGCCGATGTGGATGTCGGGCGCGGTCGGGTCCAGCCCCAGCTTGATGCGCAGCGGCGTGCCGGTGGCCTCTGATTTGACGAGTTTTTTGACCCACTCGTCCTGCGGCAGCAGTTCTTCCACACCGCGCAGGGTGACCGCCAACGCCTCGCGGACACGTTCGCTTACAACTGACTGAGGGCTTGAGGCTTGATTCATAAGGGTTTTTATCGATGTGTCTGTGCGGCAGGCCGCTATACTGGCCTTCCTCCTGCAACCGCGTTTGGTTGTCTGCGGCTAGATTTTAGTCGCGCCCACGTTGCAGTTCGGGGTGTAGTGCCGCACGGCCCCACCCCCAATCCATGGAGTCCGAATTTTGATACACCGCCTGCTACAGGCCGCACAGGGCTCGTTTGCCTTTGCCGCCAGCCTTGTACACAGCCATCCCAAGCAACTTAGTCTCGCAGTAGCCACCGTCTTGTTAGGCGGTGCCGGCGCCACCTACGCAGTGGCCTCTTTGGCACCTGACGCATCCGATCTGCCGGTGCGCATGGTGGTGGAAGACGTGACACCTCTGCCCGTACTGGGCCAGTACGACGCCCTGGACAGCCAGGCCATGCGCCTGTACCGTTCGGACATCACCCGTTCCGCGGACACGGCAGAAGCGCTGCTCAAGCGCCTTGGTGTGGTCGACCCACAAGCGGCCGCTTTCTTCCGTGCCGACACCGTCGTCCAGCAAACCCTGATGGGCCGTGCTGGACGCAATGTCACCGTAGAAGCCAGTGAGGGCAATACCCTGCTCAGGCTCAGCGCCCGCTGGAGCCCCGAAGACGACGGCATGTTCAAGCGGTTGACGGTTGAGAAAACTGCCACTGGTTTCCAGTCCAGGCTGGAAACCTTGCCCATGACGGCATCGTCCCGCCTGGCCAGCGGCGCCATCCATACCTCGCTGTTTGCAGCCACCGACGATGCCCGTATCCCCGACGCGGTAGCCATCCAACTGGCAGAAATCTTCTCCGGCGACATCGATTTCCACCGTGCGTTGCGCAAGGGTGACCGTTTTGCCGTCACCTACGAAACGCTGGAAGGCGACGGCGAACCCCTGCGTGCCGGCCGCGTGCTGAGCGCCGAGTTTGTCAATGCCGGCAAGAGCTTCCAGGCCATGTGGTTCCAAGAGCCCGTGGCTACCGGCACGGCCGCCGCGTCCACCGCCAGCCACACCCTGAGCAAGGGTGGCTACTACACCCTGGCGGGCGAAAGCCTGCGCCGCGCCTTCCTGGCCTCTCCCATGGAGTTCTCGCGGGTGACCAGCGGCTTCAAAATGCGTTTCCACCCCATTCTGCAAACCTGGCGCGCCCATCTGGGTGTGGACTACGCCGCGCCAACGGGCACCCCCGTACGCAGCGTGGCGGATGGCGTTGTGGATTTTGCCGGCACCCAGAACGGCTTTGGCAATGTGGTCTTCGTCAAACACCGCAACAGCAGTGTCACGGTGTATGCCCACCTGAGCCGTATCAACGTGCGCAACGGCCAAAGCATCAGCCAGGGCCAAAATGTGGGCGCCGTCGGCCAGACCGGCTGGGCCACCGGCCCCCACCTGCATTTTGAGTTCCGGGTCAATGGCGCCCACAAAGACCCGCTGACCATCGCCAAGCAGAGCGACTCCGTGCCCGTGGCGCCAACTGCCCGTGCTGCGTTCAACCAGGCGGCCGACCAGGTGCGCATCCAACTGGCAGCTGCTGCCGGCATGCAACTGGGCAGTGCGCAGTAAGCCTGTGTACATAGGACTGATGTCAGGCACCTCGCTAGACGGGGTGGACGCGGTTCTGGTGGACTTTGATGGGCCCCAGGCCCGGGTGCTGGGCCACTCCAGTGTGCCCATGCCCGCAGCACTGCGGGCCGAATTGCTGGCTCTGAACACCCCCACAGATAACGAATTGCACCGCGCCGCCCTGGCCGCCAATGGTCTGGTGCGCCTGTACGCAGACCAGGTTGCGGGCCTGCTGGCGCAATGCGGTGTTGCTGCGCCTGCGGTCAAAGCCATAGGCGCTCATGGCCAAACCGTGCGCCACCGGCCACAGGAGTTTGATGGCACGGGTTACACCTTGCAACTCAACAACCCATCCTTGCTGGCAGAGTTGTGCGGCATCACCGTGGTGGCCGACTTCCGCAGCCGCGATGTTGCAGCAGGTGGTCAGGGTGCTCCGTTGGTGCCACCGTTTCACCAGGCCTTCTTTGGCCAGCCAGACCAGGCACTCGCGGTGCTGAATATAGGTGGCATCTCCAATATCACCGTGCTGGACCCAACTGCACCAGATCTGCTGGGCTTTGACTGCGGCCCAGGCAATGCCCTGATGGATGCGTGGTGCCAGGCCCATACTGGACAAGATTTTGACGATGCGGGCCGCTGGGCGGCGCAAGGCCACGTTCACGCCGGTCTGCTGGCCCGTTTGCTGGACGATCCCTTCTTTGCCAAGCCGCCGCCCAAAAGCACGGGACGGGATTTGTTCAACGGCCCCTGGCTTGCAGCCAGGTTGGTCGGCATGGAATCAGGGCTGCCGCAGGATGTGCAGGCCACGTTGGCGGAGCTGACGGCCTTGTCCTGCGCCCGCAGTCTGCTGGACACCAGCCCTGGCTGCAAGACCCTGGTGGTTTGTGGCGGTGGGGCCTTGAATGACTACCTGATGGGGCGTTTGCAGGCTACTTTGCCCAACTGCCGCGTAACATCTTCTTCCGAGTTTGGGTTGCCCCCTTTGCAAGTGGAAGCTACGGCCTTTGCCTGGTTGGCACATCAGACGCTGATGGGAAAAACATCCAGCATAAAAAGCGTTACGGGCGCTCTAGGCGCCCGCATACTGGGTGGAATTTACCCCGCTTAAGAGAACGACGAACCGCAACCGCAGGTGGTCGTGGCGTTGGGATTCTTGATCACGAACTGGGCGCCTTGCAGGTCTTCCTTGTAGTCAATCTCTGCGCCGACCAGGTACTGGTAGCTCATCGCGTCGATCAACAGGGACACGCCGTTTTTGCTCATCACGGTGTCGTCTTCGTTGGTGATTTCGTCAAAGGTGAAGCCGTACTGGAAGCCGGAGCAGCCGCCGCCTTGCACAAACACACGCAGTTTCAGCTCGGGGTTGCCCTCTTCGGCGATCAGGTCTGCCACCTTGGCCGCAGCGCTGTCGGTAAACAGGATGGGCGCGGGCATTTCGGTGGGGATGGTTTCGGCTAGGGCTACGGCACTCATGGATGGACTCCGGTCAAATCAGATATTGGGGAAATAGTACAGCAAATTGCTCGGGAATTCTGTTACTGGTTATTTGCCGCCAGTTTCAGTGTGGGCTTTTCTTCCCCTTCTCCCAAGATGGGGCGCAGCTGGCCAGTAATCAAGGCGCCCTGGTGCATTTCCAGTGCGGCGTATTCCACGTCTCCCTCGATACGGGCTTTGGGCTGCAATTCCAGCATTTTTCGTGCGTAAATCGGGCCTTTGACACTGCCATTGATGATGATGTGGTCCGCAATCACTTCGCCGGTGATGCTGGCGATCTCGGAGATCACCAGAATGCTGGCCACCTCTTCACCAGCGCGGATGTTGCCGGTGACGCTGCCATCGACCCGCAGGCCGTCGGTAAAGCTGATGTTGCCAATGATTTCACTGCCTTCGGCGATCAGGCTTTTGATGGGGGGCTGCTTTTTCTTGTTGAACATGGGAAGCACCTTGTAAAGAAAACTACAACTTGATGGACTGCGTCGCCCGGGCGACCGCTCCGTCCATCACCTTGGCGGACATGCCCTTCACAACGACTTGCGGGGGGATGTCAAACGTGCCCTCCATGCGGCCGTACTGCTTGACCTTGATCGCGGGCGTGTCACCTGCCAGATTGGCAGTCCAGGGCTTACCGTCCAGAAGGCCAGTGAACGAAACATCCAGCCTGCCATTGAACTCCGCCGGGTTCTTGCCCGACTGGATCACCAGCACCTGCCATTTTAACTGGTTACTACCCTGCAGATCCGCCTGCAGGCTGCGGATGGCCAATCCGTCCACACCGGCTGAGGGGATCAGTTTTTCAAAAAAACCCAATTCGTCCCGCAGGCCACGGTTGTCGGCCTCTAATTGTTTGAGCTGGGCCAGCAACCCCTCATGCGACGCCTTCTCGGTTGTCACCAAGGTATCCGCGGTATTGGCAATGGACTGCGCCCGGTCACGCTCCTGCTTAACCGACACCAACTCGGTCTTAACTTCCGTCAACTCGGAGCGTAATCGCAGCAACTCCTCTTTGGAGCCCTTCTCGAGCCCGGCAATGTCTTTGCCAAATTCAAAGGCCCACAGGCCGATGGCGGCGCAAAAACCCAGCACGATGGCCACAATGGCCCACCGAAAAGGCCAGGGCATGGCGCTGCGTATGGCCATGCGGGGTGCACTGATGGTGAGGCGACGGCGAAGGAGCTTGAATCTCATGGAGCGCGAAGTCTAACAACACAATGTAAAACGGCCGCAAGGGTTTGCACCCTGGCGACCGTTCGATTTGCAACGGAATGTTCCGTTGGCGATGTGTCGTCGCCGGGCCGCCCCAAGACGACCCACACCCCCTCGGGGGGCAGCGCAGTACGCGCAGCGACAAGCGTGGGGGCTTGCCTTAACGCTTGGAGAACTGCTTGCGACGGCGAGCGCCGTGGAAGCCGACCTTCTTACGTTCCACTTCGCGCGCGTCACGCGTCACGAAGCCGGCTTGGCTCAGTGTTGGCTTGAGCGTTGCGTCGTAGTCGATCAGGGCACGGGTGATACCGTGGCGCACTGCACCGGCCTGGCCGGACTCACCGCCGCCAGCGACGTTGACCATGATGTCAAACGTTTCAGCGTGGTTGGTCAACAGCAGGGGCTGCTTGCAGATCATGATGGAAGTGCCGCGACCGAAGAACTTCGAGATGTCCTTGCCATTCACGACGATTTGGCCGGAGCCTTTTTTCAGAAACACGCGGGCGACGCTGGATTTGCGACGGCCGGTGCCATTGTTCCATTCACCGATCATTTGGCTGCCTCACGTTTCACTGCTGCGGGAGAAATACCGGGGATGTCCAGAACCTTGGGCTGCTGGGCTGTGTGGGGATGCTCAGCACCGCCGTAAACCTTGAGCTTCTTGATCATGGCGTAACCCAGGGGACCCTTGGGCAACATACCCTTGACGGCTTTTTCCAAAGCGCGGCCGGGGAACTTGTTTTGCATGTCACGGAAGTTGGTGGACGAAATACCGCCGGGGTAACCCGAATGGCGGTAGTACACCTTGTCCAGCGACTTGGCGCCGGTGACGCGCAGCTGGGCTGCATTGGTGACGATGATGAAATCGCCGGTATCGACGTGAGGCGTGTAAATGGCCTTGTGTTTGCCGCGCAAACGGAGA
>JAZKDY010000118.1:0-469 GCA_040387325.1 Pseudomonadota bacterium | reverse complement strand
CTGGCTACTCGTCCGAGGACCTTGTCGGTCGCGTCAATCACAAACCACTCGTGCTTCACGTCAGCGGGTTTCGCGCTGAACGTTGCCATGAGTTTCTCTTTTCAGAAAGGTTTGTCGGGCCCCTGCGCGGAGCCACAAGCGGCGCCTCTTTTCTACGGTCGGTTTTCCTCTGATGGGAATCTCTAAGGTAGTAATTCGCTGCCAGCCCAGTGCGTGAACAAAGGCTTTGGGCGACTTCGCCGCGGAGGCACAAAAGCGCTGCGAAGCCCGCGATTATACGAAATTCAAGGCGCAGCGGTTACCATTCGCCGCATGTTCAGTTACCGGCACGCATTCCACGCAGGCAACCATGCCGACGTACTCAAACACACGGTACTGATAGCAACGCTCAAATACCTCACACGGAAAGACAGCCCACTCACGGTGTTCGACACCCACGCGGGAGCTGGGCTGTACCGCCTGGATGGGG
>JAZKDY010000117.1:0-11202 GCA_040387325.1 Pseudomonadota bacterium | reverse complement strand
TCCCGGCCGTGCTGCCCTACATGCTGACCGGCGTGCGCCTGGCCGTGGGCACCGCCTGGCTGGTCATCGTGGCCGCCGAGATGCTGACCGGTGGTGTGGGCATTGGCTTCTGGGTCTGGGACGAGTGGAACAACCTGAACGTCAAGAACATCATCATCGCGATTTTTGTGATTGGCATCGTGGGCCTGATCCTGGAATACGCACTGATCAAGATCGCAACCGCATTTACGTTTGAAGAGGTGAAGTCATGAACAATCTGAAGTACATCGAGATCCAGAACGTCGCCCAAACCTTCAAGACCAAGAAGGGCCTGTTCCCTGCCTTGCGCGACATCAACTTGAACGTCGCCAAGGGTGAGTTTGTGACGCTGATCGGCCACAGCGGCTGTGGCAAGTCCACACTGCTCAACCTGATCGCCGGGCTGACAACGCCAACCGAGGGCACGCTGCTGTGCGCCAACCGCGAGATCGCTGGCCCTGGCCCCGAGCGTGCGGTGGTGTTCCAGAACCATTCGCTCTTGCCCTGGCTCACCTGCTTTGAAAACGTCTACCTGGGCGTGGAGCGTGTGTTTGGCGCTGCGTCCAAAAGCACCGGCGCGCCCTCGGAAAACAAGGCCCAGCTCAAGGCCCGTACCGATGCGGCCTTGGCCCTGGTGGGTTTGACACCAGCAGCCCAAAAACGCCCTGGCGAAATCAGCGGCGGCATGAAGCAGCGCGTAGGCATCGCCCGTGCGCTGGCCATGGAGCCCAAGGTCTTGCTGATGGACGAGCCCTTTGGCGCGCTGGACGCATTGACCCGCGCCAAGCTGCAGGACGAGCTGCTGGAGATCGTGGCCCGCACCAAGAGCACCGTGGTGATGGTGACACACGATGTGGACGAGGCCGTGCTGCTGTCCGACAAAATCGTGATGCTGACCAACGGCCCCGCGGCCACGATTGGTGAAGTGTTGACGGTGGAGCTGGACCGCCCGCGCAACCGCGTGGCCCTGGCCGACAGCGCACAGTACCTGGGCTACCGCAAGGCCGTCATCGACTTCCTGTACACCCGCCAGGCCCACGTGGAAAAGACCGCCGCCTAAAGCTGCAGCGCTGCGTACGGAGGATCCGCAGGAGACGCCATAATGCCCCACTATGGAGAAAATCCTGGCAGGGAAAACACAACACAATCATCTGTCCCAAGAGCGTTGGGACCTGATCCTGCGTGGCATGGACGCAGCACCGTGGGACTGGGACCTGCTCACCGGCGAGGTCTACCTCTCCCCCAACTGGTGGAACATGCTGGGTTATGTGGATGGAGAGCTGCCCGCCAACTCCCGCCTGATTGCCAGCCTGTGCCACCCTGAAGAAGCGGCGGCCATAGACGAGACCTTCACCACCGCGCTGCAGGGCACGGGCAATACCTGGCAGATCGAATGCCACCTGCGCCACAAACGGGGCTACTACCTGCCCGTGGCCCTGCGCGCCCACATCCAGCGCGACGACCAGGGCCGGGCACTGCGCCTGTCGGGCACCAATACCGATCTGACCGAGCGCAAGCAGTTAGAGGCCAGGCAACAAGACAGCGAAGCCCGTTACCGCGCCCTGGTGGAATGGTCACCCATAGGCATTGGCGTACACCAGAACGGCCTGGTGGTTTTTGCCAACCCGGCAGCCATCTCCATACTGGGCGCCAGAAATGAGGCCGAGTTGATTGGCCTGCCCATCAACGACATGGTGGACCCGCGCTACCGCAGCATGGTGGCCGAACGCATTGCGCACAGCCTGGCCAGTGGCACCCCCATGCCGGTGCAGGTGGAAAAATTCATCCGCCGCGACGGCCGCCCCATTGACGTGGAGATCCAGGCATCACCCATCACCCACAAAGGACAGCCTGCCATACAGGTCAATTTTGTGGATGTGACCGAACGTGAAAAAACCGAGGCCACGCTGCGCGAAAGCGAGGCACGTTTCCGGGCACTGACCGAGCTGTCGTCCGACTGGTACTGGGAGCAGGACGAGAACTTCCGCTTCACCGTGCTGGGCGGCAAGGTGCACCACAGCACCGGCCTGACCATGGACCAGCACCTGGGCAAGACCCGCTGGGAGATCCCCTGCCTGAACATGAGCGAGCCCGACTGGGACGCGCACCGCAAGCTGCTGCACGCGCGTGAATCCTTTCGCGACCTGGAAATCCGCCGCCCAGACACCGCCACCGGGGTGCACTGGGCCAGTGTCAGCGGATCACCCATGTTTGACATCCATGGGCGCTTTCGCGGCTACCACGGCATTGGGCGCGACATCTCCCTGCAAAAGCAGGCGGGTGAAGAGATACACCGCCTGGCGTTTTATGACGCGCTGACCAGCCTGCCCAACCGCCGCCTGCTGCTGGAGCAACTCAAACGGGCCCTGCACACCAACGCCCGCCACCACCGGCACGGCGCCCTGCTCTTCATAGACCTGGACAACTTCAAAACCCTGAACGACACCCTGGGCCACGACGTTGGCGACCTGCTGCTGCAACAGGTGGCCCAACGCCTGACTGCCTGTGTGCGTGAGTCCGACACGGTGGCCCGCCTGGGCGGCGACGAGTTTGTGCTGGTGCTGGAAGACCTGGAGACCGAAGCCCACGCCGCCGCTCTGCAAGCCGACAGTGTGGGCAAGAAGATCCTGGCCACGCTGAACCAGCCCTACGACCTGGCCGGGCGCGAACACCACAGCTCCCCCAGCATGGGCATCACGCTGTTTGATGCACACAGTACCAGTGTGGACGACCTGCTCAAACAGGCTGACCTCGCCATGTACCAGGCCAAGGCCGCAGGCCGCAACACCCTGCGCTTTTTTGATGTCAGCATGCAGACCGAGCTGGAGAGCTGGGTCGCCATGGAATTTGACCTGCGCGATGGCCTGCAGGGCGGCGAAGAACTGGTGCTGTATTTCCAGCCCACGGTGGATGCAAAGGGCCAGATCACCGGCGCCGAGGCCCTGGTGCGCTGGCTGCAGCCCACGCGTGGCCTGGTCATGCCGGAGAACTTCATTGCCCTGGCCGAGTCCACCGGCCTGATCGTGCCATTGGGCCGCTGGGTCATGAACATGGCCTGCGAACAACTGGCCACCTGGTCACAGTCACCCACCACCGCCCACCTGAGCCTGGCGGTCAACGTGAGCGCGCGCGAGCTGCGCGAGCCCGGTTTTGTGCCGGGTGTGCTGAAGTTTCTACAGCTGTGGAATGTGCCACCCAACCTGCTGCGCATAGAGCTGACCGAGAGCGTGCTGGCCCACCGGGCCGACGACATCATCGGCAAGATGAACGAGCTCAAGGCCCATGGCGTGGGCTTCTCGCTGGACGATTTCGGTACCGGCTATTCATCACTGAGCTACCTCAAGCAATTGCCGCTGGACCTGCTCAAGATCGACCGGTCCTTTGTGCGCGACGTGCTGAACGACCCCAACGATGCAGCCATTGCACGCACCATCGTGGCGCTAGGCACCACTTTGGGCCTGTCCGTGGTCGCCGAAGGGGTGGAAACCACGGCACAACGCGACTTCCTGGCCAGCATAGGGTGTTATGCCTACCAGGGCTTTTTGTTTGGCAGCCCTGTGCCCATAGAGGAGTTCAGCCGGTTTCTGACACCGCACACCAGCAGTGCGCACCAATTTGTGAAATAACTGGCACGGGTTTCGCTTTGGTGCATGGGTTGAACCCATTTTTAGGAACTGTGCACCATGTCGGGATTTGGTAGTTTTCTGAAGAGCGGCCACGCGCCAACGCTCTACGCCTCCTTTTTGTACTTTGCGTTCTCCTGTTGTATCTGGGTGCTCAACGGCGCCATGGCGCCCTTCATCTCCGAGACATTCGACCTGAGTCCCGCGCAAAAGGGGCTGATGCTGTCCATCCCCATCATTGCCGGTGCGCTGATGCGGTTTCCACTGGGCCTGCTGTCCCAGTACATCGGCCGCAAAAACGCCACGCTGGTCGAGATGGGCCTGATCATGGTGGCCATGTTGTTTGGCTTCTTCTTTGTGAAGAGCTTCAACGACCTGCTGGCCATGGGTGTGCTGCTGGGTATTGCTGGCGCCAGCTTTGGCGTGGCCTTGTCGCTGGGTTCGGGCTCGTTCCCGCCCCGCCACAAGGGCCTGGCCATGGGCCTGGTCGGTGCAGGCAATGTGGGCACTGCGGTATCGGTGTTGATTGCACCACCGCTGGCCCAGGCCTTTGGCTGGGTGGCGGTGTACGGCATAGCCGCCGTTGCCATCAGCATCCCCATGGTGGTGATGGTCATCTTTGCCAAAGAGCCCGACGACCGCGATGCCCACGCCCCCTTCAAGGAACACATTGCCTGCCTGTTTGAGAAAGACGGCTGGGCCTTCAGCCTGATTTATGCGGTGACCTTTGGCGGCTTCATCGGCCTGGCCACCTTCCTGCCCACCTACTACTACGACCAGTTTGGCGTCAGCAAGGTCCAGGCCGGGCAACTGACCATGCTGGCTGCCTTCATGGGCGCCGCGGTGCGTGTGCTGGGTGGCTGGATATCGGACCGCTGGGGCGGCGTCAACACGCTGAACGTGGTGCTGTGCACCGTCACCATCACCCTGGTGCTGTGCGGCCTGTCCACCGCCTCACTGGCGGCCACAACGTTGCTGGTGATAGTGTGCTTTGCCGCACTGGGTGCCGGCAACGGCGCCGTCTTCCAACTGGTACCGCTGCGCTGGCCCATGTCCACCGCCGTGGCCGGCTCCATGATCGGCGAGATCGGCGCCCTGGGCGGCGGCCTGGTGCCCAATGCCATGGGCTTGTCCAAGCAGTATGTGGGCAGCTACTCGGGTGGCTTCTACGTGTTTGCTGCGTTGTCGGTGGCGATGCTGGTGATGCTGCGGGTGATGCAGATTCGGTGGACGCGGACTTGGGCTGAGAAAGGTGGGCGGGCGCGGACGGTTTGAATCCGAGGGAAATACCTGCGTTCAACCTCTGTTTGACCCCACGCGCTCAAACTGCCTCTGTGCAAACGCCCAAACCATCCGCGAAGCATCCGGCCCCTTGGGGTCTGAATAGGCCTGTGATGCAGCCCCTCCGCTCCAGGCGTGCCCCAATCCATTGACCTCACTTAGCGTCACCAGCAAACGCCGCTTGGGGCCCAGCCAGTCCATCGTTGTGAACGGATAACGCTTGCCCCGGCGCACCACCCTCGCCTCTTTGGGCTCCGCGTGGGTGCGCGCGGCCCAGGCCTGTGCTGCGCGCATGCCATTGACCCTTGACACGACACGGTCGGCGCTGCCCTGTACCACCAGCAAGGCGGGTAAGGCCTGGGCCACTTTGCCCGGCGGAGCAAGGGCCAGGCGGTAGCGCCCGCGCATGGCGGCCAGTGCAGTGGCAGGCGAATTGGCCGACATGGGCTCCACACCCGAATGCATGACCACCGCGGCAAAACGGTGCGGGAAAAGCAGGCCCACCAAGGCCGCCATGCTGGCGCCAGCGGACAGGCCTGCAATGGCGACACGGCCGGGGTCTATCGGGTGCGAAGCGCAGGCATGTTCCAGCGCGGACACGATGCTGGTCGCTTCGAGTTTGGCGCGGCCGTTGCGGGTGTCAAACCAGTTCCAGCAGGCTTGGGCATTGGCCAGCCGGTCCTGCTCGGGGTAGAGCACCATGAAGCCGTACAAGGCCGCCAGGCGGTTCATGCGGGTGCTCGCTGCAAAGTCGGTGGCGGTCTGGCCGCAGCCATGCAGCATGATCACCAGTGGGTGCCCAGGCCCCTTTCTGGACAAACCCGTGGGTTTGAACAGGCGGTATCGGCGCACACCGGTTGCACCGGTAGCGACGCCGCTGGCCCAGCTGCCGCCGGTCGGCACGGCCGCCACCGGCACCGTGCGCGGCTTGGTTTTAGTAGCCTTGGTGGCGGCGGTGGCTGCGCGCGTGGAGCGCTTCAGTGCTTTTTTGCCTTCGCTGACCGCCCGGCGCATGATCCAGCGCGCCTGCTGCTGGGCCATGCGCGACCAGGCATTGCTGGCGCCTCTGCGCTTGGCCATGCGGGTCTGCGCGCTTACGCACCACCCTTCTGAGGCGGTTGTCCGCCAGGGCCGGGCACCATCTTTCTGCGCAGTTCGGCGTCCAGGCCGGGCGTGGCACGCATGTCGGTATCGACCAGGCCGGCGTCGATATCACGCTTGGCCTGTTGGATCACCGGGTCGGGTGCTTCGGCCACATTGGTCGTGGATTCGTCACGCTCATGGGGCAGCAGCAGTTTCTCACCGGTGGTTGATGGGGTCGTCACGGGTTTGGTGGGAGTGGTATGTGCCATGGCTGCAGCTTAGGCCGCCCGGGGCATCTGGTCGGTTGGATGGCGCACCAAGGACATGGCAGCCTGCAAAGCCCGCAACAGACGCTACAAAATAATGAGCGCCACCCTTATATTCGACGGGGGCCGCAGCCTATTTTGGCAAGAACAAAAGCCAGTAGACCAGCAACAGGTTCAGCAGCACCGACACCGCCAGCCCCACCTTCCACAGCGCGGTGGGGTCGCGCTGCAAGAGCGGTGTGGCCGACGGGGCGGACAGTGGGCGCGATGCACCGCGCTCCAGCGCCAGGCGGAATTCTTCTGCGGTCTCGAAGCGCTGGCGCTTGTCGCGGGCCACAGCCTTCATCAGCACATGGTCCAGCCAGATGGGGATCTCGGGGTTGTGGCGGCTGGGGGCCACCGGGTCGCGGTAATAGCGGCCCACCTGGTAGGGCAACACGTCGCCATAGGGCAGCCTGCCGGTCAGCAGCTGGTACAGCGTGACACCCATCGCAAACAGGTCACTCTGCGCATCGGGCAGCTCCTGCGGCACATCGGTGCGCTGGCCGCCGTTGCGCGCACCGGTCTTGCAGTTGAAGCCCCACTGCTCGGGGTTCACATAACTGGGCGTGCCGGCGTGCAGCTCGCGCATGGATGCCGGCTCGCGCCCGCTCAGCGCCACGCCCAGGTCCAGCAGGCGCAACACGCCGTCTTCACCCTGGTGCAGGTTGTCAGGTTTGATGTCGCGGTGGATCACGCCCTGGCGGTGCAGGCGGCCCAGCGCCTTGAGCGCCTGCAGGCCCACGGCCAGTGCCTGCGGCAGCTTGAAGCGCTTTTGCTGCGCCAATGCGTGCTGCAGGGTCTCGCCACCGTGCCAGTCGTAGACCAGGTAGAAGGCACTGCGCGGGCGGCCGCTGGGCACGTCGGTGTGGATATGGACCAGGTTGTCTGCCACGCGTGATGACTGCATGCGTTTGGCCAGCCAGGCCTCATGGGCCAGCATGGCCAGCTCTTCGCGGTCATGCGCGCGGGCGGGGTGCAGCGCCTTGATGGCGTAGCGTTTGTCGGCGGCGGCGGCGTCCTCGGGCGCAAGTAGCTTGGCCTGGTAGACAACATTGATGCCGTTGTCGGCCACGGCGGCGGTGATGCGCAACCCGTCAAGCACATCACCCACCTTGAGCAAGGGCGGCACGGGCAGGGCCTGGGCGGCACGGTTTTCGTCCTGCAGTGTGGCGTCCAGCAGGCCCAGCACACGCACCACCAGCGCGGTCACGTTGTCTTTGCTGCCGGCCTTGAGCGCAGCCTCCAGCAGGGCCTCGCACGCGGTTTGCGAAGAGGCCTGAGCATCGTCGCCCTGGGCCAGGGCCTGCAGGCGTTTGTCGGACAAGGAGCCATACACACCATCGGTCAGCAGCACAAACACATCGCCCACCTGCAGGTCACCCTGCACGTAGTCCACCACCACGCGTTCTTCCAGGCCCACGGCGCGCACCAGCTGGTGCCTGAAGTCAGGGTGGTTGACGACGTGGTCGTGTGTGATCTGCAGAATCTGGCCACCGCGCAGCAGGTAGGCACGCGAGTCACCCACATGGGCCAGCGCGTAGGACTGTCCCCGCAGCACCACCGCCGTGAGTGTGGTCATGCCCACTGCCGGCTGGCGTCGCCGGTTGATGCCGCACAGCCAGGCGTTCTGGCTGCTGATGATGCGGTCCAGCGCCACGGTGGCGTCCCAGGTCTCGGGCGTGCCAAAGTAATCGCGCAGCAGGCTGACCACGGTGGTCTGCGCCGCCTCTTTGCCCATGCCACCGCGGCTGACGCCATCGGCCACAGCGGCGATGACGCCCATGCCCTCCAGCCCGGGCTCGGGCATCAAGGCACCGCAAAAGTCTTCGTTGCTGTCTTTGGTGCCCGCGCTGGAGGCGAAGCCTATGTCGAGTTCAAATGCCATGCACCAAATGTAAGCAATATTGGTGCCGATGCACCAACTATGCGCCGGTCAACATCTGCATGCTGTGTTCGTAGTGGGCGGACAGCTGCTCCAGCACGGCCAGCAAACTCTCACTGGCCCCGGCTAAACCATTCAACTGCGCGGCCTCCCCTGCCCCTGGTGCCGCCTTGGTAGCTGCCAGCAGCGTCAACCAGCCAACACCGGCCGACTCCAGCGCGGTATGGATGTCGGGCGTGCTCAGCGGCAGGCTGTTGAGGTAGGTCAGCGCGGCTTCAAACGCGGCGCGCGACTCGGCCATGCCGGTGGCGCTGCGCGCGTGTAATGGCGCATCACCCAGCAGGGCCAGCACCGCGTACTTGGCAAAGCGCTGCGACAGCATGCGCTGGCGGCCGGCCAGGTTCAGCACGCGCAGCGGGGGCGCGGGGCTGGCGCTTTCCAGTTGGCCGGTCAGGCGCTCGGCGCCTTGCAGCAGGTGTTCGGCCAGTTCATCCAGCCGGGCATAGGCCGCCACCGTAGCCTCGGCGCCCGGACCCGTTCGTAACATGGGCTGCAGTTGACCCCAGGTCTGCAACACCTGGCCCAGCAGGTCGCCATAGGTAGCCTGTGACAGGCTTTTGCCCAGGTAGGCCAGGTTGGCATCGATACGCTGCACAGACTCTGCCAGCTGCTGCGCAAAAGGCCCCGCCCCCACCACGCCTTGCAGCACCTGCAGCGTGACCAGGCGCTGCGACAACATGCGCAGCTGGCCGCAGCGGTTCACGTCTTCCGCAAAACGGGCGGACTGCACGATGTGCTGCGACACCTGGCCCAGCCGCTGGTTGGTGTGCATGGAGGCGGTGCGCAGGATGTGGAAGGCGTCGTCGTCCGACAGCTGCTGGGTCTGCATCAGGATGCCCTTGGCCCGCTCCACCAGCTTGCGCTCTTCAAAACGGGTGGAGATATCGGCCAGCGCCTGGGCATGGGCCTGGGCCTGGCGAAAGCGGGCCTGGGCCAGGTGCACCAGGGCGCGCAGGCGCGGTGCGGCGTAACCATTGACCTCGTAACCGTGAACGCCCGATGCCAGGGCGCGGTCCATGTGGCCCACATCGGCATCGGCCGTGAACACGATGACGGCGCAGGGCGCCATTTCTGCAATGGCGGCCGTGGCCTTGAACAGCGCCTCGTCGGGCGCGGGCGCATCACAAATGAGCACATCTGGTGCATGGCGCACCACTTCTTGCATTAGCTTGGCGCGGTCTTGCACCGTGGCCAGTACCTCAAACCCGGCGGCGGCCAGGTCAGCCGCCAGCGGGAGGGCCGTTTTTAAACCATTCACATGGACCAGGGCAGTCGTCATAAAAACACGGTTCTCAGAGGGGAAACAGGTGCCTGGCATGCAAGACGCACACCAGCGCCACGGTTTTTGGGGGGCAAAGTCAGGGTTAACACCATCATATGGCACAGCTCTTGCATAAAGGATAGCGGGCGTAACGGCGCGCCCATGACCTTAGCGATTGCACTGCGGGTTCTGCATACAACGACGTATGCATTGGTGTTGAGTTTGGTGTACCGGCCTCGTGGCCGTGTTTGAACTATTCCCTTTTCTCTTTTTATTTGGCAGGTGGAGCATCCACGTGCTGATGGTTTTCGATACCAGGAGTGGCCGCAATGAAAAAATCCAAGTTGGTAATGATAGGCAATGGCATGGCGGGCGTTCGCACGCTGGAAGAGCTGTTGAAGATTGCACCCGATCTGTACGACGTCACCGTCTTTGGCTCCGAGCCACACCCCAATTACAACCGCATCCTGCTGTCCCCCGTGCTGGCCGGTGAGCAGACGATCGAAGAGATCGTGCTGAACTCCTGGGAGTGGTACACCGAGAACCACATCACCCTGCACGCCGGCTGGACCGTGACCGAAGTGGACCGTATCAAGCGCGTGGTGCATGCCACCAATGCTGCTGGCGAAAAAATCAGCACCGAATACGACCGCCTGCTGATGTGCACCGGCTCCAATGCCTTCATCCTGCCCGTGCCCGGCAAAGACCTGCAAGGCGTGATCGCCTACCGCGACATTGCCGACACCAACGCCATGATCGACGCGGCCACCAAGTACAAGAACGCTGTCGTCATCGGCGGCGGCCTCTTGGGTCTGGAAGCGGCCAACGGCCTGATGCTGCGCGGCATGAACGTGACCGTGGTGCACGTGATGCCCACGCTGATGGAGCGCCAGCTGGACACCGTGGCCGGCAAGATGCTGCAAAAGTCGCTGGAAGACCGGGGCCTGAAGTTCCTGATCGGCGCACAAACACAAGAGCTGGTGGGCGGCGCCGATGGGCGTGTCACCGCCATCAAGTTCAAGGACGGTACCGAAGTGGCTGCCGACCTGGTCGTCATGGCCGTGGGCATTCGCCCCAACACCGCGCTGGCCGAATCCATGCGCCTGCACTGCAACAAAGGCATCGTCGTCAACGACACGATGCAGACCACGACCGACGCCCGCATCTACAGCGTGGGTGAATGCGCGGCCCACCGCGGCATTGCCTACGGTCTGGTGGCACCTCTGTTCGAGCAGGCCAAGGTTGCAGCCAACCATCTGGCGCAATACGGCATTGGCCGTTACCAGGGCTCCCTCACATCGACCAAGCTCAAGGTCACCGGCATTGACTTGTTCAGCGCGGGTGATTTCTCCGGTGGCGAGGGCACGGAAGAACTGGTGATGAGCGACCCCTATGGCGGCGTCTACAAGAAGCTGGTCATCAAGAACGACAAGCTGGTCGGCGCCTGCCTGTATGGCGACACAGTGGACGGCAGCTGGTACTTCAAGCTGCTGCGTGACGGTCGCTCCATCAGCGACATCCGCGACAAGCTGATGTTTGGTGAATCCAATATCGGCGACACCGGCCACGAAGGCCACAGCAAGGCCGCCACCATGCCCGACTCGGCCGAGGTCTGCGGTTGCAACGGCGTCAACAAGGGCACCATCTGCAAGGCCATCAAGGAAAAAGGCCTGTTCACGCTGGACG
>JAZKDY010000116.1:0-17874 GCA_040387325.1 Pseudomonadota bacterium | reverse complement strand
TGGTTCAGGTCATCAGCAGCGAAGCCCCTTTGGGCAGGGCCATGCTGGGTAAATGTGAGGGTGATGAGGTGTGGATACAGGTCGCTTCAATCCGACAGCAATTTGAGGTGCTGCGGGTTTATTAATCCGCAAGCAAGCCCACGCCAAATTGGCCGAGGTCAGCAGACGTGCCTGGAGGCTAGACTTCGGCTGTGGGCCAGATGCGGACATTGCCCTGTGTCCGCTTTGGCTCCATCTCACTGCGCTCACTATCTCCTAGGTTTGGCGACGATTCTGTTCACGCCCATTGCTGACTAAGGGCATCACGATGCTCACATGGTCTGGTCAATGACCTGCATCTGCATCACATTCATGCGGCCACCGTGCACGGTTAGCTTTGCCAATGCTGTGTCCATCGCGCGTAGGTCCGCAGCTGTTAACTGAATGTTGATAGATTGAACGTTCTCCTGGAAGTGCGCCAAACTGCGTGTGCCGGGAATAGGCACTATCCACGGCTTTTGTGCGAGTAGCCAGGCCAGGGCGACCTGTGCCGGTGTCGAGCCTTTTCGCCGAGCCACACCTTGCAGGAGCGCAATAACGGGTTGGTTGGCAACAAGGTTCGCTGGGGAAAACCGGTCAAACCCGGCGCGCAGGTCTGTTTTGGCATCCAACCTTGTGCGGGCATCGATCTTGCCGGTCAAATAGCCCATGCCGACGGGACCCCAGGGAACGAAGCCAATACCCAACTCCTCACAGGCTAGTAGTACGCCGTTGCGCTCCGGGTCCCTGTTCATGATCGAATATTCGGTCTGGACCGCAGAGACCGGCTGCACCGCATGCGCCCGGCGGATGGTTTTGGCACTTGCTTCGGACAGCCCGAAATGCAACACCTTGCCCTGCGCGATCAGGTCCTTGACGGTACCGGCGACCTCCTCAATCGGTACGGCCGGATCAACCCGGTGCTGGTAGTACAGGTCGATGCGGTCAGTCCGCAGGCGTTTCAACGACGCCTCCACCACTTTACGGATGTGCTCAGGCCGGCTGTTCAAGGCGCCGCCGTGCTCCATGTCAAAGCCGAACTTGGTTGCAATGACCACTTTGTTGCGGATAGGTGCCAGTGCTTCGCCCACCAGTGTTTCGCTGGTGAACGGCCCATATACCTCGGCCGTATCAAAGAAGGTGACACCCCGCGAAAAAGCGGTTCGTAGGAGCTGAATGCTCTGGCCTTTGTCCGCAGGCGGACCGTAATTGGCGCTGATGCTCATGCATCCGGCGCCCAACTCCGAGACTTTCAGTTGTCCGAGCTTGCGTGTCTTCATGGCGGTCCTCTGCGGTGCGGCTATGGCTGGTGACACGGGGCCAACAGCTAGGGCGGCTCCGGTCCATGCTGCGGTGGCCAGGAAGTTGCGTCTCTCCAGCGCGCCAGCGCCTGGTGTTTGCTTGTTGGTGTTCATTTGGTGTTCTCCAGTTTGGTAAGTAGGTGTGTGGTTCAGGCTTCCGCGAAAGCCATTGCGGATGACAGTTCCCGGTGCGCATCTGCCTGTGCGAGCAGCAGCTTGGCTTTACCTTCAAAGGTCTGCAACGCGTCTGCGCCGGCGGCGAAGCGGGCCGGTGGCGTATCGGTGCCAGCCAGTCGCACGATGGCGTGGGCCAGTTTGGCGGGGTCGCCCCCCTGTTTGCCGTCCATACTGCTCCAGGTCGTGACCGTCGCCTGGCTGCGCTCGGCATAGTCAGCGATGGTGGAGGGTGCGTAGGTTGTGGAATCCGCTGTCAACAATTCGGTGCGGAAGAAGCCGGGCTCCACCAGCATCGTGTGGATGCTAAGTGGGGCTAGCTCCGGCGTCAGCGACTCCATCCAGCCTTCTATGCCGAACTTGGCAGCGGCGTATGCGCTGCAGAACATGCCACCAACAATGCCTGCCGTCGAGGAGATGGTTAGCAGCAGACCCGAGCGCTGTTTACGCATCACCGGCAGCACGGCGCGTGTCACGTTCATCGGGCCGAACAGCAGCGTTTCGATCTGCTGGCGCACCTGTTCAGGACTCAGCTCTTCGAAGAATCCCGCATAGAAATTGCCCGCATTGTTGACCAACACGTCGATGCGGCCGAACCGGTCGATGGCGGCGTCGACTGCGGCGTAGGCGTCTTGCGGATGGGTCACATCCAGTTTGACGCTCATCAGCGCGTCGTGCGCTCCGATGGCGGCGGTGACCTTTGCCGCGTCGCGGCCGGTCGCGACGACGCTGTGGCCAGCTGCCAGTGCGGCCTTGGCAACGTCTACGCCCAAGCCGCGGCCAGCGCCGGTAATGAGCCAAACCTGTTTCTCCGTCATGCAATTCTCCTGGTTGATGGAGCGAATGTAGGTTTGTTCATTGAAAAGATAAATGGCATAACACTGCAAACCTTATGAAGCTAAACTTCAAAATATGAAACTCAACCAACTCGATGGACTGGTGGCTTTTTGCAAAGTTGCAGAGCACCGTGGGTTCACGACCGCTGCTGCGGCACTGGAGGTTTCGCCTTCAGCTCTGAGCCAGGCCATTCGCCAACTGGAGGGGCGGCTCGGCGTCCGGCTGCTGAACCGGACCACCCGCAGCGTCAGCTTGACCGAGGCGGGCGAAGCCTATTTGGCGCGGGTCGGGCCTGCGCTCGGGGACATGCTGGCCGCCAGCGAACAGGTGCATGCGCTGCAGGGCCGTCCATCGGGTGTGCTGCGCATCAACGCTGCGCGCATCTCGATTGCAATGGTGCTGCAGCCCCTTCTGGCCGGGTTTCTGCAAGCACACCCGGATGTGCAGATTGAGCTGTCCAATGACGAAGGGTATGTCGACATCGTCGAGCGCGGGTTGGATGCCGGTGTGCGCTTGGGCGAGAGTGTGCAGAAAGACATGGTCGCCATCCCACTCGGCGGGCCTATCTCGGTGGCCATCGTTGGCGCACCGGCGTATTTCAAGCGGCATCCTGCGCCGCGCCACCCGTCCGAACTGGTGAACCACAACTGCGTGCGCTACCGGTTTGCCGGCAGTGGTTCCATCCACAAGTGGGAACTGGAGGTCGATGGCCGTCTGGTCGAGTACGAGACCGGCGGCAATCTGACCATCAGCGATTCACTCTTCCCTGCCGAGGCCGCATTGGAAGGGATTGGCCTGGCCTACACGTTTGAGCAGCTTTCGCGTCCGCACATCCAGGCGAAGACGCTCAGGCGCGTCTTGACTGACTTCTCGCCAAGCTTCCCCGGTTTCTATTTGTATTACCCCAGCAGACGGCAGCAGTCCGCGAAACTCAAAGCCTTTGTGGACTATGCACTGGCGCACATTGATCGCCGATAGTTGCTCTTGGACCAATTGCAGTCATTTATGAAAGACCGCTATATGGAACTGAGTTCATAGGCTCCACCTTTGAGGACTGCAGAATGGTAGCGGCAGCATTCACCAGCCCAAAGGCGCTGCAAGAATGGGGCGGCAGGCGAACCCGCTTCTTGCGATGCAATCTCAGCCACGCAGTGTTTCGAGGGGTCGAGTTTCGAGCCAGCCTCTTCGAAGAATGTGAATTCGACGGCGCATTGTTTTCCGGGTGCGACCTTCGCGGTGCGCGTTTTGTTGGTTCCAAGCCAACATTCGCAGATTGCATCCAGTGAGACACGGGCAAGCTTGAGCACACCAATTTGATCGTTCTATGCAGATACCTATGACTGCTTTACTGCGCCTATTTCGCGGCAGTCTACGCCCGCATTGTCTCGACTCCAGCCCAGATTCAACCCGCCTTCGGATGGACGCCCTAGTCAAGACCCGCAGGCTGGCCAGTAATTTCCGGAATACACACCGACGCTCGGTCGCAGGGGTCGCTTGCGATATTCTTGAGGAATGAGCACGGCCTACAACACCACGCAAGCCATTGAAATCGTGTACCGCCGCGATGCGCGGCGCGTCTTCGCCACGCTGGTGCGGTTGCTGGGTGATTTTGACCTGGCGGAAGAGGCGCTGCACGAGGCCTTTCGCGCCGCGCTGGAGCAGTGGCCTGCGCAGGGTGTTCCAGCCAATCCATCAGCCTGGCTGGTATCTGCCGGGCGCTTCAAGGCCATTGACAGCATCCGCAGGCAAGTGCGTTTCACCTCCACCGAAACCATGGAGCAGTCGCTGGAGGCGATTGCCGATGAAACGGTGCCCACCGACGTATCTGCCGAACTGGAAGATGACTCGCTGCGCCTCATCTTCACCTGCTGCCACCCCGCGCTGGCGCCGGATGCGCAGGTGGCGCTCACGCTGCGCGAGGTCTGCGGCCTGACCACCGAGGAAATCGCCCGCGCCTACCTGATACCCGCGACCACAGTGGCGCAGCGCATTGTCCGCGCCAAGGCCAAGATCCGCGATGCCAAAATTCCCTACCGTGTGCCTGAAGCCGATGAGCTGGCGGCGCGCATGCACAGCGTGTTGCGGGTGCTCTACCTGGTGTTCAATGAAGCTTATTCCCCGTCTTCGGGCGCGTTGCTAACGCGCACAGACCTGTCGCACGAGGCCATACGTCTGACCCGATTGATCGCCGAGGTGTTGCCAGCCCCACCATCGGCCGAGGTCCACTCTCTTCTGGCGCTGATGCTGCTCCATGAATCGCGCCGCGACGCGCGTACAGACAGTGCGGGCAACTTGATACCGCTGGAGGAACAGGACCGTACACGCTGGAACGCCGAACTGATTGCAGAGGGGTGTGCCCTGGTGGAGAAGGCCCTGCACATGCCCGGCATAGGTCCCTACGCTCTGCAGGCCGCCATTTCTGCAGTGCATGCAGAGGCCCAAACTGCCGACCAGACCGACTGGGGCCAGATTGTCGGCCTCTACGATGAACTGTTGGGCATGGAGCGGTCGCCCGTCGTTGCGCTCAACCGCGCGGTGGCCATTGCCATGCACGCCGGGTTTGCGCAGGGACTCGCGTTGGTGGATGAACTGCTCACGCTCCCTGCCATGCAGGACTACCACCTGGCCCATGCGGCGCGGGCCGATATGTGCCGCAGGTTGCAACGTTGGGATGAGGCCCGCGCCTCTTATCAGGCAGCTTTGGCGCGGGTACAGCTGGAGCCCGAGCGCCGCTTCCTGGAGCGGCGGCTGTCAGAGCTCACAAAATAATTTCAAATATATTTTCCATGGATGTCGAATAGGCCCCGACCCGATCGACTAGTTTGTTTAAAACCGCCAACCACCGGCACCCAACCTAAGGAGCCTCCTTATGCAAATCACCGTTGAAACCCTTATCCACGCGCCCGTTGCCAAGGTCTGGGCCGCGTACACCACGCCGGCCGATATCGTCCAGTGGAATGCCGCGTCCGACGACTGGCACACCACCAAATCCACAGTTGATCTGCGCGAGGGCGGCGCCTTCTCATCCCGTATGGAGGCCAAGGACGGCAGTTTTGGATTTGACTTTGCAGGCACCTACACCAAGGTTGTGCCCAACCAGCGCATCGAATACGCCTTTGGCGACCGCACCGGAACCGTCGAATTCATCGAAGGCGCCGACGGTGTGACCGTGCGCTCTACCTTTGAAGCGGAGAACGAACACCCGGTGGAGCAGCAGCGCTTCGGCTGGCAATCCATTTTGAACAAGTTTGCGCAACACGTGGAGGCATCCAAGTGATCACGGCCCGTATGACAACTTTGTGGGCTGCACTTGCGCTGGTATCAGGCAGTGTGCTGGCGGCACCCGTCAGCTACACCATAGACCCGGCCCACACCTACCCCAGTTTTGAGGCCGACCACATGGGTATCTCGGTCTGGCGGGGCAAGATGACCAAAAATTCCGGTACCGTGGTGCTGGACAAAGCAGCCGGCACCGGCACGGTGGAGATCACCATTGACCTGGCATCCATCGACTTCGGCCTGCCGGTCATGAACGCCTGGGCAACTGGCAAAGACTTCTTCGACGTGGAGAAATCCCCCCGCGCCACCTACAAGGGCACATTGGAAAAGTTTGTGAATGGCAGCCCCACGCAGCTGCAGGGTGCGCTGACGCTCAACGGCCACACACAACCGGTCAACCTGAGCATCCATCTGTTCAAGTGTTTACCCCACCCCATGCTCAAACGCGATCTCTGCGGCGCAGACGCCAGTGGCAGTTTCAAACGCGACGCCTTTGGTCTGTCGGCCGGCAAGGACTATGGCTTCAGCATGGACGTGGGCCTGCGCATCCAGGTCGAAGCGGTGGCCACACAGTAATAGAAAGGAGCCCTCAATGAAGTACCTCTGCCTGGTCTACCTCTCCAAAGAGAAGTGGAACGCCTGCCCGGACGCCGTGTGTTTCGAGGCTGCCAAGGGCCTGCAAACAAGCGGGCATCTGCTGGCTGCTGAACCCCTGCACCCGGTAGAAACCGCCACCACCCTGCGTGTGCGCAATGGCCAGCTGTCCATGACCGATGGCCCCTTTGCCGAAACCAAGGAACAGCTGGCGGGCTTCTACCTGCTGGAGGCCAAGGACCTAAACGATGCCATCCGCCTGGCCACCAAGATACCGCCGGTGCAACACGGCAGCATTGAAGTACGCCCTGTGCGGGAGTTGGACGTAGCGGGCTTCCAATCATTCACGCCACCCGCCAACGAAATTTCTACCTGAAACAACCCAGACAACAAGGAGCTAAACATGCAATACATCGATGGATTCGTGGCCGCAGTGCCCAATGAGAACAAGGAAAAATACATCCAGCACGCCACGCAGGCGGCGCCGCTCTTCAAGGAATACGGGGCCCTGAAGGTGGTGGAGTGCTGGGGTGATGACGTGCCGGACGGCAAGCTCACCTCATTCCCGCTGGCGGTCAAGAAAGAAAAGAACGAAAGCGTCATCTTCTCCTGGGTCGTGTGGCCTTCGCGCGCAGTGCGCGACGCGGCATGGCCAAAACTCATGGCCGATCCGCGCATGACGCCGGAAGCCAACCCCATGCCCTATGACGGCAAGCGTCTGATCTGGGGTGGCTTTCAGACAATTGTGGAGATGTAGGCTGCGCAGAACCAATCGCTATACATTTAGTAGCGACACCTCTATATTTCGCGGGTGCTACAGGCCAGTTTTACATAAGCCGCTCAGGGCAGTACTTCGCCAAAAACTTCCGCAGATCCTTGAACTCGGGCAAACGCGCGGTCAGCGTGGCGTGGTCCCAGTCCCACCAGGCGGTGGCCTCCAGCGCCTGGGCGATGGCGCGGGGAAAGCGGTAACGGATCAGCTTGGCGGCCACACCACCCACAATGGCGTAGGCTGGCACGTCTTTGGTGACCACGGCATTGCTGCCCACCACCGCCCCATTGCCAATGTGCACACCGGGCATGATGACCACACCGTGCCCTATCCAGGTGTCGTGGCCAATCGTGACACGCTGCCGGCGCCGCCAGGCAAAGAAGTCTTCATCGTTCTGCTCTGCCAGGCCGTACATGACAGGCCGGTAGGTAAAGTGGTGCAGCGTGGGGCACTCCATGGGGTGAAAGCCGGGGTTGATGCGCACCATGGCAGCAATATTCGCAAACTTGCCGATGTCGGTCGAGATCAGGTCGCAGTGGGGTTGCAGGTAAGAGTAGTCCCCCAGCACACAGTCCTGCATCTGCACCTGTTCACCCACCTGCGTGTAACGGCCAAAGTGGCAATCGCGCACCACGGCACTGGGTGCCAGTGTGGGGGCCTCGCCCAGGCGCACGGCGCTGGGCAGGTTGTGGGCGGCAATATGGGTCAGTGGCATCGGACTAGAACCCGTGCTTAGTGCGCGCGCTGGGCGCCCAGCCAGGTCTCCACCACCATGGGCGTGCCCACCTGGGTCATGCGTACCCGCAGCAGATCGGCACGCAGACCCGGAGCCACCTCGCCCCGGTCATGCAGGCCTATGGACTGCGCCGCATTGCGCGTGACCGTGCGTACCGCCTTTGGCAGGCTCCAGCCTTCCAGCTGGCCCAGCATGAAGGTGGCCAGCAACAGGCTGCTGGGCACGTAGTCTGAAGAGAACACGTCCAGCAGATCCAGCTGGGCCAGCTCCGCCGCCGACACGTTGCCCGAGTGGGAGCCGCCCTTGACCATATTGGGCCCACCCATCACGATGGCCAAACCGGCCTTGCGCGCTGCCTGCGCGGCGGCCACGGTGGTGGGGAACTCAGAAATGCCCACGCCTTCTTCGATGGCCAACTCCACATCGCTGACCAGGGTGTCGTCGTGGCTGGCCAGGGGGATGTTGCGTTCGCGGCTGGCCTGCACAATCACCTTGCGGTGTGGCAGCGCAAATGCCTGCTGGTCGGCTTTGCGCTCGGCAATCATGGCGTCAAACTCCGCATCGGTGTAGCTGCCATTGCGTTCGGAGTAGCGGCGGTAACTGGTCAGGTCGCGCCACTGGCGCTGGCCTGGGGTGTGGTCCATCACGCTCACCAGCTTGAGCAGGCTGTCATCCGAATACTGGTGGAACACTTCCAGAATGTCGGGGGCCGACACTTCACAGCGCAGGTGCAACAAGTGCTCCACGCGCATCAGCCCTTCATCACGGCACTGGTGCAGCGCGGCAATCGACGTGTGCTGTGTCTGGCAGCGCGCGCCACCGGCGTCCAGGTCACCAATCACCACCGAGTCCAGCACCGTGGTGATGCCAGCTGCGGCACATTGGGCGTCGTGCACCATCATGGCCGAGTGCGCGTTCCACAACACACCGGGGCGGGGTGACAGGTGTTTCTCCAGGTTGTCGGTATGCACTTCCACCAGGCCGGGCATGAGCCAGTCGCCCGCCCAGTCCTGCGCGTTTGGCACGGAGGTGTCGCCACGGTCCACGGAGCGGATGACGCCGTCCTCGATACACACGGTGCCGGTAAACTCTTCGTCCGCCGTGACCACACGGGCGTTGCGAATGATGCGTTGGTTCATAAAGGTTTCCTTCTGGAGAATCAGTTGGGGTTGCGGTGTTGTTCCACGTCAAAGCTGCGGGTGGCCACGGCTTCGCGCACTTCGTCGTCGTGGAAGATGCCCACGATGGCGCTGCCTTTGGCGCGCGCGGCATGTATCAGCTCCACCACCACGCGGCGGTTGTCGGCGTCCAGCGAGGCCGTAGGTTCATCCAGCAGCAACACGGGCGGGTTGGTGATCATTCCGTGGGCGATGTTGACGCGCTGCTGCTCGCCGCCCGAAAACGTGGCGGGTGGCAGGTGCCACAGGTGTTCGTGCAGGTTCAGCCTGGTTAGCCACTGCGCGGCCTGGGTGCGGGCCTCGGCTGCGCTATGCCCCAGGCGACGCAGCGGGTCGGCCACGATGTCCAGCGTGGACACCCGCGGAATGGTGCGCAAAAACTGCGACACATAACCCATGGTGCGGCGGCGCACATCAAACACCTCGCGCGCCTCGGCCTGGCCCAGGTTGACCCAGTGGTCCAGATGCCGGATGCGCACCTCACCACTGGTGGCACCGTAGTTGCCGTACAGGCAGCGCAGCAGAGAACTTTTCCCGCTGCCGGAGTGGCCGGTCAGTGCCAGGCATTCGCCGGCTTGCACCTGCAGGTCGATGTTGGCAAATACCGGCAGCTTGGCCCCCGCGCGGTGATGCAGGGTGAATGTTTTGCTCAGGGCAATGGTTTCAATGACAGTCGCCATGGGGTCCACTCTTAAGGGGTTAAAACCGAAGAAACCAGCAGCTGGGTGTAGGGGTGCTGGGGGTCATCCAGCACCCGGTCGGTCAGACCCTGCTCGACCACCTGGCCGTCTTTCATGACCAGCATGCGTTGGGCCAACAGGCGCGCCACGGCCAGGTCGTGTGTGACCACCACGGCGGCCAGTTGCAGCTCGTCCACCAGCTCACGCAGCAGGTCCAGCAGGCGGGCCTGTACCGACACATCCAGGCCAGTGGTGGGTTCGTCCATGAACACCAGGCGTGGATGGGTCACCAGGTTGCGTGCAATCTGCAAACGCTGTTGCATGCCACCGGAGTAGGTGGCGGGCAAATCGTCTATGCGGGTGGTGTCCAGCTCTACACGCTGCATCCACGACAACGCTTCGCTGCGCAGCCCACCGTAGTTGCGAGATCCCAGCGCCATCAGGCGCTCACCGACATTGGCACCGCCCGACACATTCATGCGCAGGCCGTCACGGGCATGTTGTTCGACAAAACCCCAATCGGTGCGGGCCAGCCAGCGCAAGCGGGCTTCGGACAGTTCCGACAAATCCACCAAACCGGCAGACGCTTCGTCGGACTCGGAGCGCACGTCGTAGTGCACCGAACCCTCATCACAGGCATGGCGTGCAGCCAGCAGGCGCAGCAGCGTGCTTTTGCCCGACCCCGACTCACCCACCACCGCCAGCACCTCGCCGGGGTACAAATCGAAACTCACACCCCGGCACGCCCAGCGCGGCTGGCCCTGGTGCATAAAGGCCTTGCCGACCTGGCGCGCAGATAACAAAACCGGCGCGCTCATGCGGCCTCCTGCCGGGCCAGGGCATCGTGCAGGGTCACAGCCTGCTGCGTACCCACCGCACCGGCGCTGCGGCGTTCTTCGCAGTAGTCGCTGTCAGAACACACAAACAAGCGGCTGCCCTGGTCGTCCACAATCATTTCATCCAGAAAACTCTCGCCTGCGCCACACAGTGCACAGGCATGGTCCCAGCGCTGCACCTCAAACGGGTGGTCTTCAAAGTCCAGGCTACGCACCGGGGTGTACGGCGGAATGGCGTACAGGCGCTTTTCGCGCCCGGCACCGAAGAGCTGCAGGGCCGGGTTCATGTGCATCTTGGGGTTGTCAAACTTGGGAATGGGCGATGGCGACATGAGGTAACGCTCGTTGACCATGACGGGATAGTCGTAGCTGCGCGAGATAGCGCCCAACTGCGCAATGTCCTCGTACAGGCGCACATGCATCAGGCCGTATTCGGTCAGCGCATGCATCTTGATGGCTTCGCGCCGGCGCGGCTCCAGCTTGGACAGCGGCTCGGGCATAGGCACCTGGTAGACCAGAATCTGCTTCTCTGTCAACGGCAGCTCGGGTATGCGGTGGCGGGTCTGGATCAGCGTCGCATCGCGTGTTTTTTCGGTGGTGGCCACGCCGGTGGTACGCGCAAAAAAGCGGCGTATGTTGACCGCATTGGTCGTGTCGTCCGCCCCCTGGTCAATCACCTTGAGCACATCGTCCAGCCCGATGATGCTGGCCGTTACCTGCACGCCACCCGTGCCCCATCCGTAAGCAAATGGCATTTCGCGTGACCCGAAGGGCACCTGGTAGCCGGGCACGGCCACGGCTTTGAGCAGGGCGCGGCGTATGCGCTTTTTGGTGCGTTCGTCCAGAAACGCAAAGTTGTAGTGGTTGTCCATCATGCGGCTTCCTGCTGTTGTTCGGGTTGTGACGTGTCGGCCTGTGCGTGGCTGGCGCGCAGCTTGCGCACCAGCTCCAGCTCGGCCTGAAAATCCACGTAGTGCGGCAGCTTCAGGTGCTGCACAAAGCCCGATGCCTCGACGTTGTCCGCGTGGGACAACACAAACTCTTCGTCCTGCGCCGGTGCCACGCGGGGCTCGCCCAGCTCATCGGCACGTAATGCGCGGTCCACCAGGGCCATGGCCATGGCCTTGCGCTCGGCCCCGCCAAAGGCCAGGCCGTAGCCCTGGGTGAACTGGGGCGGGATGTCCTTGCTGCCATGGAACTGGTTGATCATTTGGCATTCGGTCACCTCCAGGTCGCCAATGTCGACCACAAAGCCCAGTTCATCGGGCTCCAGTTCCACCCGCACAAACCCTCGGCGAATCTCACCGGCAAAAGGGTGTGCATTGGCATAACCGCGTTGTGTGGAATAACCCATGGCCAGCAGCCAGCCTTCGTCGCCCCGGGCCAGCGCCTGCAGGCGCAGCGCACGGTTGGCGGGGAACATCAAAGGGTCGCGGGTCAGGTCGCCCGGTGCTGCGCCGTCCAGTGGCTGGGGCGTCTCCAGCAGGCCCTCGCGGGCCAACAGGTCATTGATTCGGGGCACCAGCCGGTTGTCATCCACCGGCACTGCTGGGGGTGTTTGTATTGCAGGCGCAGGCTGTGCAGCCTCTGTGCCGCCCTCGGCCAGCAGCCTGAAGTCCAACAGGCGCTGGGTGTAGTCGTAGGTAGGCCCCAGCAGCTGGCCACCGGGCACCTCTTTGAAGGTGGCCGATATGCGGCGCACCAGGTCAATGCGGGCCGTGTCCAGCGGAACGGTGTAACCCAGCCGTGGCAAGGTGGTGCGGTAGGCGCGCAGCAAAAAAATGGCTTCCACCAGGTCACCACTGGCCTGTTTGATGGCCAGCGCGGCGAGCTCGGGGTCGAACAAGGCCCCCTCGCTCATCACCCGGTCCACCGCCAGCGAAAGCTGGGAGCGGATTTGTGCCACCGACAGTTCGGTTATGGCCGTGTCACCACGCCGCTGGGTATCCAGCAAGCGCCAGGAGCTTTCGATGGCGGCCGCGCCGCCCTTGACTGCTACGTACATATCAGACCCTTTCCAATCGGCGAACGCGTGTGGTGCGGGGCAGGCCCAGCGCTTTGTCGCCACAGGTGAACACCAGGTCCACACCCGCCGGAAACGCCGCATGGTTGGCCTGCCACTGGGACCAGAAGTGCTGAGGCACACCACACAGGCCCACCCGTTGCACCACTTCAATGCCGGGGCCACGCCACTCCAGCTCCGGGCCGCCGTGCAGGGCAGGCAGCTCAACCATCAGCGTGGTGGAAAACTCGGGAGATTCCGCGCTGCCCATCGCAAAGTCGGCCAGGTCAAATGGCGCATCCAGGTCGTGGATGACCGCAAAACTCGCAGCACCCGGATTCGCGGCGACGCCGGCCCCGGTGTGAAACTGCAGCCAGCGCTGCACGGTGGGGTCCGCACGCCGCCACCAGACAGGGGTTTCATCGTCGGTCAGCGACAGCAGCAAACGCGCCATGGCGCCGCCCAGGGCCACCCCGGGCAACCCATCGCCAATCACACACACCGTGCCGGGTCGGGCCAGCGCATCCAGCACGGCGCGAAAGGCCTGCTGACTGCCATGCACCACGTCCGGCAAACCGGGGGCCAGTAGTGGGTTCGCGCTCATGCTTCACCCCGCACAAAGGTGAAGAACTCAACCTTGGAGGCGGCGACCGCACGCTGTTGCTGCGTGCGGGCATGTGCCTGTGCCGCCGCCAGCGGTTCAACCAACAAGCCGTGCAGACGATCATGGTGCTCGGGGTCTTGCAACAGGGCATCACACAGCGCAACCAATTCGGCCTGGCGTTTGTTGCGTCCCAATACATAGCCCACGCCCAGCGGCCCTTCGCCCAGGCGTACGGCGCAGCGCACCATGCTGGCCTCGCCCAGATTGAAAGGGTTGCCGGTGCCGCCCACCCGGCCGCGCAGCATCACCATGCCCACTTCAGCGGGGCGCACCTGCTGCAGTGTGGGCAGGTCGGCCGCTGGGGGGAGAACACTTTCCAGCTGTGCCACGCTGGCCCGGGCCAAGGTAGCCAGCCATGCCTGTCGTGGGGCATGCGGTGCGGTTGAGGTGTCGCTTGTCATACAGATGTCTAAATCAGTTAGTAAAGTGAACGGATGGAATGCAAGGACATCGCATCGCGTTGCCCATGCATGTAGTTCAACTGCACAACATGAAGAATTTATGACACGCCGCAAGCAATTTCAGGTGTGCCATACCCCCATGGAGCACCTGCAAAATGTCCTTTGATGTACTCACTTCCAGCAGCCCAGGGCGTCGCAGCGGTGTGTCCGTGTGGCGGCAGATTGCCGACACCCTGACCACCGAAATCCGCAACCGCGCCTACTCGGATACTGGGCGCCTGCCCGGCGAAGTCGAGCTGTCTGCGCGCTTTGGTGTCAACCGCCATACCTTGCGCCAGGCCGTGTCCGCATTACAAACCGAAGGCCTGGTGCGCATAGAAGCGGGACGCGGCATGTTTGTGCAACACGAACTGCTGGACTACGCGCTGACACGGCGCACCCGTTTCAGCGAAAACCTGCTGCAGCAGGGCCTGATACCCAGCAAACAATTGCTGAGCGCCTGCGAGGTGCCCGCACCTGCCCAGGTGCAGCACGAACTCAAACTCGCCAAGGGCGCCAAGGTCTTGATGGTGGAGACCCTGGACGAGGCCAACGACGCCCCCATCGGACTTGCCACCGCCTACTACCCGGCACTGCGTTTTGCCGGGCTGCTGGACATGTTGAACGAAGGCACCCGCACCACCGAAATCCTGAAACACTTTGGCGTGCAGGACTATGTGCGCGCACTCAGCCGCATCACCACACAGATGCCATCGGACGAAACCGCGCGGCTATTGGCGCAGCCGGTGAATCGCCCCCTGTTGTGTGTCGAGAGTGTGGATGCCGACATGGACGGCGTGCCCATCAAATACGGCGAAACCGTGTTTTGTGGCGACCGGGTGCAACTGGTGGTGGATGCGGGAGCGCAGGCATGAGCACACGGTACGCCATCTATTTCACACCCACACAGGGCACACCCTGGTGGAACTTTGGCGCCCATTGGCTGGGGCGGGACGAGTGCACGAACCAGGCCCTGGTACAACCCGCACTGGCAGAGATCTCCGCGCAGCAGTTGTTGCAACTGACGGCCTACCCGCGCCGTTATGGCTTCCACGCCACGCTGAAGGCACCATTTACCCTGCGCGACGGGGTCACAGAGGCCGACCTGCTTGCGCGTATGCGTGCTCTGGCCCAACAAATCAAGCCGCTGGCACTGGGTCCCATGGTCGCAACCCGCCTGGACAACTTTACCGCCGTGGTCCCCCAAACACCGCCTGCAGCGCTGGCCACACTGGCTGCAAGCTGTGTCACCAGCCTGGACGATTTGCGGGCGCCACTGTCACAACAGGACTTGGCGCGCCGCCTGGCGCAACCCCTGGATGCGCGTGCGCAGGAGCTGTTGATGCTGTACGGCTACCCCCATGTCCTGGAGCGTTACCAGTTGCACTTCACCCTTACCGCACCCGTTGCCGAGCCCCTGGCACAGGTGGTGATCCGCGCAGTGAATGGATCGATTGCCCGGCTCAACCAGGAGCACCCGCTGGTGCTGGACCGCCTGTGCCTGTTTGTGGAGCCAGAGCCTGGCGCCAACTTTGTACGCCTGGCCGATGCGGAGTTGTTGGCATGAGCGGCAAGTGGGTACTGGTGTGTGGCGCATCCGGTGCCGGCAAAGACAGCGTGATGGCCTGGGCCCAACACCGCCTGGCCGAAAACGCCCAGGTGGTGTTCAGCCGGCGGGTGGTGACACGGCCGGCCCAACCGGGCTCTGACCATGACGAAGTTTCAGCCTGCTACTTTGAACAGCTGCTGGAGACACGCGCCCTGGCCTGGCATTGGCAGGCACATGGCTTTGGATATGGCGTCAGCGCAGACTACGCGGCCGATGTCACCGCAGGACGGGTGGTGGTGGTGAACGGGTCGCGTGAACATGCCAACACCCTGGGACACGCCATGGCATTGGGGCACAACGTGCAGGTGGTGCAAGTGCTGGCCGATGCCCACCAACTGGCACAGCGGCTGCACCAGCGCGGCCGCGATTCAAGCCATGCAGTCGCCCAACGGCTGGCCCGCAACAACCAGTTTGCAGACCTGCGGGCCGACTGCACCATTGTGAACAACGGCGCTCTGGCCGACGCCGGGCTGCAGTTGGCGCAGTACCTGCACAATCTGGCAGCACAAGCGCCAGACTGATACCGCCCCCCAACCCTCAGATCAGTGACTTGCGAATCCGGGCCGAGACCAGATCAATCACACTGACCGTCACGATGATGATGATCATCACCGCGCAGGTTTCTGCGTACTGGAAGCCGCGGATGATTTCCCACAGGATGACGCCAATGCCACCCGCTCCCACCATGCCCACCACCGAGGCCGAGCGCACATTGGATTCAAAACGGTACAGAGTGTAAGAAATCCACAGCGGCAACACCTGGGGAATAACGCCGTACACAATTTCTTCCAGCGCATTGGCACCGGTCGCCCGTATGCCCTCGACCGGTTGTGAATCAATGGACTCCACCGCTTCTGAAAACAGCTTGGCCAATATGCCCGTGGTGTGCACAAACAGCGCCAGCACGCCGGCGAAGGGGCCCAGGCCCACCGCCACAATGAACAACATGGCGAACACCATTTCGTTGATGGCGCGGGCCGCGTCCATCAGGCGGCGTATGGGCTGGTGGATCCACCAGGGTGTGATGTTGGCCGACGACAGCAAACCAAACGGCACGGCAAACACCACGGCCAGCGCCGTGCCCCACAAGGCTATTTGCAGGGTGATGACCATCTCCTGCAGGTAGATGCGCCAGTCCGTAAACTTCGGCGGAAAGAAGTCCGCGGCATAGGTCACCATGTTGGCCGAATCGCGCACCAGGTCCAGGGGGCGCATGTCGGCCCCTTTCCAGGAGCCCGCCAACAGCGCCAGCAGCACACCCCAGGCCACCAATGCCCCAATGCTGGTTCGCGGCACCTTGGGGACGGGCATGGAAGCCAAGGCAATCGAAGGGGTTTGTGTGCTCACCGCGGGCTCACTTGGCGGGGCTCAGGGCCGCCAGCTGCTTGTCGATATCGGCCAGCTTGGCTTGTTTTTCAGGTGCGCTCAGGTTGGCGTCTGCCTCAAACTTGTTGCGGGTCTTGAACAGCTCCAACTGGCGGATAGGTGTGAGCTGGGCATTGGTAGACGGTTTGAAGGACGACAGCTTGGACAGCTTAAAGAGGTTGTCCTTTTCAGCCTGGCCACCACTGCCATAGGTGTAGAAGAAGTCCTTGATCTTGGCCTTGTAGGCTTCAGGCAGGTCTTTGCGGATCACCAGAGGGTCCAGCGGGATCAGCGGAGAGGTCCAGATGATGCGGAGGTCGTTGAACTTCTCAGGCAGCCGGTCCTTGATCTTGTCCATGTTTTCGCTGTTGTTGGTCGCCACATCCACTTGTTTGTTGGCAACGGCCAGTGAATTGGTTTCGTGGTTGGCGCTGCGCACGAGCTTGAAGTGTGTCTTGGGGTCAATCTTGTTTTGTGCAAACACGTAGTAGCTGGGCACCAGGAAGCCGGAAGTGGAATTGGGGTCACCATTGCCGAACGACAGGTTTTTGCCCTGTGTGAGCACGTCATCCAACGACTTCAATGGGCTGTCTTTGTGCACGATCAGGTGCGAGTAGTAGCCCTGTGTGCCATCCGCATTCACCATTTGCGCAAACACTTCACCGCTGGCACGGTCTACCGCTTCCATGGCCGACTTGTTGCCAAACCAGGCCGCGTGGACCTTGTTGAAACGCATGCCTTCAATAATGCCCGCGTAGTCGGGTGCAAAAAAGGCGTTGACCTTGAGTCCGGTTTTTTTGGACAGGTCATCCAGGATGGGTTGCCAGTCGGACTTCAGGTTGGTGGTGGATTCAGTGGAAATGATGCCAAAGTTGAATTCCTTCAGCTCCTGCGCCGATGCCGGGGTAGCGGCAACAAACGCCGCGAGGGCGATACCAACAAAAGAGATTTTGAACATGAGGTGTCCTTGGGTTTGTATGCGTTGAAAAATGGGTAGCGGTTATGACTTGGCAAGGTCGGCCAATTTGCGGTGGATCTCATCCAGCCTGGCCTTCTTGTCATCGCCAGCCTGCGATGCTTCGGCTTCTAGTTTTAGTTTTTCCTTGAACAACTCCAGCTGGCGCACGGGCGTCAGTTGGGCATTGCTGGACGCCTGAAATCCACCCAGCGTCAACTTTTTGAGTTGGGCTTTCTCACGCGCGGCATCAGACCCTGTGCGGCCATAGGCCAGAAAGAAATCCTTGATCCTGCGCTGGAGGTCAACCGGTAGATCCTTGCGCCACACCATGGGGTCGGAGGCAATCAGGGGCGACTTCCACACCTGGCGCAATTGGGCCGCAATGTCTGGCTGGCGTGACGCTACGCGCTCCAGCACATCCGAGCTGTGGA
>JAZKDY010000115.1:0-1641 GCA_040387325.1 Pseudomonadota bacterium | reverse complement strand
GGCCAGCCCTGTGCCTCGAACAATTGCCGCGTCACCGCAACCTCGCCGCGCACGCGCTCAAGGTCCACATATTCGGTGTCGCGGGTTTCGCCCATGGCGGAAAGACGGTTGCGCCGCACCTGTACCAGCCGGTCCGGCGACACCCACAGGCCCACCACCAGCCCCTGCGTTTGCAGCAGCGCGGGCGGCGGTGCCATGCCCGGCACCAGCGGCACGTTGGCGGCACGAATGCCACGAATGGCCAGATAGACGCAGGTCGGCGTCTTGGACGTGCGGCTGGCCCCGGTCAGCACGACCTCGGCCTTCGACAATCCTTCCAGCGCCTGCCCGTCATCATGGGCAATGGCAAAATTCAGGGTCTCGATCCGCTCCAGGTAGCGCTGGTCCACCTGGTGCTGACGACCAACCTTGTGGCTTTCGCTCTTGCCAAAGAAACGGCCCATCACGGCTACCGGCGCACCCAGCACATCCACACATTCAGCGCCGATAATGCCGCAGCGCGCGATCAGCTTCTGGTTGAGCACCGGATTGGCCAGCGTGAAGAAGACCAGCCCCGGCATGGTGGCAACATGATCCATCGCCCGTGTCAGCTGGTGCTCGGAGCGCACCAGCGCATAGGCATGGATCTGCACATCCACGTTTTCGAACTGGGCCAGGGCCGCATTGGCCATGGCGTTCAGCGTGTCGCCGGTGGAATCCGAGATCAGGTGGAGATGGAATTTTTGATCCACAGACGCTCCACTTTGCCGACCACAATCGGTCCCCAGCGGCCATAGCCCGCCGGGGACAAGCCTGCAAGACGTGGCCACTTTTGGCCCGCCCTGTGCGAGGCACTGAACCAGTGGGTGTGGAATCCCCTATAAGGTGGATACCTGCTTAACCAAGCCAAAACGCCAAGCGCTTGAGTCGCTTGGCCGTTCGGCTTAAAGCGGGCGTTGCCCCACGGTTGTGCCCACAACTCACAGCCCTAACATCATCTTCATCATCTTAGAATCTTAGGAGTCTTGTTTTGAAGAAGGATGTAAAATTCCTGCGCGTCCTTTCGGGTGAGGCGCAGAACGTGCCCCCGGTCTGGATGATGCGCCAGGCTGGCCGCTACCTGCCGGAATACCGGGCGGTGCGCGAAAAGGCGGGTTCCTTCTGGGGGATGGCGCTCAACCCAGATTATGCCTGCGAAGTGACGCTGCAGCCCATCCGCCGTTTCGGCTTTGATGCCGCGATTATTTTCTCAGACATCCTGACGGTGCCCGAAGCGCTGGGTCAGAAAGTTACCTTCACCGCTGGTGAAGGCCCCAGCCTGACACCGGTGACCACTGCGCGGGATTTCGACCTGAACCGGGAGAACTGGGCCCGCTATTTCGAACCGGTCTATGAGGCCCTGCGCAGGACCCGTGCGGGGCTTGATGCCGAAGGCTTTGCTGACCGCGCACTGCTGGGTTTCGCAGGCGCGCCCTGGACGCTGGCAACGTATCTGGCGGCGGGCGCAGGCGGCGACGAGCAGAAGGCAGCCAAGCTGTGGGCCTATCGTGATCCAGAGGGCTTTGGATATCTTCTGGATATCCTGACCGACTGCGTTGCCTTCCACCTGATACGCCAGCTCGAGGCCGGGGCCGATGCGGTGCAGATATTCGACAGCTGGGC
>JAZKDY010000114.1:0-25146 GCA_040387325.1 Pseudomonadota bacterium | reverse complement strand
TCATGCGGTCCTGCACGCCCTTGCCCAGGCGCAACTCTTCCAGCACGATGGCGCGTTCCAGGTCGGTATCGGCATCGTTGAAGCTGACGCCCTGGGCCCAGTCCTGCAACACCAGAAAACCTTTTTTGATGTTGTCGGGATTCTCCGTGGGGATGGGCAGGATGTAGACCGTCTCGTTGAAGCTGGTGTAGGCATTCAGGTCGGCGCCAAACTTCAGCCCGATGGATTGCAGGTAGGACACCAGTTCGTGTTTCTTGAAGTGGGTGGACCCGTTGAAAGCCATATGCTCGACCACATGGGCCAGGCCCAATTGGTCCTCGTCTTCCAGGATGGATCCGGCCTTGACCGCCAGCCGCAGCTCCAGCCGTTTCTCGGGTCGGCTGTTCTTCTGGATGTAGTAGGTCAGGCCGTTGGGCAGTTGGCCCACCATGACCTGCGGACCAATGGGCAGGGGGTCGGACAAGTTGAGCGCAGCCTGAGCGCTCCACGCACTGGCCAGCAGTACGCCCGCGGCGCACAGGTTACGGATGAAATTGAAAGCCATGGATATCCCATTGAGTGTGACCCCGCGAGCTTAGCAGTTGGATGCAAACACCGGGTATATTTACCCCAATCCTACGAAGCGAACTATGCGACTATCCCCTGTCTTTCTTGCCAGCCTTGCCGTCTTCTGCACCTGGGTACAAGCGGGGGTGCCCGAAGGCGTGGACGCCCATACCAAGCTGCGCTACGCCGATGCACGCAAGGAACTGGCAGACCCGGCCGAACAGGGCGACTCAGAGGCCATGACCCTGATGGGCGAAATGCTGATGCGCGGCCAGGGCGGCGCACGCGACGAGCTCAAGGCCCGCGACTACATGCTCAAAGCCCACGAAGCGGGCGCCGTGCGGGCCACCTACAACCTGGGGCAGATGTATATCAGTGGCAACCTGGTCAACAAGGACGAGACCAAGGGTGTGGCCATGGTCAGGCAAGCCGCTGAACTGCGCTATGCACCCGCCCAGGCCAGCCTGGGCTCCTGGATATCCGGCGGCCGATTCGGTTTTACCAAGGATGAGGCCATCGCACTGGCCTGGTTTCAGGCCGGCGCGGCGCAGAACAACGCGGTCGCCATGGGCTGGTTGGGCAGCTACTACGAAGAAGGCAAGGGTGGCCTGGCCATGGACAAACTGGTCGCCCTGGACTGGTTCAAAAAGAGTGGCGACGGCGGCTACCCCTATGCGCTCGATGCGGCGGGTCGTATGTACGCGCTGGGTCGCGGTGTCAGTCCGGACGGCGCCGAGGCCTTGCGTTGGTTCAAACGCGCCGTGGCGGCAGGCTACATCGGCAGCTACAACTGGATCGCCAGTGTCTACGAATTTGGCCGCGGGGGCGCTGTCAAGTCACCGACGCTGGCCTACGCCTGGTACGCTGCGGTCCCCGCCAACGCCTTTGCCAACGACGTAAAAACCGCCACAGAGGGCAAGGAGCGTGTACTGAAGTTGCTCAGCCCGGCTGAACTGGAAGACGCGACCAAACAATCCAGGACCGTCGTCGGCCAGGTGATTGCGTCAGAAATCATTGCCAAGGCCAACAGCGCTTCGGCCACGCCGGCTGCACGCAAAAACGCCTATGGCAGTGGTGTGGTGGTCAGCCGTGCCGGCGACATTGTGACCAACGAACATGTCATCCGGGGCTGCCAGAAGGTGCGGATTCAGCCGCTGGGACTGGATGCGAAAATTGTTGCCAAAGATGCCCGCAACGATCTGGCCCTGCTGCGCGTGGAAGGCGCCAGCCTTGCCGCCATGAAGTTCAGGTCTGGCAAGGGGCTGCGCATGGGCGACGATCTGGTGGTGATGGGTTACCCGCTGCCCGGCATCCTGTCGTCCGGTGCGGTGGTTACAACCGGCATTGTCAATGCGCTCAGCGGGGTCAGCGACGACACGTCTGGCTTTCAGATGTCGGCCGCCGTGCAACCGGGCTCCAGCGGGGGCCCGATATTCGACCACAATGGTCTGCTGGTGGGCATCGTGCGCGCCATGATTCCAACCAATGGTCCCATCCCGGCGCAGAACATCAACTTTGGTATCAACCTGCCGACCTTGTCCAGCTTTCTGGATGCACATGCGGTGGACTATGCTGTCAGCGCCGTGACCGGCAAGCCCATGGGCCTGGCTGACATCACCGCATTGGCGCAAAAATCCACGGTCCAGGTGCAGTGCATCTGATACCGCAGGGGTGTGCGTAGAATGCACCGCACCCCCCATACAAGCCTGGATCGGCTGCGCCAATGCTCCTACAACGGTCCCCGTTCTCCCGCAACGTCTGGCTCACCGCGAGCCTGGTCGTTGCCATGGCGGCCTTGTTCTTTGCCTACACCACGCTGGAAAGCCAGGTGCACAACGCCAACGCATTGCGCTACCGTGCGGTCCGGCTGGCCGATGAGTTGCGCCTCTCCTCCGACGAACTGACCCGCACGGCGCGCACCTATATCGCCACGGGGGACGCCAGCTTCAAGAAGCGCTACCAGGACATTGCAGCCATCCGCGACGGCCGCCAGCCCCGCCCGGTGGACCATCAAAATACCCACTGGGATGACGTCCTGGTCCATGGACCGGCGGCGCTTTCCAGCCAGGGACAGGCTGTCAGTCTGCTGGAGCTGATGCGCCAGGCCGGCTTTACGGACCAGGAGTTTGAGAAACTGGCCCAGGCCAAAACCAACTCCGATGGCTTGACCCACCGGGAGCTGGCGGCCATGGCCCTGATGGACACACAAGGTCCCGAGGCCCAGGCCAACCGGACAAAGGCACTGGCCATGGTGTTCGACGCGCCGTACCACGAAGCCAAGGCCCGCATCATGCGGCCGATTGGCGACTTCCACACCCTGGTAGAGGAACGCATACGCCAGGAAGTCCAAACCGCCCAGCAACAAGCCGCCTATGTGCGTTATGCCCTGGTGGTTTGCGGCCTGCTGTTGATAACCATGCTGGTACGCACCCGATGGACACTGCGTGCCACACTGGGCGGACCGCTGGACGCCGTCCATGCCCACATCACCAGACTGGGCCAGGGAAACTTCTCCACCCCGATTGTGGTGCGGGACGGTATGGAGGCCAGCGTGCTGGGCCGACTGGCACAGACCCAGACCAATCTGGACCACATGGACAGCGAGCGCCGCCAGGCACAGGCCGAGCGCCTGGAGTCCCTGCGGGAATCGCAGACGCTGATGGAGGCCATCAACATCTATTCCATCGTGTCCATGACCGACCCGGCTGGCACCATCACCTATGCCAACGATATGTTCAGCCAGGTCAGTGGTTACAGCAACGCCGAGCTGGTAGGACAAAACCACCGCCTGCTCAACTCGCATACCCAGCCTGTGGGTTATTGGGACGCGGTATGGAAAACCGTGTCCAGTGGATACGTGTGGCGGGGTGAGGTGTGCAACCGTGCCAAAGATGGGTCGCTGTACTGGGTGGACACGGTGATAGCGCCCTACTTCGGCGACAAGGGTATCGAAAAGTACATCTCCATCCGCACCGATGTCACGGCGAACCGGCGCGCCCGGCAGGTGCTGGATGTAGAGCGCCAGCGCCTGAACAACATCATCACCGGCACCCGTGCCGGAACCTGGGAATGGAACCACCAGACGGACCAGGCCATTGTCAATGCGCGCTGGGCCGAAATGCTGGGGTACACGCTGGAAGAGGTCGCAGCGAACCCGAACCGGGTATGGCGTGATTGTGTGCACCCGGAGGACCTGATCGCTGCCGGTCAGAACTTGCAGGAGCACCTGGCCGGGCAGCGTGATGCCTATGAATTTGAAGGCCGCGTGCGCGACCGCAATGGCCAATGGCGCTGGCACCTGACACGGGGACGGGTCTGCACCTTCTCCACCGACGGGACACCCGAATGGATCTACGGTATCGCACTGGACATCACCGAAACCAAACGTGCCGCGTTCGAGCGCGAGGAACAGGCGGCAAGCCTGCGCGACAGTGCGGCATTTCTGGCACGGGCAGGCCGCATTGCCGGCATAGGCCGATGGCAGTACAACCTGGACCAGGGCAGCATCACCTGGTCCGACCAGACCTGCCATATCCATGATGTGGCCAACGGCCATGTGCCCACGCTGGAGGAGTCCATCGCCTTCTTCGCGCCGGAGGCACGTGCCGAGATCACGGACGCCATTGAAAACGCCAGGAGAACCGGCAAGCCCTGGGATCTGGAACTGCCACTGATAACAGCCATGGCCCGGCGCATCTGGGTGCGTTGCGCGGCCGAAGCCGAATACCGCGATGGCAAACGCATACGCCTGGTCGGTATTTTTCAGGACATCAGCCAGCGGCGCAAACTGGAAGACGAGGTGCGGCAGAAAAACGTACTGATGAAAAACATCCTGGAGAACATACCGGTCGGCCTGAGTGTGATGGACAAGAAACTGAACCTGGTGGTGGAAAACCCCCTGTTCCGAAGTCTGCTGGATTTGCCTGACACGCTGTTTGCGGGCGAGGCCACGACGCTCGAATCCGTCATACGTTTCAACGCGGCGCGCGGTGAATATGGGGATGGTGACCAGGAGTCCATTGTGAACGCCATCGTGGACCGGGCGCGCCTGGGAGAAGCCCACCGATTCCAGCGCCAGCGCGGCGATGGCCAAACCCTGGAGGTGCGGGGCGCACCCATGCCGGACGGTGGTTTTGTCACCACCTACTCCGACATCACCGAACTGACCCGTGCCACCGAGGCGGCGCAGGAGGCTTCCCGCTCCAAGAGCCAGTTTGTGGCCAACATGAGCCACGAGATCCGCACGCCCATGAATGCCATCCTGGGCATGCTCAAACTGCTGCACAAGACCGAATTGTCAACGCGGCAACTGGACTATGCCACCAAGGCCGAAGGCGCTGCCAAGTCGCTGCTGGGCCTGCTCAACGACGTGCTGGACTTTTCAAAGATCGAGGCCGGCAAGATGGCACTGGACCCGCAGCCGTTTCGCATGGACCGCCTGCTGCGTGACCTGTCCGTGATCCTGTCGGCCAACGTCGGCCCCAAACCGGTGGAGGTACTGTTTGACATCGATCCGGCCCTGCCCCGCATCGTGGTGGGCGATGCCATGCGCCTGCAGCAGGTGCTGATCAACCTGGGGGGCAACGCCATCAAATTCACCGGCCAGGGTGAGGTGGTGGTGCAGTTCAAGGTGCTGGACCACACTGCGCAACAGACACGTTTGCGCATCGCTGTACGCGACACCGGCATCGGTATTGCGCCAGAGAATGTGAACCATATATTTGACGGTTTTTCACAGGCCGAGGCTTCCACCACGCGGCGCTACGGTGGCTCCGGACTGGGGCTGTCGATTTGCAAACACCTGGTGGAACTGATGGGTGGAAGCCTGCAAATCCACAGTGTGCTGGACCACGGCAGCACCTTCCACTTCACCATTGACCTGGCGTGCGCCGACCAGGTTCCGGGTGACCTGGAGCCAGTGCCGCTGCGCGTGGCCAGCCCCATGGCGGTGCTGGTGGTGGACGACAACCCGGTGGCCCGCGACCTGTTGCAGGCCATGTGCCAGTCCTGGGGCTGGCTGGCCGACGTGGCCGATGGTGGCGCACAGGCCCTGGCCTTGCTGGAGGCGCGCGCCCTGGCCATGCGACCGCCCTACGACGCAGTTTTTATCGACTGGTTGATGCCGGGCATGGACGGCTGGGAAACCATCGCAGGCATGCGCAAGCTGGGCGCACAGGCTATCAGCCCCATCACGGTGATGGTCACGGCCCACGGGCGCGACATGCTCTCCCAGCGCAGCCAGCAGGAGCAGTCGTACCTGAACGCCTTTCTCATCAAGCCGATTACCGCGTCCCTTTTGTATGACACGGTGGCCGATGCCCGTGCCGGCATGAGCAATCTGCGCACCAAACCCCGCAACCGCTCCAGCCGGGTTGGGCGCCTGGAAGGCATGCACCTGCTGGTGGTGGAAGACAACCTGATCAACCAGCAGGTGGCGCGCGAACTATTGAGCGGCGAAGGTGCCCATGTGGTGATCGCGGGCAACGGACAACTGGGTGTGGATGCGGTGGCCTGCGCAGAACCGCCCTTCCATGCCGTGCTGATGGACATACAGATGCCGGTGATGGATGGCTACGCCGCCACCCAGGCCATCCGTCAGGAGCTGGGCTTGAGCCGCCTTCCGGTGATTGCGATGACCGCCAATGCCATGGCCTCCGACCGCGAGGCCTGCCTGCGCGCCGGCATGGACGACCATGTGGGCAAGCCTTTTGACCTGACCCACCTGGTTGGCGTCCTGCAAATGCACACCCGCCGCGGCAAGCCAGGCTTGTCGCCTGCGCTCCTGCCCACCCCACCCATCTCCCTCCCCGCGCCGGTTGCCGTGCCGGCTCCCTCCGTGGCGGATGGGGTGGACGCCGAGGGGGCACTCACCCGTCTGTCGGGCAATACAGCCCTGTACGCCAATATTCTGCGGTCCTACCTGAACGACCTGACCAGCCAGACAGCGCAACTGGCACGCTTGCTGGAATCTGGCGATGTGGTCGGCGCCACCCGCCTGCTGCACACGCTCAAAGGCGTCTCCGCCACGGTGGGTGCCGTCGACATGGCAGCGACGGCCAAAACAACCGAAGCCGAATTGCTGCTGGCCCAAGCGACGCCGCCTTTGTCAGCATCCCGATCGGCTGCGCTGTGCGCCGCCTTTGACCAGGTGGCAGGCAGCACCCTGCGCGTGATGCGACCCCTGGTACAGCTTTACGCCGCGCAGGCATCTGCACCCGCCGGCATGGACGCGGATACCGCCAGCCTGCATGCCGACCTGTGTGAGCTGCAGGCCCTGTTGGCGGGCTCCGACCTGAAGGCGCTGGACGTGCATGCCCGCGTGCAAATGGCGGGCCCTCGCAGCGGCCTGTCGGGCTTTGCCGAGCTGGAGCAGGCCGTGCGGGACTTCGACTTTGCCCGCGGCGCGGCCCTGTGCACACGCCTGCTGAATGTGTTAACCGCAACCGATGCGCAGACCGGCACGCGGCCGACGGCGATCAACTGATACCGCAAGGGGGAGTATTTGTTCCCGTTCCAAAACAACGTCAAGTTGCACGTCGCCATCACCTGGCTGTTTGTTCTGCTGACACTCCCGGTCACCGTGTTTTTTGCGGTTTTCGGTTACCAGGCTGACCTGCTGGTGGTGGACGACTACTCGCGCAAGTTCATTGAAAAATCCATCAAGGACAACGTCAACAACGCCCGCCGCCTGATCGACCCCATCATCAGCGCATCCCGCACGGGTGCCGCGCTGATGCGGGACAGGCCCAGCCATTTCCACGACGCATCGTCCACCGACTATCTGCATGAAATCGTCGCGTCCAACGAGGCCGTGTATTCGGCCAACGCTGCATTTGCCGATGGCTCGTTTCGCCAGGTGCGCCGCGCAGTGTCAGCCAAAGCCATACCGGACCAGGCGCCCCCTGCCGGCACCCGCTTCACTGACCGCTACATCGACACGCGGAAAAAACCTGCGTTGGACGCCTACCGTTTCCACGGCGAATGGGGTGCGGTGCTGGGAAATTCAGCGGTGCCCGCCAGCTACGACCCGCGTGTGCGCAGCTACTACAAGGACGCGGTGCAACGCGGGGCGGTGACTGTGTCCGATGTCCACCCCTTCCTCAGCTCTGGCGAGCTGGGCCTGTCCGTGGCCACACCGGTCATCAACCAGGGCCGCGTGCTGGGTGTCTTCACGGTGGATCTGACACTGGAAACCCTGTCGCGCTACCTGTCCGACAACCGGGTCACCGCCAACAGCATCACCATCATGCTGGATGAAACCGCCGGTGTGATCGCCCATTCGGAACTGGAGCGCGGCTGGACACACAAAGCCGCCGATGTGCGTGTAGTGGGCGCCGTAGCCGAGCGCCTGCGCGGCGGCAAAGACCGCTTCGTGTTCAGCGCCGGGCCGGACAACACCGAATACATAGCCACCTTCTCGCCCTTTCCCAAGGATTTCAACAAGCCCTGGGAGTTGCTGATCATCACCCCGACCGACGATTTCGTGGGGCTGGTGAAGAGCACCAACCGCGACATGATGTTGCTGGGTGTGCTCGCATTTTGCCTGCAGCTGGCGTTGATCTACCGCCTGTCCAAGGGGCTATCCAAACCCATTGAACAGCTGGCGGACGATGTCTCCAGCATCCGCGAGTTCAATTTTGCGAAGACCCAGCAAGTGGTGTCCCGCGTGCGGGAAATCGCCGGCCTGGCCCGGGCTGTGCGCATGTTGGCGCAGGCCCTGGAGTCTTTCACCTCCTACGTGCCCCGAGGCCTGGTGCAGCAGTTGATGGAGTCCGGCCAGGGCACCAGGCTGGGAGTAGAGAGCCGTTACCTGACCCTGTTCTTCACCGACCTGGAGGGTTTCTCCACCCTCTCCGAATCCGAGCCATCCCAGCAACTGCTGGAACGGGTATCGGACTATTTCTCCAGCGTGACCAACGCCATCGAGCGCGAGCAGGGCACGGTGGACAAATACATTGGGGATGCGGTCATGGCCTTCTGGGGGGCACCCAAACGTGTCGAAGGCCACGCCTACCTGGCCTGCGTGGCGGCCGTGCGCTCGCAGCGCCGCATGGCCATCCGCAACCGCGACTGGGCCGCACAAAACATGGCACCACTGAAAGTGCGTATCGGCATCCACTGCGATGCGGTGCTGGTCGGCAATGTGGGTTCGGCCGAGCGGGTGAGCTACACCGTGATGGGTGATGGCGTCAACGTGGCCGCACGCCTGGAGGGCATCAACAAGGAAATGGGTACCTGGGTCTGCGTCAGCCAGGCCGTGTTCCGCGAGGCGGGTGAACGCCTGTGGCTGCGGCCCATTGACACCGTCACCGTCAAGGGCCGCAAGGGGGAACTGCTGATCTACGAATTGCTGGCCATCCGCGATGGTGATGCCGAAGTAGCGCCCACGCAGGACGAGATGCTGCTGTGCGACATGACCACGCAGGCCTATACCAGTTATGCCCAGGAGCACTGGGAGCAGGCCCGCGCGGCCTATGCCGCGATTCTGGAGCGCTTCCCGTCCGACAAGGTGGCACAGCGCATGCGCGACCAGTGCGCGGACCGCCTACGCGGGCGGTAACGGGTTTTTCAGCGAGCGCCTGCGCCGCTTTTCGGCATACATCATGCGGTCTGCATGGGACAGTATTTCGTCCAGTGACTCGGTGGAATCGGCGGGCACCAGGTAACCCCCCAGGCTGCAGTTCACGCTGTAGGGCTTGGTGCCGGTTGCGTTGTATTCTGCAAAGTGCTTGCCAACACGCTGTTCGATCAGGTCCAGGCTGTCCTGCACACCACTGCGGGTGAGGACCACAAACTCGTCGCCCCCAATACGCGAGACGATGTCTTCCGTACGGAAGGCCTGTTGCAACACACGCCCGGCCTGGCAGATCGCCGCATCACCCTCTTCGTGGCCGTAGACATCGTTGATGTGTTTGAGTCCATCCATGTCGGCAAAAATGATGCTCATGGTCTGGCCCGTCAACCGGGCCGTGCGCATCACGCTTTCCGCCAGCTGCAGGAAACCCCGGCGGTTGAAGAGCCCGGTCATCGCATCGCGCATCGCAATGTGCGACAGGTTCTCGTTGGCCGCTTTGGCGCGCTCCAGGTCCATGCGCAACAATTCCTTCGCGGCGTCCAGCTCGCGCACCAGCAGGCTGTGGTGCAGGCTGCTGGAGATTTCGTGCCGCAACTCCTCGTACGAAAACCGCTCCTGGCGCCGCCACTCGAACACCACAAACCCAAAGTGCTCGTTGAGGTGAAACAGCGGGAAGGACATCAAGGTCCTGGCCTTGGCACGTTCCGCCCGCAAGCCCACTGGCGGCAGCAGTTCGCAGGTGGAATACTCTTCGCCACACCACTCGGGGTGTAGCGCGCCACCATCCAGCGCAAAGACCAGCCTGGAGGTGGAGGGCAGCCCTTCTTCGGCAACGGCATCAAACGTGACCGGGCGCTGGTACAGCGAAATGAAGCAGGTGGTGACGGTCAGCTCTTTCAAGCCTTCTGCCAGCCCGCTGAGCAGCGCCGTCAGGTCGTCCGACGTGATTCGTGTCTTGAAGGTCAGGTGCAGATTCTTGGTGTTGTCCAGCATCTTGTGTTCAAGATTGCCGACCACATCCGCCGCAATGGCGATCTGCAACTGCGCACGCTGGATGCGCTGGGCCGCCAGTGCGGCAACCGCGGGGCTCAGATTGGCCAACAGCCGGGTTTGCAGACCCAGCAACAGGCTGCGCAACAGCGTGCCGGACAGGTTTTGCATTTGCCACAACCGGAACAGGCGCGCAAAGGTGATCTCAGAGTAGGTGTCGACATCGGCAGAGGTGACCGCAGCCTGCAGGGCCAGCAGTTCGTCGCCCAGCGCGGCCCGCATGTCCTGCGGCAGGTTCAGCTCGTTAAACAGTTCGCGGCAATACGCCCGCAGGTCATCACCGTGGGGCTGGCTGCCGGTGGCGCCCAGGTCCAGGCAGCCGCACGAACGCCGGATGACCATGCGCGCGGGCAGGTGCACATGGCGTTCCGTGGCCCGCCCGTGGTAACGGGCATGCAGCATCTGCACCGCCGCTTCGCCCTGCTTTTCCAGGATCTGGTTGACCGAGGTGAGCGAGGGCCGCGAACTGGTGTAACTGTGGATGTCGTCGAAGCCGCAGACGATCATGTCGTCCGGCAGGCTCATACCCAGTTCGAGCGCGCCCGCGATGCAGCCCCAGGCCATGTTGTCGTTGGCGCAGACCACCGCCTTGAACGGTGCGCCGGATTCCACCAGGTCCTTGAATGCCAGGCGCGCCGGTGCGTACAAAAATTCTGCCTTGCGCCGCAGCTTGGGGTCCGGCACCAACCCGGCCTCGCGGTGTGCGTCCAGGTAGGCCTGCAGCCTGTCTTTGGCATCGGCACTGTTCTCGGAGCCTTCAAGCATGGCAATGCGAGTCTGCCCATGAACCGTGATCAGGTGTTCGACCACCTGCTTGAAACCAATGTAGCCATCACATGTCACCGACGGCCAGTCACCCACCGTGCAACCCAGGACTACGCTGGGGATGTGCTCAAAGCGGCTTTTCAGTTGCTCCAAGGTGCCGGTTTCGAGCGCATAAGACGCCAGGTTGGCCCCGAGAATGATGAGGCCGTCCAGTACCGATGCATCGATGAAACCGTAGTTGACCGTGAACTGCCGCGCAAACGCGTTGGGCGCGCCGGTGCGCAACACCGAATAAATGACCAGGTCAATGTCCAGCGCAATGGCGCTGCTGTGCAGCCCCTGCAGCACCGTGAGCATGTACTCACCCTCAAATTCCGTGCCTATGACCCCGAACTTGGGCCGGGCCGTGGACGGAACACTCAGTGCGGTGGTGGGCACGGACATAACGCAAACTCCCTATACGCTGAACGCAGACGGAATTCGAACAGCACGCGCAGGCTACGCCGGGCTTTCGTACTCAAAGTAGTGTACCTACGCTATCGGTGTACAGGGGGTATGTGCGCTGCGCCGGATTGCTTATAAGAAATCAGCCTCTAGCCCCCGTCGTATATCACGGTATCGCTATCATATTTATAGCAATTAACGACGCAGCGCACCAAAGGCCTCGAACTCCCAGCTGCGCATGGCCAAGAGCAGCGTGTAACCCTCGCGATCCTTGTCCTGCAGTTTCTGGTCGGCCAGGTGCTGCTGCGCAAAGTCTTGCGCAACACGCTGCATACGCTCCATGAATGACGGCGCGAGGCTGCGGCTGACCGATCCGTGCACCAGCAACAGGCCTTCACCCGCACCGTCAAAACCACCCGAGAAATAATCCAGCAGCGCGTTGTCGCGGAAGTAGTCCATCACCGGCCCGTGCGGGCGCCAGCGGAAGGCCTTGGCCAGTTTGAGGCGGTACCGGTTCAGTGGGCGCAGCTCGATGATGCCGATGCGGTCCAGCTGCGCCAGGTAACCAATACATTCGGCCTCGGTCAGGCGGTAGCTGGCCACGATCTGCTCCAGCGTCCACTGGCTGAGCACACAGATCGCCACCAGCAGCAGCTTCTTGTCGGCTACCACGGCGCGCTCCTGCTCCTGCGTTAGCTGGGCCAGCAATGGTTGGGCGTCGGCCACGCGGCGCGCCAGGTCGGCAAAGTCCAGCTTGAGGGCGCGGCAAATGGCGTCTATGCGGGACAGCGGCATGTCGCCCTTGGCCAACATACGTTTGATGCTGGATTCGGCCATGCCCATGGCAACCGCCAGGTCGGCATAGGTCATGCGGGCGGCCTTCAGCTCGTGCTTCAGGGCGGATACAAGGTCGGCGGTGGTGCTCATAAGTACTGATTATTGATACTTTTCGTATTCCAACGCAAGCTTGTATCGGAATTTGCACTGTATCCGGTGTACTGCGGCAACACACTGGCGCCCTCATCCACCCCTTGGAGCCTATTGATGAAAATCCGGCTGACCCGTTCTGAATCCGGCCTTGTGACTGCGCTGACCCTCGCTATCGCCCTAGCCTGCCTTGGCCCGGCTGTGGCGCAGTATGCCGACTACCACGCCTTTGCCGACCAGCGCACGTTGTGGGGCCTGCCGTTTGCGATGGATGTGTTGAGCAATCTGCCGTTTGCACTGTTCGGTGTGTGGGGGCTGGTGCGCCTGTGTTCTACAGACGCGCCGCGCCCCCGTGCGGTCTTTGTGACCGAAGAAACACAGCGCGACCTGTCCAAGCTGTTTTTTACGGGCCTGATTTTGACCGCGCTGTGTTCCACCTGGTACCACCTGCAACCCGACGATAGTGGCCTGGCCATCGACCGATTGGGCATGCTGATGGCCTTTGCTGGCCTGCTGGGCTTGGCAGCGATCGACCGAATCAGCGACCGGGCCGGAGCATGGATGGCTGCTACCGTGCTGACCCTGGGTCCCATCGCAGTCGGCGTATGGGCCATGACCGGAAACCTGCTGCCCTGGTCGGTGTTGCAAGGTGGTGGCATGCTGTTGGTTGTGGTGATGGCGCTGCGTAAACCCCGCGTTGGCGCCTGGGTCATCCCCTTGGGCGAGGTAATCGCATGGTATGCACTGGCCAAACTGCTGGAGCTGGGCGACCACCACATCCTGGCGTGGACCGATGGCCTGGTGTCCGGCCACACGCTGAAACACATGGCCGCGGCGATGGCCGCCTGGCCGGTCATCGCCGTCATGCAAAATGGCGCGTATTCCGGTGGGACCCGCTTTTGGCTAGCCACGGCCGAACGGACCTAAGTACGCAGAACAACAACCGACCTGAGGACAACCCTGTGAATACTGAAACACTGACACCCACGGCGGCCACCGTGTCCGGCCCGGCGGACCACGCCCACCCCAACCAGTTTGCGCTCCTGGGACAGCGCCGCTTTGCGCCCTTCTTCTGGACCCAGTTCTCGGGCGCTGCCAACGACAACCTGTTCAAGTTCGCCTTCACCGTGATGGTGACCTACCAGCTGAGTGTGGACTGGTTGCCCCCGGCCATGGCGGGTCTGACCATTGGCGCGTTGTTCATCCTGCCGTTTCTGCTGTTCTCGGCAACTGCAGGCCAGTTGACCGACAAGTACGACAAGACGCTGATGATCCGGTTTGTCAAAAACCTGGAGATCGCCATCATGCTGATTGCGGCCTACGGTTTCATCCGCGACAACGTACCCGTGTTGTTGCTGTGCACGTTTTTGATGGGTGTGCACTCCACACTCTTTGGTCCGGTCAAGTTTGCGCTCTTGCCCCAAGTGCTGAACGAACGTGAACTGACCGGTGGCAACGGCATGGTGGAGATGGGTACCTTTGTCGCCATCCTGTTGGGCAATGTGGTGGGTGGCCTGCTGGTGGCCATTCCGGCCATTGGCCACGAGACGGTAGCCGTAGCCTGCCTGGTCATGGCGGTGGTGGGCCGTGTGGGTGCGGGCTACATCCCCAAGGCACCGGCCACCGACCCCGGCCTGCAGATCAACTGGAACCCCATCAGCGAAACCGTGCGCAACCTGAAGTTGGCCCATGGCAACCTGGTGGTGTTCCGCTCGCTCCTGGGCATCAGCTGGATGTGGTTTTTTGGCGCCGTGTTCTTGAGCCAGTTCCCCAGCCTGGCCAAGGAAGTGCTGCATGGCAATGAACAGGTGGCTTCGCTGTTGCTGGTGGTGTTCTCCATCGGCATTGGCACGGGTTCGCTGTTGTGCGAGATGCTGAGCAAGCGCCATGTGGAAATTGGCCTGGTGCCCATGGGCGCGATTGGCATGAGTGTGTTTGCGGTGGACTTGTACTTTGCAACCCGCGGCCTGCCGCCATCCGAAATCATGGGCCTGTCGGCATTTTTGTCGCAAGCCGCGCATTGGCGGGTGATGGCCGACCTGGCCTTGCTGAGTATGTTTGCCGGTTTGTACAGCGTACCCATGTATGCGCTGATCCAGTTGCGCAGCCAGCCCACGCACCGCGCCCGCATCATTGCGGCCAACAACATTCTCAACGCGCTGTTCATGATTGGCAGCTCGGTGATTGCGGGCGCTTTGCTCAAGAGTGGCTTCACCATTCCAGAGATTTTCCTGTTCACCGGTCTGGCCAATGCCGTGGTGGCCTTCTACATCTTCATGCTGGTGCCCGAGTACCTGCTGCGTTTTGTGGCCTGGGTGTTGTCGCGCTTCATCTACCGCTTCAAGGTAATTGGCGACGAACACATCCCCACCACGGGCGCCGCCATCCTGGTGTGCAACCACGTGAGTTTTATCGACGCGGTGCTGCTGATGGCGGCCAGCCCCCGGCCGATTCGCTTCATCATGGACCACAACATCTTCAAGGTGCCCGTGCTGGGCTGGTTGTTCCGCCTGGCCAAGGCGATCCCGATTGCACCCCGCGCACAAGACCCCAAGGCCTACGAAGCCGCTTTTGATGCCGCCGCCGCGGTGTTGAAGGAAGGTGATTTGTTGTGCATCTTCCCCGAAGGCGGCATCACCCGCGACGGCACGCTGCAGGAGTTCAAGGGCGGCATCATGAAGATCTTGGAGCGCACCACACAACAGGGTGTAGCGGTGCAGGTGATCCCCATGGCACTGACCAACCTGTGGGGTTCGTTCTTCAGCCGGGTGGAGCAAGGCGGCGCCATGGTGCGGCCTTTCCGTCGCGGGATCTTGAGCCGTGTGGGGCTGAATGTGGGTGCGCCGCTGGCGCCGCAGGATGTGCAACCCGCACTGCTGCAGCAGCGTGTGCAGCAGTTGCTGTCTACCTGACGGACCGCCCCGGCGTACATGGCCCGGCCATTTTTTTCCAGCCCCCACCCCGACTGGGTGGTGGAGATCAACCACAACAACCGGGTGTTTGGTTTCGGCCTGGCCCTGGTGGTGCTGGGTGTGCATATGCTGGGAAAGGGTTATGGCACGCTGACCTGGGTGGCGCTGGCCCTGCAGTGCCTGCTCTACCCCCAGTTGCTGTACTGGCGCGCCCGGGCATCGGCCCAGCCGCGCGATGCAGAAATGCTGCACATGACGGTGGACTCGTTCCTGTTTGGCGCGTGGGCCGCCTACCTGGGCTTCCCGATGTGGGCCAGCTTTGCCATGTGTGCATCCACCTGCATCAACCACACCGCCTACCATGGGGCGAAGGGAGCCGTGCGATCGCTAGTGGCTCTGGCAGCAGGCGTACTGGTGGCCGTGGCGCTGTTCGGTTTTCACTTCGCACCCGACATGGGCTGGCCCATCAGCGTGGTCTGCCTGGTGGGCCTGCTGCTGTACCACGTGGCGGTGACCCATGTAGCCTACGGCCGCAATATCAAACTCTACGACGCCCGCACCCAGTTGCGCCAGGGCGAACAAGCCCTGCAAAAAGCCAATGAGTCTTTGCGCACCCGGCTGGACGAGATCAACGTCTTACAAGCCCAGCTCAACGAACAGGCCAACCGCGACCCGCTGACAGGCCTGTACAACCGCCGCTACCTGGACGACACGCTGGCGCGTGAGCTGGCCCGCTGCAAACGCGAGGGCCAGCCCCTGAGCCTGATGCTGATCGACATAGACCACTTCAAACACGTCAACGACACCTACGGCCACCCCGCCGGTGACGAGGTGCTGAAGGCCATGGCCTTCATGCTGGACGCCCGCGCCCGCAGCGCCGATGTGGCTTGCCGCTACGGTGGTGAAGAATTCCTGATGCTCTTGCCGCAGATGCCGCTAGACGTTGCGCTGCAACGTGCAGAGCAGTGGCGTGCCGAATTTGCGTCGGCCACCGTGGTATTTGGCGACTTCCGCATCCAGGCCACGCTGTCGGTGGGCATTGCCACCTACCCCGGCGACGGAACCTCGCCGGAGTTGTTGATTGGCAATGCGGACCGGGCCTTGTACCGCGCCAAGCAGGGTGGGCGCAACCGGGTGGTGGCGTTTAGCGCAGCCGGGCCGGCGCTATCCTGAGGCTTTAGTGCATGCTGGCCAGCAGCGCCGCATTCCCGCCCGCCGCCGTGGTGTTGACAGTAATCGTCTGCTCCGCACAAAACCGGTACAGATAATGCGGACCACCGGCCTTGGGCCCAGTGCCCGACAGACCTTCACCGCCAAAGGGCTGCACACCCACGACGGCGCCAATCATGTTGCGGTTGATATAAATGTTGCCCACATGGGCGGCATGGGCCAAGGCCTGGGCGCGGCTGTCGATGCGGGTTTGTATGCCGCAGGTCAGGCCATAACCCAGCGCATTAACCTGGGCGATGATGTCGGCGGGGTCACCATTCCAGCGTACCACCTGCAGCACCGGGCCAAAGATTTCGGCCTTCACCTCCGCAATGCTGCCCACTTCGAACGCATGGGGAGTAATCAGATTTGCTACGTTATTTGTAGCGTGTTTACTAGATTCCGCGGGAGCTAGAAGCACTTTTGACTCAAGCCGCAGGCGCTGGATGTGTTTCTGGATATTGTCATACGCTTCGGCGTCGATGACCGGGCCCACATCGGTGGCCAGGTCGGCCGTATTGCCTGCCACCAGTTCACTGGCCGCGCCCTTGAGCATGGCGATGACACCGTCGGCAATGGCGGCGTGTACACACAGCAGGCGCAGCGCGGAGCAGCGCTGGCCGGCGCTGCGGAAGGCGCTTTGCACCACGGCATCGACCACCTGCTCGGGCAGCGCGGACGAGTCCACCACCATGGCGTTGATGCCGCCGGTTTCGGCGATCAGCGGAACAATCGCACCATCTTTGGCAGCCAGCGCGCGGTTGATGATCTTGGCCACCTGGGTAGAGCCGGTGAACACCACACCGGCCACGCCGGGCTGGGCGACCAATGCAACGCCGACCGTTTCCCCCGCGCCATGCAGCAGTTGCAAGGCGTCAGCCGGCACACCGGCCGCATGCATCAGCTGAACGGCGACCTGTGCCACACCTGGGGTTTGCTCGGCCGGTTTGGCTAGCACGGTATTGCCCGTGGCCAAGGCCGCGGCGACCTGACCCACAAAGATGGCGAGCGGGAAGTTCCACGGGCTGATGCAGACCCACACGCCGCGCGCGGTCAGCGACAAGGTATTGGTCTCGCCGGTCACGCCAAACGCATAGCTGCCAAGCGCGGGCGGCGCGCCATGGACCTGGGGCATGGCCATGGGTTGCATGATGCGTTCGGCCTCGTCTGCGTAGTAGCGCAGAAAGTCCACCGCCTCGCGCACTTCGCTGACGGCGTCGCCCCAGGTCTTGTGCGCTTCCTTGACCAGCAGCGCGCAGAAGGCGGGGGTTTGCTCCAGCATGGAGTCGGCGGCACGGCGCAGGATGGTGGCGCGCTCAGACACTGGGGTTTTGCTCCAGCGCTGGTAGCTGGCGTGGGCAGCGGCAAAGACTCTTGCGGTGTTCTGGGTGTTGAACTCGGGCACCACGGGCACGGTGATCGATGCCAGCGCTGCCATCAACGGCTCACGCATCGTGGGCACCGTCAGGTCCAGCCCCGTGCTGTTCTTGCGGGCACCGGCATGGGCGCCAAACAGGACCGGTGGCAACGGCAGGCTGGAATGCGGCTCCAGGCGCAGCGGCGAAATCAACAGCTCCTGCATGCCGACCGACTCATCGGCCAGTTGGTGCACAAACGACGAGTTGGCACCGTTCTCCAACAAGCGGCGCACCAGGTAGGCCAGCAGGTCACGGTGCGCGCCCACGGGGGCGTAGACGCGGCAGGTGACCAGCGGGTTCTTCAGCACCTCGCGGTAGACACCCTCGCCCATGCCGTGCAGGCGTTGTAGCTCAAACTTGGCGCCAGTCTTGGCACCCATTTGCAGGATGGCGGCAATGGTGGCCGCGTTGTGTGTGGCGAACTGGGGGTAGACCGCATCGGGCGCGGCCAACAGCGCACTGGCGCAAGCCAGGTAAGACACATCGGTATGGTGCTTGTGGGTAAACACCGGGTAGTGCGGCAGACCGAACTCCTGCGCGCGCTTGATCTCGGCATCCCAATACGCACCCTTGACCAGGCGGCACATCAGGCGCACTTTGTAGCGGCGGGCCAGCGCGGTGATGTGGTTGATCAGATCCAGCGACCGGGTCTGGTACGCCTGCATCGCCAAGCCAAAACCACCCCACTTAGGGTGGTGCTCGGCCACCTTGGCGACCAGGGCTTCAAACAGCTCCAGCGACAGCTCCAGCCGGTCCACCTCTTCGGCGTCCACGGTCAGGTTGATGTTGGCGGCAGCCGCGCGCTGGCACAGGCCCCACACGCGGGGCACCAGCTCGGCCATGACACGCGCGCTGTGCGCATCCTCATAACGCGGGTGCAATGCACTCAACTTGATGGAGATACCGTCATTCTTCTCCAGAGCCCCCGTCTTGTCTGCACGGGCCGCTATTGAATCAATAGCATCTGCATAACTTTGCAAATACCGCAGTGCATCTTCATCGGTGCGTGCACCCTCGCCCAGCATGTCGTATGAGAAGGTCAGGTTGGCATGTTTGCGCGCACTGTCGGCCTCGCGCTGCGCTTCTTTCATGTTCTGGCCCAGCACAAACTGGCGGCCCAGCAACTGCACGGCGCGCAGCGTGGCGGCCACGACAGTCTTGGCACCCAGCTTGCCCATCAGCCCGGGTTCGCTCTTGGCATTGCCATCCGCCGCGCCGGGCAGAAAATGTTTGCTCATCGCAATAGCAGTGCTGGACAGGCGGGCCAACACCTTGTCACCACTGCCATCAAAGTCGGCACGGCCCAGCTGGTCGGCGGTGAGCGCGATGGCAGTCTCCGCATCGGGCACGCGCAACAGCGCTTCGGCCAAGCGCATCAGGGCCAGACCCTCGGCGCTGGAGATGGGGTATTCCTTGAGCAGGCTTTCCATGGCCCAGAACGGCGGCGGGTTGTCACGCACGGCCTGCACCCAAGGCGCAGCAGAGCGCGCAGCATCCGCCCAATCCAATGCCTGGCTCACGGTCTGCAGGTGGCGGGCCACGACTTCAGCTTCGGGGCGGTACGGGAAGGGCAGGCGTTGCGGGACGGGCATGTGGGGCTCCTGTTGCTGGTTGTGTGCCTGGGGATGGACTGGAACTCAACCCCCACGCGGAAGATGTCGCTATATTCACGGAATGTGCACGTGATTTCTCACTAAAATTTGACAAATTAATAGCTAAAAATGCTACTTGGCGGTTTGGATGTGGCTGGCCAGTGGGCGTTTTGCGCAGGTCAAGGAGGAGTGCGCAGCGCGGGGGACACGGAGCAAAACACCCACTGGCCAGCCACACCCAAGCCGCGACTACAACCCTCAGCACGCAAAGAGCGCAACACAAATGGCAAGCACCACAACAGCAGACCTGGACCGCATAGACCTGAAAATCCTCACCTGCCTGCAGGAAGACGGCCGCGTCTCCAACCTCAAACTGGCAGAAACCGTATCGCTCTCCCCCACCGCCGTATTGGCACGGGTCCAAAGACTCACCAAAGACGGCTACATCCTCGGCTACGAAGCCAGACTCAACCCGCTCAAGCTAGGCGCCGGCATGATGGTGTTTGTAGAAGTGCTGCTGGACCGCACCACCCCCAACGTCTTCGAAGCCTTCAAAGCCGCAGTGCAGGTCCGCGGTGAAATCATGGAATGCCATATGGTCGCCGGTGGTTTTGACTACCTGCTCAAGACCCGCATGGCCGACATGGCCGCCTACCGCGACTTTGCCGGCACCGTGCTGTGGCAACTGCCCGGCGTGCGCGAAACCCGCACCTACCCCGTCATGGAAGAAGTCAAAAACACCACCCAACTCACGCTGTTTTGAAAGCATGCGCAAGCGTGTGCATACTGATACATGGCTGATACATCGCAAAAAAACCGCTCCCTATAATTTGTTCGAGGGAAAACCCGCAAGCCATAAACAGGGCTGATGCGTTGAGTTCCTTAACCCCGCAACGCCTTGTTTTGTTGATCCACACTGGACCCCCTACCTTATGCGCCATGCCCTGATCACCGTCCTGTTTGCAACGGCCACCCTGTGTGGCGGTGCACTGGCCCAGGCCCCCGGCGGCTTCAAGTTTTCCAACGAAGACACAGCCGACCAGCAACGCGAGGCCGAAACCCAGGCCAAAGTGCAAGCCATACTGGCCAGCCCCTGCCGCAGCAAGATCAAGAACCAGAAGGTCATGGTGCTGATTGGCGAAAGCCGCAACGGTTATATCCAGGCTGCCCAATCCAGCTACGGCGGCCACTTCGATGCCCTCAACACCCGTCTGCAGCGCGTGGGCCTCAAGACCGTGACCCAGGCCCAGATCAAGGCCCAGGTGGCACAGGCCGAGATCGACGCCTATTTCAAGAACGACCCGGACGCCGCGCTGAGTGCATCCAAACGCCTGTCGGCGCAGTACATCCTGCGCGGGCTGATCTCCAGCGAGACCGGGTACAACCGCATCGTGCGTGTCAACCAGGTCAACATCCGCATGAACTTCACGCTGACCGACGCCAGCGGCCGTACCGTGGCGCAGGCCAGCGCGGAAAATGCCAGCTACGCGGGCATGGACACCTCGGGCATGGCGCTGACCCTGATCAACGAAAAGGCCGACGAAGTGGTCGCGCAGTTGTACGGTGACTACTGCCGCATCGGCAGCTAGTCGGAGTTTTGGTAACCCTTGTTTTTATATTTCTTGGAGTTAAGTCGATGAGCCAACGTTTCAATCAAGCATTCAAGGGCGCAGCCATATCCGCCTTGCTCGTACTCTGCGCCGCCGTGCAGGCACAGCCCACCTTTGGCAACCCGTCGCCCACCGCGGGCTCGTCCACCTCCAACGCGGCCAATGCCGCCGCCGACGCCGCGGCCTACCGCGAAGTGGAATACACCAACCGCAACACACGCGGGCCGGCGCTGGTCGTCATCCCCGGCGAGATCAAGAGCAACAACGCCACGTTCACACAGCGCTTCTTGCCCAACAACATTGCCGACTTTGCCGAGCTGGAGTTGTCCAACGCCAACTTCTCGGTGCTGGAGCGGACCAATCTGGGCCCGCTGATGAACGAAATCTCGCTGGCCTACAACCTGGGTGACCCGGCTGCGGCACGCAAGACCATGCAGATGGGCAAACTCAAGACGACCAAGTGGATTGTCAAGTTCGACATCCTGAAAGCCGAACAAATCGCCGAAAACCAGAAGGGTTTTGATGGCCGTGCCATCGGCGGCCTACTGTCGGCCTTTGGCGGCAGCCGCGCGACATCGGTCGCCGGGTCAGTAACCGGCTCGGTACAAACCGGTGACTCCACCGGCGTCTGGCTGATTGGCATGCGTTACAAGATCATGGATGCCAATACCACTGAACAAGTGGCCCAGGGCTACAAGGACCTGAAGATGGAAGTGGGTGCCACCGCCACCAGCGTCATGGGTGTATCCAGTGCAGCCAAGGGCGGTGTGGGCCTGGACACCATGGTGCAACGCCTGGTCCAAACCCTGGTGTGGGATATCGACGCAAAACATAAATGAGCACACTCACCCAACTCGGCAAATACGCCATCCGCCGCGAGCTCGGCAAAGGGGCGATGGGCATTGTTTATGAGGGTTTCGACCCGGTCATAGAACGCACCGTCGCCATCAAAACGATCCTGCCGCAGCAGCTCAGCGTGGAAGAAGCCGGCAACGTGCTGGCACGTTTCAAGCGCGAGGCACAGGCAGCGGGTCGGCTGAACCACCCCGGCATCGTGGCGGTTTACGACTATGGTGAGGCGGTTGTTGATGACGACCACACCATGGTGGCCGGCGAGGCGGCAGACAAGGCGCGCCAGCGCGTGGCGTTTATCGCCATGGAGTTTGTCAAAGGCAAGGAGCTTCGCGAATTCTTTGAGGCCAACGAACGTTTTGCCATCAAGGACGTGGAGCGCCTGATGGGTGAGATCCTGGATGCACTGGCCCATGCCCATGCGAATGGTGTCGTGCACCGCGACATGAAGCCCGCCAACCTGATCGTGCTGGCCAACGGCAAGGTCAAGGTGGCCGACTTTGGCATCGCCCGCGTCGAAAAGTCCGAGTTGACCCAGGTGGGCACCGTGATGGGCACACCGGCCTATATGTCGCCCGAGCAGTTCATGGGCCAGCCGGTCGATGGACGCAGCGATATCTTCTCCTGCGGCGTCATCCTGTACCAGTTTTTGACCGGCGAAAAGCCGTTTACCGGCAACTCGACCACCATCATGTACAAGGTGTTGCACGAGGAGCCGTTGGCCCCCTCGCTGCTCAACGTGGCCCTGCCCGCCGCCTTCGATGCCGTGGTTAAAAAGGCCATGGCCAAGAACCCGGACGAGCGTTACCAGACGGCGCAAGAATTTGCACAGGCCATCAAGACCACGCTGGGCGCTGCAGCGGCTTCAACACCCGCTGCGGACCCGGACCGTACGGAACTGAGCGTGGCGCCCGTCGCAGCGCCCGTGGCTCCCGCCAAAGTGGCACCGCAGCCCGCAGGCGCAGCGGCCAGCACCGGCAAGAGCAAGTCCAACGCTGCCCTGGTTGCCGCGGTCGCCGTGGTAGGGGCCGTGATTGTGGGCACGGGCGGATACATGCTCACCCGCGGTGGCACGGACAGTGGCAGCAGCAGTGTGGTGGCGCAACAAGCCGGTGCCAGCGAAACCGTTACAGCGTCAACATCACCAGCCACTGCGCCGGCAACAACAGCCAGCCCTGCAGACCCTGCACTGGAGCCAGGCACCATGGTCATCAGCGCAATTGGCCTGGTGGACCCCAAGGACGCCCGCTTCAACGGCGATGCAAACGCGGCCCAGACCGAATCCCGTGCTGATGCCATGCGCCAGCTGGTTGAAAAAGCCGTGGCGCTGTATGTGGAGAAAGACTCCATCAACAAGAACTATGCGGTGCTGGACAAGAAACTCTTCTCGCAGCCCAACGCCTTCATCAAGACGATGATCCAGGAAGGCGCAGCCGCCACTGGCAAGGACGGCTTGCTGGAAACCGAAGCCCGGGCCGTGGTGCGCGTGCGTGATGTGCAGAAGTCACTGAACCAGTTGTCCAAGGACGAACGTATTGAGTTCATCCGCAACAACGGCGACCCCAAGGTCTCCATCCAGATGGCGATCCGCAATGCCGACACCACGCAGGCCATGCCCGCAGAACGCTCCATGGTGGCCGAAAACGTGGTCAAGGAACGCATCAAGTCCTTTGGCTTCAGGGTCTGGTCTGCCGATGGCGATGTCAAGGCAGGCACCAAGGTACAACCGTCGGACTTCCAAATTGAAGGTGAAGTCAAGGTCAAGGTGTTGTCGGCCAAGCTGCCGGCTTCCGGCCTGACCATCAGTAAAACCGCGCTGACATCCTGGACCATCAAGGCCATCGACAAGGCCACTGGCGAAGAGGTTTACCTGAACACCGTCAACCCCACGGGCAAGAGCTGGGGCTCGGAAGACCTGGCGCTGGCAGAGATTGGCAAACTGGTCGGTGACGAGTTCTCCAAGAATTTCTTCCTGGAGCACTTCAATTTCAGCGCCCAGAAGGTCAACCTGAACATTGCCGGCCTGCCGGACAAACAAAGCGCCCGGCTGCTGCTGCGTGAGCTGCGCGGCTTCCGCCAGGTGCTGGATGCCCAACTGGCGTCTGACTCCGGCCAGTACCAGTTGCAACTGGCCGAGGGCAACAATGCCAGCGACCTGATCAACGACGGTGTGCTCAAACCGCTCAATACCAAACTGGGCCAGGCATGTTTTGCGCTGGCTGGCTCCAATGGTGCGGATGTGAATGTGAGCTTCTCGGCGGCCTGCTCCGAATCGGCCGTGCGCGCCAAGTTCGACGCTTTGCCACCCGCCGGGCTGCAAAGTGCACCAGGGGCACGCGGCAAGCTGGCCAGTAAAACGACCTAATGCACGAGGGGGCGCAATTTTTCGCCGGGCCGCCCCAAGCTCTGAACCGCTTGGCGGTCAGCCCCGGTAGGGAAAAATTAGCCCCCTCGGGGGGCAGCGACCCGCGTAGCGGCGGAGCGTGGGGGCAAGACCTGTCTAGCCCTGGATGGTGAAGGTCACAAACTCGGAATCGGGCAGATTCACCGAGCGGCCAAAACCAATGCGCCCTGTGCCGCGCAGCATGATTTCTTCGCGGCGCAGCAGCACTTCGGCCTCATCGGCCATGGCGACTGACGTGCCATTCGTGCTCTGGTCCACCAGAAAGAATTTGTCGCGCCGGCATTCGATGCGTGCATGCTGGCGCGAGGCATTGCGGTCCGCAATCACGATGTCGCAGTTGGCGTCGCGCCCCAGCACGATGGAGGCGCGGCCGTTGTCCACCACCCAGGCCCGGTCCTGCACACAGTGCTCCAGCCGCAAGGACACGGGCTTGCTGGTGAAGGCCAGCGAAGAGGTCGTCATGGTCAGCTCTTCGCCGCCCTGCCAGATCACCTCGCTCACGGCCACATCGTCGCCCTTGCCCTTGACCGACAACGCCGCAATTTTGCGCGTAGAGAGTTGCAGCATGTGCGACATGCCTGCCACCGTGGTACCGGTGGTGATGATTTGTGCGCTCTTGGCCAAACCAGCCATACGGGCCGCCACATTGACCGTGTCACCAAACACATCGTTGTTTTCTTCGATCACCGGCCCGAAATGGAAGCCTATGCGCACACTGCGCTTGATCTGGGACACCACGGGCAAGGCCGTGATCTTGTGGTGCATGTCGGTGGCGGCCAGGCAGCCAGCATCGGCGCTGGGCAACACACACATGATCTCGTCGCCAATGGTCTTGATGACCC
>JAZKDY010000113.1:0-26843 GCA_040387325.1 Pseudomonadota bacterium | reverse complement strand
ACTGGTCCAGCGACTCCTGGCGCAGGTTCTCGAACATGCCGCCCTGCACGATGCCGAACAGCGCGTTCGGGTTCTCCAGCTTGGTGAACTCGGCCTGGCAGCGTTTGGCCCAGCGCAGGCTCAGCTCCATGGATGTGCGGGCTTCGCGTTCGGTGGTGATGTGGCCCTTGGTGTCATACGGTGTGCATTCGTCGAACTGCATCACGATGTCGCTGTTCAGCACGGTCTGGATCTGCATGCTGATCTCGGGCGTGAGGAACAGCTTGTCGCCGTTGACGGGGCTGGCGAACTTGACGCCTTCTTCGCTGATCTTGCGCATCTCGCCCAGGCTCCATACCTGGAAGCCGCCGCTGTCGGTCAGTATGGGCTTGCTCCATTTCTCAAACGCATGCAGGCCGCCAAAGCTGGCCATCACGTCCAGGCCGGGGCGCATCCACAGGTGGAAGGTGTTGCCCAGGATGATTTGTGCGCCCATTTCTTCCAGGCTGCGCGGCATCACACCTTTGACCGTGCCATAGGTGCCCACCGGCATGAAGATGGGGGTTTGCACCACGCCGTGGTTCAGTGTGAGTGTGCCGCGGCGGGCATGGCTGCCTGCGTAGGTGCCGGTGGCGGGGTCGGTTGTGAGGAGATTGAATTGCAGCATGGGGTGTTCCGGAGGGTGGGGCATTTTACGGGGCAGGCGTCCGGGGGCCGTAAGATAGCGCGCATCGCGGGGATCCCACTTACATATACATGCTGCGTCACATTCTTTTATCGCTCCTGCTTGTAGCCTGTCCCATCACCTATGCGGGCGACGCGCCGGCCACCGTGTTGGTGCTCACGGGTGGTGGAGTCGTGGTGACCTCCCCCGAGAGCCCTGTGCGTGCCACCGGCTACGGGCGCGAGCTCATCAGCAAGTTGATGCTGGACGCAGGGCTTGCATATGCCTTTGAGCCGCAACCCTTTACCAGGGCACTGAAAACGCTGGAAACCAAGCCGAATGCCGTGCTGTTTCCCATGTTGCGCACGGCGGAGCGGGAGTCCAAATACCAGTGGATCGGCCTGATGGCCAAACGCAACTACTACCTGTACCGTCTGGACAGCCGAAAGGACATTGCCATCCAGTCCCTGGAAGATGCCAGGCAATACCGTATCGGTGTGATGCGCGGTGATGTACGGGCAGACTACTTGCGCAGCCAGGGTTTTGTCGAGGGTACGGACAAGGGCCTGGAGGTGGTCAACGTCGCCGTCAGTCTCCTGAAGATGCAGCAGGCGGGTCGTATTGACCTCATCGTTTTCTCGGATGAGGGTGTCAGGCTGGCGTGTGAAGAGGCCAGGATCAGTTGCGACGGCTTTACGCCTGCCTTCCGGCTTGATATGGTGGGCAACCTCTGGCTGGCCGCCAGCCCCCAAATGCCGCCTGCGCTGGTCAATACCTTGCGCAAGGCTTTTCAAAAGCAGGAGGACTCCGGGTATCTTGGCAAGCTGATGAAAAGTGGGCGGCCGGTAGGAGGGTAGGTTGTAGCAATTTCCATATTTATGGATAAAATATCCATAAATATGGAAAATTCGGATAAATCCCCTATCGATGCCCGCATTGCCGCCAACCTGCGGCACTTGCGTGCCGACCGCAAGTTGTCGCTCGAAGCCTTGGCCCAGGCCACGGGTGTCAGCCGTTCGGCGCTGTCCCTGATCGAACGGGGTCAAAACAGCCCCACCGCTGTTGTGCTGGACCGGATTGCTGTAGGCCTGGGCGTCACGCTGTCGGATCTGGTGGGCCAGCACAGCGGCGCCCGTGACGCCACAGCGACCAGCCCGCTGGCACGCCATGGCGAACAGGCCGTCTGGACAGACCCAGGCTCGGGTTATGTGCGCCGCGCCCTGTCTCCACCCCACTTTCCGTCTCCTATCCAATTGGTGGAGGTGCACTTCCCCGCAGGCGCGCGCGTGGCCTTTGAGACCGGGCCTCGCAACAGCCAGGTGCACCAGCAGGTTTGGGTATTGGACGGTGCCATGGACCTGACCGTGGGCACCGATACCTGGCAACTGCACAGCGGGGACTGCCTGGCCATGGCGCTGGACCAGCCCATGGTCTTCTTCAACCCCACGGACCGCACCACACGTTATGCCGTGGTGCTGGTCAGTGAATCTTCACCAACAAGGAAGTTTTGAGATGGCGGCCATTACGTTGGAGCGATTGCACTCACTGATTGACGACCATGTCGCGCAGCTGTCCTCGGTGCTGCTGGATTGTGTGGACGGTGGCGCGTCCGTCGGCTTTATGCAGCCCCTGTCGCTGGACCAAGCCTTTGCCTTCTGGCAACGCGTCGGGGCCGGCGTGTTGGCGGGTGAGCGTGCCCTGCTGGTGGCGCGTGATGAAGTGGGCATTGTCGGCACCGTACAACTGGTGTTGGACCAGCCGGCCAACCAAAATCACCGGGCCGACCTGTGCAAGATGCTGGTACACCGCCGCGGCCGACGCCAAGGCCTGGGTGCGGCGCTGATGCATGGCGCCGAGGACATGGCGCGGGCATGCAACAAAAAGTTGTTGGTGCTGGACACGGCAACGGGCAGCGAGGCCGAACGTTTGTATGCGCGGCTAGGGTGGGAACGCGTTGGCGTCATCCCCAACTACGCCCATTGGCCCGATGGTGCTTTGTGTGGAACGACTTACTTCTACAAGACAATGGATTGATAACGTTTGTCCCGTCGTGAACGTATCTGGGCTGAAAGGCTATGGTGGGGCGAAAGTAGCCCGGCGGTTGCCTGCAGTGGGGCGGAAGCGGTAGTTCACCAAGTCGGTCCAATTGCCCGTTTTCAGCGCTTTGACGCCTAGAATCTGGCAATCACAATCTGCGGGTTTTGTCGGGATTTTTATACCTGTATAGATTTCAGGTAAAGCCGCTGCAAGCAAGGCCCCAAGCCACTCTCAGGAGAAATCCATGTCCAGTTTATCCCGCAGTGCCCAGATTAATCCGCAGGTTTTGCGGTATACATTGAGTTAAAACTCATGCCAAACAAAGTCACTCAAATCGAAGATGAAGCGGAGCGCGCATCGGAAATGCTCCGTGGAAAAGTCGTTGCACGGGTGGTTCGTACTAGACCAACAGAGGTCCTGTTGGAATTCACCGATGGAACACGACTATTTGTAGACCGAGTGGCCGATGAACTGGAACTTTCAATCACTAACGGAAAGTGAAGACGAGTTTGCGCACCAAAATCTCATGCCGTCATGGTCGCGGCAATAGTTTTAACAGGTCGGCCCAGAGACGACGGCCTGTGGCCGCGCCTGGCCTCCAACGTTCGGCGTCAAAGCTTTGCGGCACATGAGAACGTACGAGGAAATCCGAGGTTACAAGCCCGACTTCGTGGTGAGCTATCGCCTCTACCCACTAACCGAGGGCGGGCGAAAGGTAACGTACCAGCATCTTCGGTGTGACTTCATGTACGAAGGTGATGATCCAGTGAAAGACGGCATATTCATGATCCACCCAGAGTTCATAGACCAGGATGGCCGCCCCCTTAGTGAAGAACTTCCCGTGCCCTTGGAGGGTGAGGCAACTATGTGGGTGCTCGTTCCCGAAATGCGCGTGTCCATCCACTGCCGACGAGTTACGGTTGGAGCGCGAGGACACTTCATGGAAGGGCCGCGAAAGATCGGCGATGTCAGGATTGAAAAGATCTCCGCTCTACATGAGAATCCTCAAACCTCATGACACCGAACCCTGCGCTCAAGTTCGCTCCCTCTGGTCGCTTGGACGCGCCGTCGGCGCGCCCATTAGCTGCACGTTAACTTGCAATGGCGACATTTGTTCAACTCAACCACGGCTGGAATGCCGATCCAAATTCACCTGAACCCCAGGTTGCGGTTGTTGATGGGGATGTCGTTGTCACCTTCTTTGTGAATGCGTTCCAGTTCCCAGAGTTCACTGAAGGCACCAAAGCCACAATTCGCTTCAAGTCATGCCAACGCTATCGCATTGGCTCGACAAATGATGAGGGCTGGTACTTGGGCAAGTGTCGCTTTAGCAAGCTCGCGCCTAAGTGGGGCGAGTTCTATCAACTCACAGGAGACCCTGATCTTCTTCTTGCCCCGAACGACTGGTCTGTCGTCCAACCAAAGACGGGCGGTGAGAGCATGGAGCACTATCTCTTCTATTTCAGAGACGAAACGTTCGAGTGCGTTGCGTGGAGTTGGGAAGTGGAGTTGCCAGTTAACAGGTTGCTCGGCACGGACAGCCAACATCAGGTTGCCGCTTCGCTGCGCATGTTGCCTTCCGGGCAGCGCCAACGTTATATGTCAGCGAACTGTCCATGACCACGACGTCATCCGAACTGCTGAACATCATGTCAGTCCGCCTGTCCATGATTGAATCTAGCGCAACGAACCCGCATCCAGTTGTTGTAGATGCAACGAGGCTTTTGGTTGAGCGGCTCAATGCGCTGCCGCCGGGCGAAGCCGTTGAAATTTCCTACACAGAGAATACTCTGCATGCCTAGTACATCAGACAAAGCACAGGTGAAGTTCTTGCCGAGATACAGCTACCTCATGACATATAACCTTTTGCTCCAGCGGCCGGCTTCGCCGCCTGCTGAGCGGGCACGTTAGGCCTCATGTACGAGATCCACGCTTTCACCGCAACCGCGTACGCGACGGCCGAGTGCTCCGGTGCGTATCGTCCCGCTGACAGACATCCAATGCTCGCATTCCTGAGGCAATATGCTGGGATAGACCATGATTGGGCTTTAGCCGAAAGTTGGATAAACAAAGCGGGTTGGACCAAGGTGAAATTCGAGCGCGCTGGCACATTAAATCCGGAATTCGTCAGCGGAAAAGCCGATTACCTGGTCCGGGCGTTCGAAAGTGCAATGCACGATGAATTTGGGTTTGTCGTGTATGAAGAGGTGTTACCACCCGATGAGGAGACTTGAGTGAAGCAGGTGCTCATCCGGCCTTACAGGCCAATCGACACGGACACACAACGGCAGAATGCGGCTTCGCCGCGAATGTTGGTGACCCGGTCACTTTTACGTTATGAGTCACGGGGAAATGAATGAATGACGCTGTTCTCCATGCAGACTTTAGCAATATGGACCTCGTTGACTTCCATTACCACATCGACTGGCAGTCTTGGAAAGACAGCTACATTGAGCTAATTGCCCAAGGCCGAGGAAGAAATCGGTGTCTGCGCTTTTCAGGTGTGTCCAATCTGCAAATAGATGAAGGTTTTAATGGTTCTTTGTCCGGAATGGAGATAGTGGACATCTCTGATCGCCATTGGGACTCTGCACGAATTGAAGTGAGAAACTTCGAGCAAGATCCAGGCATCACTTTTTTGGCGGTATCCATGGAGACCGTTCGTGACTTTTAGCATTTCGCTCGGCACTGAAACGCAGCAGAAAGATGCCGCTTCGCGGCGGTTACTGCGTGCCGGGCAGCTTCGACGTTATGCATCTGAAAATGTCGCCCGTGATTGAGCTGGAATTGTGGTCTCGACCATCGTCCAGTTTGCCGCCGGAAATTGGCAAGCTCGTAGTTGCCGCAAGATGTAGCAGTGCCCTCAGTTTGCCCGCAGGTGTTGTACTGGGACTGTCTGAGATTCCTGACCCAATTGACTCACAGAACCTTGACACGTTGCTCGCTGCGGGGGAGTTGTTGCGGAAGGAATTCGATGAATTTTGCAAGCAGAATGGGCTTGAGGCGAACGTCGGTGCAGTAGATAGCGCTGCCAAGTTTCTTGAGTATTCGTATGGGCGGCCTCTCGCATGGGTCCATTTATCGGCATCAACTGGTGGAGTTGAGATGGGGCAGCGTGTAAATGCGTGGGCACATTCTGAAGGTTATTGCCTCGTGGAACCCCATGGAATCTTCTGTTTTTTGAAGGGGGCTAGTCTTGAACAACTGCTGCTACGAGATGCATAACAGGTTGCTCGTCACGGACACACAGCAGCTGGATGCCGCTTCGCGGCCTATGCAGCGCTCCGGACAGCGCCAACGTTAGAGCTCACTTTGAATAGCGTTTCATTGAAGTCGCCGCGGGATGGGTCAGTGTTAACTTTGACTGTGCTTGAACGTCGCGAAGGCGAGGTCGAGTTCGAAGTCTCAGTTCGCACCCCTTGGTACAGTGGCCGCGCGCCAGCCTCTACGTTTATGAATGGTTCGCCCTCCCTCTTGTTCCAGGAGATGGCACGAAACTGGACCGGCTGGAGCGGAGAAATGTCATGGAAGGACTTGGAAGACCGGGTCATTCTCCGTGCGAGTTCCGACCGTACAGGCCACATCTCATTGCGCACGGAGCTGGTTGGGCAGGACTACGAGAGTCGTCTGATAGTCGTGATTGAGTTTGAAGCCGGCCAGCTCGAAGACATGGCCGCATCGGTCAAGGAGTTTATTGAGTGAAGGCGAGCTCTAACATGTCAATCGACACGTACCTTCAAAGGCAGAAGGCGGTTTCGCCGCAAGTTGCTGTGGTCCGGTCATCTTCACGTTATGTTTCTTGGTAACTGAGAGCGCCTGATGATCGATGCTCCGAAAAAATCATGGGTAATCGCAAGCGACGTTGGCAGTCGCGACGGAATCGGCGTTGAGCTCTTGCTGGATGAGCAGATTGTTCTGGAGATTTTCCGCGACGATGCGAAAAAGACACGCGACGTAACCTTTTTCCAAAAAGAGGTTCCATTGGCCCTCCTGGAAGAGGCCATCGAAAAATTCAAAAAAGAGATCCCGTGGGAATTTTTGGACTGACCGTATGGCTAAAGTCAAACATAACAGGTACGTCGAATAGGCCCACAACGGCGTCCAGCGTGGCCGCCATTCTTCAATACTGAGTGCGCCGTTGCGGCCCATTCACGGCCAACGTTAAGACTACTTTGGAGCGAAGTGGAAATCTGCAATGTGTCTATTGCCGATCAAGCGCCTCAGGCCGTGCGCGCCAGCAGCATCGCATCCCCATAACTGAAAAACCGGTACTCGCGTTCAATCGCCGCCTGGTACAGCGCCATGATGTGGTCATAACCCGCAAAAGCACTCACCAGCATCATCAGTGACGACTTGGGCAAATGGAAGTTGGTCACCAGCAGGTCGATAAGCTTGAACTCAAAACCCGGCGTGATGAATATGCGCGTGTCACCCGTTGCCACACCGCTATGTGCCCACGATTCCAGCGTACGCACGGTGGTCGTACCCACCGCGACGATGCGGCCACCGCGGGCGCGGCAGTCGGCTATCGCCTGTTGCGTAGCGGCGGGTACCTCGTACCACTCGCTGTGCATCTGGTGCTCGGATAAATTTTCGGTCTTGACCGGCTGGAAGGTGCCGGCACCCACGTGTAAGGTCACATGGGCCTGGTGCACACCCATGGCGGTCAACTGGTCCAGCAGGGCTTGGTCAAAGTGCAGCGCGGCGGTCGGTGCGGCCACGGCGCCGGGGTTCTTGGCGAACACGGTCTGGTAACGCTGGGCATCTTCGGCCGAATCGGTATGGGTGATGTAGGGTGGCAGCGGCACATGGCCGTGGCGTTCCATCAGGGTGTAGGGGTCGTCGCCCGCGTCGTTGCTCAGCACAAAGCGGAACAGCGGGCCGTCCGCATCGGGCCAGCGGCCCAGCATCGTGGCGCTGATGCCATCCGCGTGGCCGGGTGCGCAGACCAGTTTCAGCGTGGCGCCCACCTCGGGTTTTTTGCTGACCCGCATATGGGCCGCCACCTGGTTGCCGCCCAGCACGCGTTCCACCAGCAGTTCGACCTTGCCGCCGGTGGCCTTTTCGCCAAACAGGCGGGCCTTGACGACCTTGGTGTCGTTGAAGACCAGCAGGTCGCCTGCGCGCAGCAGGCCGGGCAGGTCCTTGAAGATGCGGTCCACCGGGGGGCTGGCGGTTCCATCCAGCATGCGCGAGCCCGTGCGGGTGGCGGCCGGGTGCTGGGCGATCAGCGCTTCGGGTAAAACGAAGTCGAAGTCGCTCAGCGTGTGTTTGGTGGTAATGGTGTTGACCACAGCGGTGTGGTCGGGTGCAGAAGAGGTCATAGGTGCTTGAGGGTTGAACAAACCCGTGCCAAGGTTGAAAGAACGGGCAGAATTGTCCCATGCCGCACAGCACCGCCACTTTAGCCCCACCCAAACCCGGTAGCAAAGCCAGTGCGGCCACCCCCAAAACCGCCACGCAGAAGGCCCTGGAGAAGCTGGGCCTGAAGCGGGACATCGACTTGGCCCTGCACCTGCCGCTGCGTTATGAGGATGCAACCCGCATCACCAAGTTGCGCGACGCCCGCGAGGGCGACTCCATCCAGATCGAAGGCCGGGTAACCAACTGCGAGGTCACCTTCCGCCCGCGCCGCCAACTGGTGGTGACGCTGGACGATGGCACCGACACGTGCACGCTGCGTTTCTTCAGCTTCTACCCTTCGCAACAAAAGGCGCTGGCCGTGGGCAACCACATCCGCGCACGGGGGGAGGTCAAAGGCGGCTTTCTGGGCTTCACCATGCTGCACCCGGCCTTTCGCAGTGCCGGTGGGGCGTTGGCCACGGCGCTGACGCCCGTCTACCCTACCGTAGCCGGCTTGTCGCAACCGGTGCTGCGCAAGGAGGTGCTGGCAGGGTTGGCGCGGGCCGAGCTGTCGGACACATTTCCACCAGGAGACTTAAGCCAAATCAGCCGCCAGCCCCTGTGGACACTACGTGATGCGCTATCTTTTTTGCACCACCCGACACCCGATGTGTCACTGGATACCCTGCAGGACCACAGCCACCCGGCCTGGCAGCGGCTCAAGGCAGAGGAGCTGCTGGCGCAGCAGATCTCGCAATTGCAGTCGCGCCGTGAACGTGCACGCTTGCGGGCACCGGTGCTGGCTATGGTGGCGCCCGAGGTCTTCAGCCCCCCCGGTGAACCCGAGCAGCCGGTGCTGATGCCGCTGTACACCGAGCTGGTGGGCACGCTGCCTTTCCAGCTGACCGCCGCCCAACAGCGGGCGTGTGCCGAGATCGCCAACGACCTGGCGCGCCAGGTGCCCATGCACCGGCTGCTGCAGGGCGACGTGGGTTCGGGCAAGACCGTGGTCGCCGCCTTGGCTGCCTGCATTTGTATAGACGCCGGCTGGCAGTGCGCGCTGATGGCGCCGACCGAAATTCTGGCCGAGCAGCACTTTCGCAAGCTGCTCAGTTGGCTCGAACCGCTGGGCGTGACTACGGCCTGGTTGACCGGGACCCAGAAAGCCAAGCAGCGCCGTGAGTCGCTGGCCATGATCGAAAGTGGCGAGGCGGCCCTTGTGGTCGGCACCCACGCGGTGATCCAGGAGAAGGTGCAGTTCAAGAACCTGGCGCTGGCCATCATCGACGAGCAGCACCGCTTTGGTGTGGCCCAGCGCCTGGCACTGCGCAACAAGCTCACGCACGATGGCATGGAGCCCCACATGCTGATGATGACGGCCACACCCATTCCGCGCACGCTGGCCATGAGTTATTACGCCGACCTGGATGTGTCCACCATCGACGAGCTGCCGCCGGGGCGCACACCCATCATCACCCGGCTGGTCAACGATGCCCGGCGCGACGAGGTGATAGAGCGCATACGGGGCCAGATAAACGAGGGACGTCAGGTGTATTGGGTCTGCCCGCTGATCGAGGAAAGTGAGGCGCTGGACCTGACCAATGCCACACAGACCCATGCCGACCTGGCCGAGGCGCTGCAGGGGGCAACGCGCGCCGACGGCCAGCCGGTGTTGATTGGCCTGCTGCACTCGCGCATGCACACGGACGACAAGAAGGCCGTCATGGCGGCGTTCAAAGAGGGGCATATGTCGGTGCTGGTCAGCACAACGGTCATCGAGGTCGGGGTGGACGTGCCCAACGCCTCGCTGATGGTGATTGAACACGCCGAACGTTTTGGCCTCTCCCAGTTGCACCAGCTGCGCGGGCGGGTCGGGCGGGGGGCGGCGGCTTCGGCCTGTGTGCTGCTGTATTCCACGGGCGACGCCCCCCGGCTGGGGCAAATGGCACGCGCGCGGCTCAAAGCCATGGCCGAGACGAATGACGGGTTCGAGATCGCCCGGCGCGACCTGGACATTCGGGGCCCCGGCGAGTTCCTGGGCGCGCGACAATCAGGGGAAGCCATGTTGCGTTTTGCCGATCTGAACCGCGATACTGCACTGTTGGAATGGGCGCGTCGCGAGGCGCCTATGCTGTTGGACCACCATCCCCTGTTGGCAGAGCGCCACGTGACCCGTTGGTTGGGCGGCAAAGCAGAATTTTTAAAGGCCTGAACACGATGGAAATGACCGGATTTCTCCCCCTGATGTGGTGGACCCTGGGTGGGGCCACCGTTGTGGGGGCGGGCATCTATCTGTTTCTGGAATACCAGGCCTACATGCTGCGCACCAGTGTTACCAGTGTTCCGGGTGGCCTGCGATTTGTGGCCCAGGGACTGACGGTGGAATCACGGCATGCCGGTAAAGAAATCAAGGTGACCACCAAGAACGGCCGGTATACCCGCCAGCCACTGGCGGGAGGTGATGAAGAGGTGCAAAACGGCGCACTGACGGTGACCTTGGTCGCCATTGGCCTGCAAATCGAGGTGGCGCGGGTATCCGTCAAAGCGGCAGACGACGGCGCGGCCAAGGCCACGGGGTTCAGTCGCATTGTGTTTGTCGCGACGGATGAACCCATGCACAAGGCGCTGGGCAAGCTCGGCGGGCACCGATCCGAACTGCGCATAGACAACGTGCCCGACCCCATTGCCACGGGCTTCCAGCAATTCGCCAACGGTCTTCGGGCCTGGATAGCCAAAGTGGAGCAGCAGTTGCAGACCAAGTTGGCAGAGCAGCGCAAGCTGGAACAGGACGCCGCTGCGGCCGAGGCTGGCTTGACCGTCGAGCCCGAGCCAGACGCCACCATTCCGTTGACCGACGCCGACCGCCAGGCCCGCGCCACGGCGCAACTTGAGAAGTGGCGCGCGGCGGCGGGTTTCAAGGGAACATCGACCGAAATGCACTTTGACGAGCGGGGCGCTATCGTCTGGCTGATTGACCTGGAGCCATCCGGCAAAGTCATTCTGCATGCCAGCCCGCGCACCTTCCATGGCAGCCTCAAGGGCGCTACCGTTAACGGTTTCGGTACCGAACTGGAGGTGGCGGTGCGTGACGAATACTGGACCGAGGACGACCCCCGGCTGGCGGCATTCCGCATATTGGGGGGCAGCAAACCCGAGATCCGGCGGGCCTGGAAGGAACGTCTGGATTTGATGATACAGAACCTGGGCGGCGATGCCGGCCAGCGGCAGGACTAAGACCATGTCCCTTCACCCGAGACCCCTATGACGCTGACCGAGCTGAAATACATTGTGGCCGTGGCCCGCGAACGCCACTTTGGCAAGGCGGCCGAGGCCTGTTACGTGTCGCAACCCACGCTCTCGGTGGCCGTCAAGAAACTGGAAGAAGAGCTGGAGGTCAAACTCTTCGAGCGCAGCGCCAACGAAGTGACGGTAACCGCCCTGGGCGAGGAAATTGTGCGCCAGGCCCAGAGCGTGCTGGAGCAGGCTGCCAACATCAAGGACATCGCCAAGCGCGGCAAGGACCCACTGGCCGGTCAGCTGAAGCTGGGGGTGATCTACACCATAGCGCCGTATCTGCTGCCTGATCTGGTGCGCCAGGTCATCAAACGCACGCCCCAGATGCCACTGGTGCTGCAGGAGAACTTCACCGTCAAGCTGATGGAAATGTTGCGCACCGGCGAGATCGATTGCGCCATCCTGGCCGAGCCCTTTCCCGAGACCGGGTTGGCCTCCGCACCCCTGTACGACGAGCCTTTTCTGGCTGCCGTTCCCATGCAGCATGCGCTGGCCTCACAGACCCGGGTGAGCGCCGACGAACTCAAAAAAGAGACCATGCTGCTGCTGGGCAATGGCCACTGCTTCCGGGACCATGTGCTGGAGGTCTGCCCCGAATTTGCGCGCTTCTCCAGCGACACCGAAGGCATTCGCAAGAGTTTTGAAGGCTCGTCGCTGGAAACCATCAAACACATGGTGGCGGCCGGCATGGGCATCACGCTGGTGCCGCGGCTCAGTGTGCCCGCGGGCGCCCTGGTGGCCAAGACGCGGCGGCATGCCGATTCGCTGGTCAAATACCTGCCGGTAGAAGACGGGCTGGGGGGCGAACCACCCTCGCGGCGCGTCGTGCTGGTGTGGCGGCGCAGTTTTACCCGTTACGAGGCGATTGCCGCCTTGCGCAACGCCATTTACGCCTGCGAATTGCCCGGCGTCAAACGACTCTCGTAATCTTCAATAGGAATTAGAGGCTATGGCACATGCTGCCCAGACCGGAATTCTGGCTCCGGTGCCCCGCGTTGGGCGTTATTTGTTTTTTGCGTTGACCGACGCACCGCACACCGCGGGCGCAGCCTTGACCCGCCTGGCTCCGCTGGTGGATGGTGCAGCGGCGGTAGTCGGTCTGGGGCTGGACTGCGTGGCTGCGCTAGGTGCCACCGTGCCCGGCCTGCGCGCCTTTCCGGATCTGCGTGCCGCTTCGGTTGCGGTCCCTGTCACGCCGTTTGCGCTGTGGTGCTGGTTGCGTGGCGACGACAGCGGTGACCTGGTGAACCTGACACGGCGGATCGCGCAAGCCCTGGCGCCGGCCTTTCGCCTGGACCAGGTGGTCGATGCTTTCCGGCATGGCAAGGGCCCCAATGGCCATGGCCGAGACCTGACTGGTTACGAAGACGGCACCGAAAACCCCGAAGGTGAGGCCGCTCTGGAAGCGGCACTGATGCAGGGTGGTGGTCCGGGTCTGGCGGGCAGCAGTTTTGTTGCCGTGCAGCAATGGGTGCACGACTTTGCCGCCTTTGAATCCCTGAACACGCTGGCGCAGGACCATGTGATGGGCCGCCGGCGCAGCGACAACGAGGAGCTGGAAGACGCGCCGGAGTCGGCCCACGTCAAACGCACGGCGCAAGAAAGTTTTACGCCCGAGGCCTTTGTGCTGCGCCGCTCCATGCCCTGGGCGGCGGGCATCCAGGCCGGCCTGCTGTTTGTGGCTTTTGGACATTCACTGGACGCCTTCGAGGCGCAGATGCTGCGCATGGCCGGGCTGGAGGATGGCATCGTCGATGGCCTGTTCACCATGTCCAGACCCGTGACAGGCAGCTACTTCTGGTGCCCGCCGTTGCGTGACGGGCGGTTGGACTTGCGGGCAGTAGGCCTGTGACACCGATGGTGGTACGCGAAAAAATCAACTTGTATTTGCAGCTCATCCGCTGGGACCGCCCCGCGGGTTGGCTGCTGCTGTTGTGGCCGACGCTGAGCGCGCTGTGGCTGGCGGCCGGTGGTTTTCCGGGCTGGCATCTGGTGGCGGTATTCACGCTGGGCACCATCCTGATGCGCAGTGCCGGCTGCTGCATCAACGACGTGGCCGACCGCGAGTTTGACAAACACGTCAAACGCACTGCGCAGCGGCCCGTGACCCGCGGAGCGGTGTCGGTGCGTGACGCCTTGCTGTTGGGCGCGGTGCTGGCGCTGCTGGCCTTTGGCCTGGTGTTGACCACGAATACCGCCACGGTCTTGTGGTCGTTTGCTGCGTTGGCCGTGGCGCTGGTCTACCCTTATGCCAAACGTTTTGTGTCCATGCCGCAGGCGGTGTTGGGTGTGGCGTTCAGTTTTGGTATCCCCATGGCCTTCGCCGCTGTGCAAGGCAGCATCCCGCCCCAGGCCTGGGTGCTGCTGGTGGGCAACCTGTTCTGGGTGCTGGCCTATGACACCGAATACGCCATGGTGGACCGGGATGACGACTTGCGCATCGGCATGAAAACCTCGGCCATCACGCTGGGCCGGTGGGATGTGCCGGCCATCATGCTGTTTTACGTGGCCTACCTGTTGATCTGGTCCTGGGTGGTTGCACCCCTGGTACAGCCCTGGGGCTGGTGGCTGGGTGTTGGGGCCGCGTCGCTGCAGGTGGTGTGGCACTACGGCCTGATTCGCCAGCGCACGCGGGACGGCTGTTTCAAGGCCTTTCGCCTGAACCACTGGGTGGGGGCGGCGCTGTTTGCCGGCATTCTGGTGTCGGCCTTGGCGTAACAAGGGCAAGCAGCTAAGCTATTGCACTGCTGCCCATGCCTAACACCACCGATCCAACCCTTGATACGGCCAACGCCCTGCGCACGCTGCGCATGGCACAGATTTCGGTCATGGTGGCCGTCGCGCTGACGCTGGCACTCCCTTTTTTCGTGTGCCAGGCGCGGTGGAAAACGGTTTTTCCGCTGCTGGGTGGTTTGGCAGTTGCCATCATTTGTTTTGTGTTGAACCGCCGGGGGCACACGGCCCGGGCGACGCTGCTGTTGCTGACATCGATCACCGCCATGTCATGGATGCTGATGTGGTGGGGCGATGGACTGAAGGACGCCGCCCTGTTGGCCTTTCCCGTCTTGCTGATCATGGCCGGCCTGCTGGTGGGCAAGCGTGGTTATTACCTGTTGTGGGCCAGCATGATGGGCCTGTTGGCGGTCCTGACGTGGGCGACGACCCAGGGCTGGCGGGTATCACCCACCTTACCTCGGGACCCGGTGGAACTGTGGCGGGATGTGTCGCTGATCCTGTTCGTCGGAGGGCTGGCGGTGTGGACCGTGGTCAACGACATGCATAAAACGCTGCTCAACTTGCGGGAGCAGGTGGTCAAGGTGACTACATCCCAGAAGCAGCTGGCCTACCTCTCGCAGCATGATGCACTCACCGGCCTGCCCAACCGGGCCATGGGCCGTGACCATATCCAGCAGGCCATCACCAATGCCACACGCCGCCAGTCGCGGGTGGCGTTGTTGTTTGTAGACCTGGACAACTTCAAGGCGGTGAATGACTCTCTGGGCCATGCCATGGGCGACGAGTTTCTCAAACAGGTCGCCACGCGGCTGGCGGCGTCGGTGCGCAAATCCGACATCGTGGCCCGCCACGGTGGCGATGAGTTTGTCATCGGCCTGACCGACATCCTCAACGTGGAAGATGTCTCCAAAGCGGCCAGTACCGTGCAGGCCAGTCTGGCGCGTTCCATTTTTCTGGGTGACACCGAGCTCAGCGCCGCGTGTTCCATCGGCATTGCGCTGTTTCCGGACGATGGCGCGGACTACGAATCCCTGCTGCGCGAGGCCGACATTGCCATGTACCAGGCCAAGGAAGCGGGCCGTAACACCTGCCGTTTCTTTGACCCGGCCATGAATGCCAATATCCAGAGCAACCTGTTGCTGTTGTCCAATTTGCGCGCGGCACTGGTGCGCAGCGAATTTCTGCTGCATTACCAGCCAGTGGTGGACCTGACGACCGGCGCCCTGGTGGGTGCCGAGGCCCTTGTCCGCTGGCAACACACGCCCCACACACTGGTGCCACCTGGTGAGTTCATTCCGGCGGCCGAGAAATCCGGCTTGATTGTGGAGCTGGGCGAGTGGGTGCTTCGGGAGGCCTGCCGGCAAATGGTGGTCTGGCAGGCGGAAGGGCGCGAACACTTTGTGATGGCGGTCAACCTGTCACCCGTGCAGTTTCGCCGGGGCAATATCGAAGCCGTGGTGGCTGCGGCCCTGCAGCAATCCGGCTTGAACCCCGCCTGCCTCGAGCTGGAAATCACCGAATCCACCCTGGTGCAGGACACCGAGACCTTCATCGCATCCCTGCAACACCTGAAGGCGCTGGGCGTCAAGATATCGATTGATGACTTCGGTACCGGTTACTCCAACCTGTCTTACCTGCAGCGCTTCGCCGTGGACAAGTTGAAGATTGACCAGTCCTTTGTCAAACGCCTGTTGATGGGTCCCCAGGACCGTGCCATCGTGACAGCCATCATCCAGATGGCCAAGAGCCTGAACCTGAGTACCACGGCAGAAGGCATAGAAGACGATGCCACGCGCCAGATCCTGCTGGATCTGGGCTGTGTGCAGGGCCAGGGTTATTTCTTTGCCCGGCCTGTGCCGGTTGCAGCCTTTGACCAGACCGTGCGCGGTTTGGCGCAACAAAAAGCCCGCCCCGCATAACGGTCGGGCTTGGGTGCGCGCCTGGGGCGGGCTTATTTCTTGGGTGCGCTGGCGGCCGCCTGTGCACCACCTTTTTCATCGGCCGTGCATTTCTTGATGTGGGCGGTTTTGGCAGCGCCGGCCAGTTTCTTGTCGGCGGCTGATTTTTCGCAGGCAGGGCTTGCACCCGTTGCAGCCACGGCGCCACCGGCGTCTGCCACACACTTCTTGACAAAACTGGTTTTGGCAGCACCCGCCAGTTTTTTCTCGGCAGCCTTCTCACCGCAGGCTGCCTCGGCATCTGCAGCATGTGCGGCGCCAAACGACAGGGAGAGGCCCAAGGCCAGCAGGGTAAGCAATTTCTTCATGATCGTCCTTTGAATTGAGTGACAGCCCTCGCTGCCGTTGCGGGGAGAAATCCACGGGTGATTCAAACATACAACGCCAAAAACGACAATGCCACGGACCCCCGTGACCGGCCCCCGTAAAATCCGTTCATGCTGTCTGTAAAAAACGAACTTCTGGAGGCGCTGGCCGCTTCCCTCGAAAAACTGTCCCCCGGGAGCGGTGCCAAGGCGGCGTTTGAGTCGCCCAAGGTCGCCGCCCATGGGGACCTGGCCACCACGGCGGCCATGCAACTGGCCAAGCCCCTCAAGCTCAACCCCCGCCAACTGGCCGAAAACCTCAAGGCTGAATTGCTGGCCCAAGCTGCCTTCCAGCGCTGGGTCGACGCCATCGAAATCGCCGGCCCCGGCTTCATCAACATCCGCCTCAAGCCCGAGAGCAAGCAGGAAATCGTGCGCGAGGTCCTGGGCCAAGGCGCACAGTTTGGCTACCAGGCCAGCAATGGCCAGCGTGTGCTCGTCGAATTTGTGTCTGCCAACCCGACCGGCCCGCTGCATGTAGGCCACGGCCGCCAGGCCGCGCTGGGCGATGCCATCTGCAACCTGTTTGCCACCCAGGGCTGGAACGTGCACCGCGAGTTTTATTACAACGACGCCGGGGTGCAGATCCAGACACTGGCCAACAGCACGCAGCTGCGCGCCAAGGGTTTTAAACCCGGTGACGACTGCTGGCCGGTGGACCCTGAGAACCCCGCCAGCAAGGCTTTCTACAACGGCGACTACATCCAGGACATTGCAGACGACTTCCTGGCCAAGAAAACCGTGGCAGCCGATGACCGCAGCTTCACCGCCAGCGGGGATGTGGAAGACCTGGAGTCCATCCGCAATTTCGCCGTGGCCTATCTACGCCACGAGCAGGACAAGGACCTGCAAGCCTTCAACCTGAAGTTCGACGAGTACTACCTGGAGTCCAGCCTGTACACCAGCGGCCGCGTCGATCAGACGGTGGCCAAGCTGGTGGCCAATGGCAAGACCTACGACAAGGACGGTGCGTTGTGGCTGCAGTCCACCGACTATGGCGACGACAAGGACCGTGTCATGCGCAAGCAGGACGGCAGCTACACCTACTTTGTGCCCGACGTGGCCTACCACATCGCCAAGTGGGAGCGTGGTTTCACCAAGGTTGTGAACATCCAGGGCACGGACCACCACGGCACGATTGCCCGTGTGCGCGCCGGCCTGCAGGCGGCCAATGTGGGCATTCCACAGGGCTACCCCGACTATGTGCTGCACACCATGGTGCGCGTGGTCAAGGGTGGTGAAGAGGTCAAGATCAGCAAGCGCGCTGGCAGCTATGTAACGCTGCGCGATCTGATTGAGTGGACCAGCAAGGACGCCGTGCGGTTCTTCCTGCTCTCCCGCAAGCCCGACACCGAATACACCTTCGACGTGGACCTGGCCGTGGCCAAGAACAACGACAACCCGGTCTACTACGTGCAATACGCCCACGCCCGTATCTGCTCGGTGCTGGCGGCCTGGGGCGGTGATGTGGCCAGCCTCAAGGCTGTGGACCTGTCGGCTCTGCAAAGTCCCCAAGCCCAGGCCCTGATGCTGTTGCTGGCCAAATATCCCGAGATGCTGACGGCTGCCGCCAATGACGAAGCGCCGCACGACGTGACCTTTTACCTGCGGGAGCTGGCCGCCAGCTACCACAGCTACTATGACGCCGAACGTATCCTGGTGGACGACGAAGCCGTCAAACTGGCGCGCCTGGCCCTGGTCGCGGCCACGGCGCAGGTGTTGCACAATGGCTTGGCAGTGCTGGGCGTCAGTGCTCCGCAAAAAATGTAAACAGAAAAAAGGTAGTGCATGAAGCAGCAGCTTGGCGGAACCATATTGGGATTCATCATTGGTGTGGTGGTCGGCCTCGCCGCCGCATTGGCGGTGGCGGTGTATGTGACCAAGGTGCCTGTGCCCTTCATGAACAAGAGCCAGAGCCGGTCGGTAGACCAGGACGAGGCCGAGGCCAAGAAAAACAAGGACTGGGATCCAAACGCCCCGCTGTATGGCAAAAACCCGGCCAAGACAGCGCCTGCGGCAGCCGTCGCGGCAAGCGCTGCACCTGCCAAACCCGCAGATGCCAAGGCAGCGGGTGCCAAGGCCGATGCCAAGGGGGAAGTCAAACCGGCAGTGTCGGCCGATCCGCTGGGCGACCTGGCCAAGGCTAAAACAGGCGGAAACAGCGGGGCGGAACCTTTCCTCTTCTTCGTACAGCTTGGCGCCTTCCGCACCGTGGAAGATGCCGAGGCCCACCGGGCCAAGCTGTCCTTGAGCGGCATCGAGACCAAGATCACCGAACGTGAGCAATCGGGTCGCGTCGTGTTCCGGGTGCGCACCGGGCCTTTTGATACCAAGGAAGATGCCGAGCGCAACAAGGAAAAGCTGGAAAAGGCCGGGCTGGAAACGTCTTTGGTCCGGGTGCAGCGTTAAGCCAGGTCAGAATCTGCAGGGCTGCAGGGGCGGGAACTAATCTGGATCCCGGCAATCACAATGTCACATTTTGGAGTGGTTTTGCATGAACATGAAACGTCGTGAGTTTTCCCAGGTCGCCGCAGCCGGTGCTGTTTTGGCCTCTTCCGGTCTGTGGTCACCATTGGCCCAGGCCCAAACCCAGTTTACGGCAGGCAAGCACTACCATATTCTGGATGCCCGCGCGCCGGTCGAAGCCCCCGCTGGCAAGATCGAGGTGGTGGAGTTCTTTTGGTACAACTGCCAGCATTGCAATGCGTTCGAGCCTACCCTGGCCGCCTGGATCAAGACACTGCCCAAGGATGTGTCTTTCCGCCGTTCCCACGTCGCGTTCCAGGATGCCTTTGTGCCGCAACAGCGCCTGGCCCTGACGCTGGAGGCCATGGGCCTGGTTGAGAAATTGCATGCCAAGGTCTTTGCGGCCATTCATTCAGAAAAGGTCAACCTGACCACGGGTGACGCCATCGCAGAATGGATCAGCCGCCAGGGCGTGGACAAGGCCAAGTTCCTGGAGCAGTACAACTCCTTCTCCATCCAGTCCAAGGCTACGCGCGCCACCCAGTTGCAAAATGCCTACCGGGTTGAAGGTGTGCCCGCCATTGGCATAGCCGGCCGTTTTTACACGGACGGAACGATGGCAGGGACCATTGAGCGCGCGCTCAAGGTGACCGAAGCCCTGGTCGCAGAGTTGCGCACCAACAAGGCCTGAGCGCCAGCCCTCAGGCCGCAGAGCCCTCGCGCATGAATGTGCGCAGGGCGTCCGCAGTGGGCCCGGGGAGTTCCTCGGGTATGAAATGCCCCGCCGGTACAGCAGCACCGCTGACATGTGCGCTGCACTGGGCCTGCCACAGGTCCATGGGCTTGAACATGCGCTGCACCACGCCGCGCTCGCCCCATAAAACCAGGGTATCGCAGGCGATTTTTTCGCCCTGTGCACGGCTGGTGCGGTCGTGCTCCAGGTCGATACCGGCACTGGCGCGGTAGTCTTCACAGGCCGTATGGATGGCTTCTGGCCTGCAGAAGCAGCGTTCGTATTCCGCCAGCGCTTGCGGCTCAATATGCGCCACACCGCCCGCGCCCCAGCCGCCCAGTTTCTGGTGCAGATAGGCCTTGGCATTGCCGCCGATCATGGTCTCGGGCAGGGGGCTGGGTTGGATGAGGTGGAACCAGTGGTAGTAGGCACTGGCAAATTCCATGTTGGTACTGGCATACATGTCCAGTGTGGGCGCAATGTCGATCACACACAGTTTGCGAACACGTGCCCCATGGTCCAGCGCCAGGCGGTGGGCAACCCGGCCGCCACGGTCATGGCCGCACAGGAAAAACGAGTCCAGCCCCAGCGCATCGGTAATGGCGATCACATCAGCCGCCATGGCGCGTTTGCTGTAGTTGCTGTGGTCCGGCAGGCCTGGTGCATGGGACGAGTCGCCATAACCCCGCACGTCCGGCAGCACCAGGAAGTAGTCCCCGCTCAGCAGCCGGGCCACGCGGTGCCACATCACATGGGTCTGCGGAAAACCGTGCAGCAGTACCAGCGCTGGCTTCTGGCGGTTGCCACCGCAGCGGAAAAAGATGTGCACGCCATGGGCGACAAGATTCCGCGACTCAAAGCCTTCAAACATAGGTAAACCCTTTCGGGTGCCAGTGTGCCCCAAACCCGCCCGCGGCTGAAAAATACTGAAACAAATCGATACCGCAGTGACAGGACATTGCAGGCCGGCCCCGGCACCATCAAGGCCTGTTCAACACATTCCTTCAAAGGACCAAACATGAAAACCTGGATCAAACGCAGCCTCTACAGCCTGGTGGGCGCAAGCATTCTGTTGGGTGGCCTGTCGGCCTGCGGCCATAACCGCCACGGCCATGGGAGCAGCATGAGCGCTGAAGACCAGGCCCAGATGCGCGGCAAGCTCATCGAGCGTGTCAGCAGCAAGCTGGAGCTGAACGCGGAGCAAAAGCAGCGCCTGAACGTGCTGGCCGACAAACTGCAAGAGCAACGCACAGCCCTGGTCGGTAAAACCACCAACCCCCGCGCTGACGTGCAGGCGCTGGTGGCCGGCGAGAAGTTCGACCGCAGCCGCGCGCAGACCCTGGTGGCCGAGAAAACCGCCGCCATTACCGGCAAGAGCCCCGAAGTTATCACCGCCCTGGCCGACTTTTATGACAGCCTGACGCCCGCCCAGCAAACCAAGGTGCGCGAGGCCATGCAGAAGGGCCGCCACGGCTGGTGGCACCGCGGCTAAGTACATCAGAGGTGTGTGATGCACAGCCTGCAACCTCTGTTCAGCAGCATGCGCGCCCATGGGCCGGTGCTGCTGGCTTCTACCACCGAGCCAGCGGCCGAATTGCTGGCCCTGGTCTGGGGCCCCCGGTTTGACCGCGAGCACGGCCGGCACCTGGCGCAATCCGTGGCACAGAACCGCCCGGCGCTGGACCAAGCTCTGAGCCAAGCGGCCGACACCTTCGACCGTCTGCCCGCATTCCGCCAGCAGCGCCTGCGCCAGCTCTTGCGCCACCACGCCGGTGGGACAATCCCCGCATGACCCTGCGCATTCTGCTGATTGACGACGACGAACAACTGGGCGAGCCACTGGCCGCTTATGTGGCACGCTTTGAGATGCAGCTCAGCCACGCCACGCGCCCCAGCGCCGGCCTGGCCCTGTTGCGCCAGGGTGGATTTGACGCCGCCATCCTGGACGTGATGCTGCCCGAGATGGACGGTTTTGCCTTGTGCCGCACCATCCGCAAAGAGAGTGACATTCCGCTGATCATGCTCACCGCGCGCGGCGATGTGATGGACCGCGTGGTGGGGCTGGAGCTGGGTGCCGATGACTATTTGCCAAAACCCTTTGAGCCGCGTGAGTTGGTGGCGCGGTTGCAAACCGTGCTGCGCCGCCGCCAGCCCCAGAACAGCAGCCCGGCACCTCTGGCGCAAGCAAGCCAGGATGGCCGCCTTCACTTCGAAGGCCTGACGGTGGATGCCACCACCCGCGGCGTGTTGTGCCTGGGCCAGCCACTGGAATTGACCAGCACCGAATTTGATCTGCTGCACCTGCTGGCCCGCGAGCCGGGCAAGGTCTTCCACCGCGATGACATCCTGAACCAGTTGCGCGGCCGTGACGCCGAGCTCTACACGCGTGCAGTGGACATAGTGGTGAGCCGCCTGCGCAAAAAACTGGAACCGCTGGACGCCATCAAGACCCTGCGCAATGCCGGTTACGCCCTGGCCCTGCGCGCGCTGCATTCAGCGCAGAAGCCGGGCTCGCCCCATGTTTAGCAAAAAACCCCACCGCCCCTGGCACCGCCGGGCACGCCATGCCTTGGGGCATTCGCTGCGGGTTCGCCTGGTCACCGTGTTTCTGCTGCTGGCCATGGCCCTGGCCGCCACCTTTATCTTTGGCATGCAAAAGGCGCTCAGCGTCGGCTGGCGGGTGGCGGCCCGCCCACTGGTCAGCGACTATGTGGACCGCCTGGCCGCCGACATTGGCAACCCGCCGAGCATAGAGCGGGCGCAGGCCCTGACCCAGCGCCTGCCGGTCAGCGTCAGCATTTCGGGCCCGGTGGTGAACTGGCGCAGCAATCCGCAGTCCGAAACCCAGCCCCGCAACCACCGCCGTGTGGCCCCTGACGATTGGCAGGACGGCCCGCCGCGCCTGCTGTCGCGCACAACGGCGGATGGCCACCGCATTGACCTGGGCGTCAGTGTGGCGGCCTGGGAGCGGCAACCCCACCGTGTGGGCTGGTACACGCTGGCCTGCATTCTGGCGTTGACTGCGCTGGCATACGGCTACATTCGCCGCCTGCTGCGCCCGCTGGACGACATCCGCGACGGTGCACAGCGTTTTGGCAGTGGTGACTTTGCCCAACCCATTCCTATTCGCCGGCCCGATGAACTGGGCCAGCTTGCCACCGATGTGAACACCATGGCAGGCAGCATCCACCAGATGCTGGAGGCCAAGCGCGGCCTGCTGCTGGCCATCAGCCACGAGCTGCGCAGCCCGTTGACCCGGGCGCGCCTGAATACGGAGCTATTGCCCGAGGTGGGCGATGTGGCGCCCCGCCGCGAGGCCCTGCTGCGCGACCTGGGTGAAATGCGCGACCTGGTGACCGACCTGCTGGAGAGTGAACGCCTGGGCCAGGGCCATGCGGCCTTGCAACTGGAGTCCGTGGACCTGGCTGAGCTGATCCAGGAGGTGGCGCACGCCGCGGACCCTGCGACCGGATCGACGCGAGCCGTAATGTTGGACCTCACACCCGATATGCCGCTGCTACAACTGGACCGCACCCGCATGCGCCTGCTGCTGCGCAACCTGCTGGACAACGCGCTGCGCCACAGCGCCGACGCGGCCCAGCCGCCGATGGTCTGTTTGCAGGTCAGCCCCGATACCGATGGCCGTGGCGTCTGTATCACGGTGCGTGACTATGGCGCGGGTGTGGATGAAGACGCCTTGCCCCATCTGGCAGAACCTTTCTACCGGCCCGACTCCGCACGTGGGCGCACGGCGGGCGGGGTGGGTTTGGGTTTGTACCTGTGCAAACTGGTGGCGCAAGCCCATGGTGGGCGACTGGTTTTGCGCAATGCCCAGCCGGGGCTTGAGGTCAGCGTGCGCCTGCCTTCTTAGCGGCTTTCTTGCCCTTTGGTTTTTTCTTGGCCTTTTTGGGCCGCGCGGGTGAGCCATCCGCACAGCGCCCATCCAGCTCCGCCTCCACCCTTTCACACAGGGTTTGCAGTATCTTGATGCGGGCATAGTTCTTGTCATTGGCCTCCACCAGCGTCCACGGTGCGTTGCCGGTGCTGGTGCGCGCCACCATGTCGCACACGGCCAGCTGGTAGGCGTCCCACTTCTTGCGGTTGCGCCAGTCTTCTTCGGTGATCTTGAAACGCTTGAAGGCGATCTGCTCGCGCGCCTTGAAACGTTTCAACTGCTCCTGCTGGCTGATCTGCAGCCAGAACTTGACGACCATGGCGCCGGAGTCGGCCAGCTCGTGTTCAAAATCATTGATCTCGGCATAGGCGCGCAACCAGTCGTTTTCGCTGCAATAACCTTCCACCCGCTCCACCAGCACCCGGCCATACCAGGTGCGGTCAAAAATCGCCACCTGGCCCTTGCGTGGCACATGGCGCCAAAAACGCCACAGGTAGGGTTGGGCGCGCTCCTCCTCAGTCGGCGCGGCAACGGGTATCACCTGGTACTGGCGGGCGTCCAGCGCGGCCGCGATACGGCGGATGGCCCCACCCTTGCCCGCGGCATCCGCCCCTTCAAACGCACACACGAGTGATCGGCCCTGGAAGCGGGGGTCGCGCAGCAGCTCCGCCAGGCGGCCCTGCCAATGGGCCAGCGCGTCTTCGTAGGCCTTGTCCTCCAGGTGCAGGTGCAAGTCCATGGCAGACAGCACCGTGCGACCGTCGGTGTCCACGCGCACCAGCGGCGCCACGGGTGCGTCCTGTTCGTCCTTGCTGGCCAGTTTTTTCTGTATGGCCTGCAGCAAAATCTGCCCCACCGTCAGTGAGCGGTAGCGGTCGTCCGTGCCTTCCACCACGGTCCACGGCGCCCACGGGGTATTGGTCATGCGCAGCAGGTGGCCGGCCACGTCCTGCAGCTTGTCATACGTCTTGAGCCGGTCCCAGTTCCACTGCGTCACGCGCCAGGCGGTGCGCGGGTCTTTCTCCAGGGCCTTCAGGCGCTTGACCTGGCCCTCCTTGGTCAGGTGGAACCAGAACTTCAGCACCAACGCGCCTTCGCCCACCAGCATGGCCTCGAAGCGGTTGATCTGGTCGGCCTGTGCGTCCAGTTCCTTCAGCGATATTCCGTCTTCAATGCGCAGGCGTATCGGCTCCGAATACCAGGATCCGGCGAAGATGCCGACACGCCCCTTGGGTGGCAGTGAGCGCCAGTAGCGCCACATGGGCGGGCGCTCGCGTTCTTCTTCGGTGGGTGGGGAGAAGGCCAAGGTGGACAGAAAACGCGCGTCCATCCACTCGTACAACACATTGATGGTCTCGCCCTTTCCGGCGCCGTCCTGGCCGCTGATCAGCACCACGACCGGAATCTTTTTGCCCTCGTGCAGGTCCACCTGGGCTTCCAGCAGCGCGGCGCGCAGGGCAGGTACGGCGGCTTTGAAGGCGGTTTTGCTGATCCTGTGGCCGATTTCTGCGGATTCGAACATGGCGTGTTTCCTGACGCGCCGCCGGGAGGGCGGCCTGCCCGGGCCATTCTAGAACCCCCTGGCTGTGGCCGACTGTGGCGCAACACACACATTTGCCCGGTGTCCGTGGGCGCATGGCGCGGCCATTCAGGGCAAAGATGTTTGGTTAAAAGTGCCAGTAGCCCCCGTCCACTATGAATACCGCGCTATCAAAATAAAAGCACTCTAAAAAGCCCAGGGCGGGACGCATGCCAGACGCAACATGCTCAGTACAATCATCCAAGCTCCTCCTGAGCAAGTTCCGTGCCTTTATGAAAAAACCACCCCTATTCCTGCTGTTGTTGGCCTTCTTTTCGGTGTTTGCCGTGCCCGCCTGGGCGGAGAAAGCCGACCGCAACAAGCCCATGAACATCGAAGCCGACACCATGCGTGTTGATGATGTCAAACAGCTCACCATCTTTGACGGCAATGTGGTGATGACCAAGGGCAGCATTGTGGTTCGCGCCACCAAGATCGATGTGCGCCAGAGCGCGGATGGCTACCAGTTGGCTATCATCAATGGCGCACCCGACAAACCGGCTTTCTTTCGGCAAAAACGCGAGGCAGTCGACGAATTCATCGAGGTACAGAGTGACCGCATCGACTACGACGGCAGTGCCGATATCGTCACATTTACCGGCAAGGCCCAGTTGCGCCGCTTGCGGGGTGCGGAGCTGGCCGACGAAATCAGCGGCGCGCTGATCGTCTACGAGAACCTGACCGACAAATTCAGCGTGGACGGCAGTGGCGTTAGCCCCGGCGGTGCGCCCGTTCCTGGTGGCAGGGTACGCGCCATGTTGACGCCCAAGCCCGAAGCCGCGGCATCCGCCACCCCGGCCCCCAAAACCCCCGCACAACCCGGTCCGACCCTGCGCCCTTCCGCCACCCTGGGGAGTACCCCCCAGTGAGCGAAACGGTAGAGACGGTGCCCGACACCGCGGTCGGGCGGCTGGAAGTCAGCCACATCCAGAAGGCCTACGGCAAGCGCCAGGTGGTCAAGGACGTGTCACTCACCGTGCGCACCGGTGAGGTGGTGGGTTTGCTGGGCCCCAATGGCGCGGGCAAGACCACGTCGTTTTACATCATCGTGGGCCTGCTGCGGGCCAGCGCCGGCGACATCACGATTGACGGCCACTCTATCGAACACATGCCCATCCACCGGCGTGCACGCCTGGGCCTGGGTTACCTGCCGCAAGAGGCGTCGATTTTTCGCAAGCTCAATGTGGAGGACAACGTGCGCGCGGTCCTCGAATTGCAGCACGACGATGCCGGCAAACCGCTGAGCCGTTCCGAGATCGAGCTGCGCTTGACGGCGCTGCTGCAAGACCTGCGGGTGGAGCATCTGCGCGAATCACCGGCCTTGGCACTGTCTGGCGGTGAGCGCCGCCGCGTGGAGATTGCCCGCGCGCTGGCGACGCGGCCGCGTTTCATCCTGCTGGACGAACCCTTTGCCGGTATCGACCCGATCGCGGTGATCGAGATCCAGCGCATCATCAATTTCCTGAAGGCCCGTGGCATCGGGGTGCTCATCACCGACCACAACGTGCGCGAGACGCTGGGCATTTGTGACCACGCCTACATCATCAGTGATGGCACGGTGCTGGCCGAAGGTACACCCGCCGAGATCGTGGCCAACGCCGACGTACGCCGCGTGTACCTCGGCGAACATTTCAAAATGTAGCTGGATGGCCAACCCATGAAACAAGGGCTGTCCCTTCGCGTCTCGCAGCACCTGGCGCTCACGCCCCAGCTGCAGCAGTCCATCCGCCTTTTGCAACTCTCCACGCTGGAACTCAGCCAGGAGGTGGAGCAGATGCTGGACGAAAACCCCTT
>JAZKDY010000112.1:4982-11938 GCA_040387325.1 Pseudomonadota bacterium | reverse complement strand
TGCAGTACGAGGGTGAAGAGCTGTCCAAGAACGTGTTCTACACGGGCGCCGCGCCCAACCAGCAAGCCATCCCCGCGGTGGACTACCTGATGAGCAAGGCCGGCGGCGGCGCCAAGCGCTGGGTGCTGCTGGGCACCGACTACGTCTACCCCCGCACCACCAACAAGATCCTGCGCGCCTACCTGAAGAGCAAGGGCGTGAAGGACACGGACATCGACGAGAAGTACACCCCCTTCGGCCACGCCGACTACCAGACCATCGTGGCGGACATCAAGAAGTTCTCCACCGGTGGCAAGACGGCCGTGGTGTCCACCATCAACGGTGACTCCAACGTGCCCTTCTACAAGGAACTGGGCAACGCCGGCCTGAAGGCCAAGGACGTGCCGGTCGTCGCCTTCTCCGTGGGTGAAGAAGAGCTGCGCGGCGTGGACACCAAGCCACTGGTCGGCCACCTGGCGGCCTGGAACTACTTCCAGTCCATCAAGAACCCCGACAACACGGCCTTCATCAAGAAGTGGTCTGACTACGCCAAGGCCAAGAAGCTGCCCGGCTCCGACAAGCCTTTGACCAACGACCCCATGGAAGCAACCTACATCGGTATCAACATGTGGAAGCAGGCAGTTGAAAAAGCCAAGTCCACCGATACCGACAAGGTCATCGCAGCCATGGCTGGCCAGACCTTCAAGGCACCCAGCGGCATCGTGAGCAAGATGGACGAAAAGAACCACCACCTGCACAAGAGTGTGTTCATCGGCGAAATCAAGGCCGACGGCCAGTTCAACGTGGTGTGGAAGACACCAGGTCCTGTGAAAGCCAAGCCATGGTCTCCGTTCATCGAAGGCAACGACAAGAAGCCTGACGAGCCAGTTGCCAAGTAAGCAAGACTGATCCGTTGTAAAGGTTAACGGCAGGGAGTAGCCGCCATTGCTTCGGGGCAGTGGCGGCTTTTTTGAATCTACGGGGGAATTGGCGGATGCCAAAACGATTACACCAGTTGTTGTGGACAGCCCTGCTGTGCATGGCCGCCAGCGCACACGCGCTCACGCCGGACCAGGCCAAAGCGATTGCCGTCGGAGAAGGAGAAGACCGCGTCGCAGCCTTGCGCGCAGCGGTAGCCGGCGCCGATGAGAAGACGGTGCAATTTATCCAGGCCCTGTCGGACGACGCAGTCAAGGTGGTGGCGGGCAAGCCGGTCGTCGTCAAGGACGACAAGGCGGTAGACCCCGTGACCGGCGTCGAGTCGGCACTGCCGGACACTGCTGAAGATGTGATGAACAACAACCGCATGCGCGGTGAAATTGACAGCGCACTGGCAACACTCAAATTGTTGTCGCCCGATGTGGCGGTTCGTGCGGACGCCATCAAGACCCTGCAGGGTGAGGTGGACGAAAGCAAGCTGCCCATGCTGGACAAGGCTTTTGCACAAGAGACCGTGCCCGAGCTCAAGGACCGCCTGGGTCTGTTGCGTGCCGCTGCGCTATTGAGCAGCGCGGATACGGCCAAACGCCTGGAGGCGGCCAAGCTGCTGGCCGACAGCTCGCAGGCCGCTACCAAAACACTATTGATTGAACGTCTGCAGGTGGAGACCGATGCTGGCGTCAAGGGCGCTCTGCAGTTGAGCCTGGGCAAGGTGGAGTCACGCCTGGCCTGGGGCGATCGCCTGGGCGCCATTTTCAGTGGCATCAGTCTCGGGTCCATCCTGTTGCTGGTGGCGCTGGGCCTGGCCATTACCTACGGGTTGATGGGCGTCATCAATATGGCCCACGGTGAGCTGATGATGATTGGTGCTTACGCCACCTACGTGGTGCAGGGCCTGTTCCAGAAGTATTTACCCGGCGCCTTTGACTGGTACCTGCTCGCATCGGTGCCGGTGGCGTTTCTGGCGTCGGCCCTGGTGGGCGCAGCGTTGGAGCGCAGTGTGATCCGCTTCCTGTATGGTCGCCCACTGGAAACCTTGCTGGCCACCTGGGGCATCAGCCTGATGCTGATGCAACTGGTGCGCACGATTTTTGGCGCGCAAAACGTGGGTGTGGAAAACCCGAGCTGGATGAGTGGTGGTGTGCAGTTGATGGGCAACCTGTCTTTGCCCTACAACCGCCTGGTCATCGTGGGCTTTGCGATTGCGGTGCTTGCCGGTGTCTGGTTTTTGATCGAGAAAACCCGGCTGGGCCTGTTTGTGCGTGGTGTCACGCAAAACCGCCCCATTGCCAGCTGTATGGGCGTCAACACCGCCCGCATCGACACCTATGCCTTTGCATTGGGCAGCGGCATTGCCGGTCTGGCCGGTTGTGCGTTGAGCCAGGTGGGCAATGTGGGGCCGGACCTGGGACAGGGCTACATCGTGGATTCGTTCATGGTGGTGGTGCTGGGCGGCGTGGGCCAACTGGCCGGCACGGTTTACGCCGCGCTGGGTCTGGGCGTGCTGAACAAATTTTTGGAAGGCTGGACCGGTGCGGTACTGGCCAAGATTGCCGTGCTGGTCTTCATCATCATCTTTATCCAGAAACGTCCGCAAGGCATCTTCGCCATGAAGGGCCGGAGTGCAGAAGCATGAGCACCACAACGACAACTACTTCTACTTTGGTACTGCCTTCCCGAGCGCCGTTGTTGACGCGCTCCGGCTGGGGCGCGTGGCTGGTCGCACTGATTGTGTTGTGTGCACTGGTACCCGTGCTGAACCTGGTCGTGCCTGCCACCAGCGTCTTCCACTTGAGCGACTTTGCCGTGGGGCTGGCGGCCAAGATCATGTGTTACGCCATCTGCGCGCTGGCCATGGATCTGATCTGGGGCTACACCGGCATCCTGAGCCTGGGCCATGGCCTGTTCTTCGCGCTGGGTGGTTATGCCATGGGCATGTACCTGATGCGCCAGATCGGCACCGATGGCAACTACAAGAGCAACCTGCCCGACTTCATGGTGTTTCTGGACTGGAAAGAGCTGCCCTGGCACTGGACCTTTAGCGACAGCTTTGCTGCCACGCTGTTCCTGGTGGTGGCGGTGCCGGGGCTGGTGGCCTTTGTGTTTGGCTATTTTGCCTTCCGCTCGCGCATCAAGGGGGTGTACTTCTCCATCATCACCCAGGCCATGACCTTTGCCGCCATGCTGCTGTTCTTCCGCAACGAGACTGGTTTTGGTGGCAACAACGGCTTTACCGATTTCAAACGCATCCTCGACATCCCCATCGCCACGCCGAACATGCGCATGGTGCTGTTTGTGTTGACGTCGCTCACGCTGCTGTCATTCTTTTTGTTGGGCCGCTGGTTGGTGAATGCCAAGTTTGGCCGCGTGTTGCAGGCCGTGCGCGACGCTGAAACACGCGTCATGTTCTCGGGCTACAACCCCATCGGCTACAAGCTCACCATCTGGACCATCTCGGCCATGATGTGTGGTGTGGCGGGTGCCTTGTATGTGCCGCAGGTCGGCATCATTAACCCCAGCGAAATGAGCCCGGCCAATTCGATCGAGATCGCAATCTGGGCCGCCGTGGGTGGGCGCGCCACGCTGATCGGGCCTATCGTCGGTGCCTTTATCGTCAACGGTGCCAAGAGCTGGCTGACCGTCACTTACCCTGAGTTCTGGCTGTACTTTCTGGGTGCGCTGTTTATCGGCGTCACGCTGTATTTGCCAGATGGCGTGGTGGGCCTGGTGAAGAAGCTCAAGGGAATGAAGGGGGTGGCCAAATGACGCCCGAACTGTTAGAACAAGGCGCCAAGCGCGCAGAGGCCCGTGCCGCTGCGCTGGCGGCGCGCGCCGGGCAAACCGAATCCGGTGGCCGCTCGGCAGGCATTGGGCGCGTGGTGAAGGACCGCGAGGTCGACACCACCCACGGCCGCATTTTGTACCTGGAAGATGTACACGTCAGCTTCGATGGCTTCAAGGCCATCAACGGCCTGTCGCTGGACATTGCGCCGGGTGAACTGCGTTGCATCATCGGCCCCAATGGTGCGGGCAAGACCACGATGATGGACATCATCACCGGCAAGACACGACCCAACAGCGGAACCGTGTTCTTTGGCAGCACCATAGACCTGCTGCGTTACACCGAACCCGAGATTGCGCAGTTGGGCATCGGCCGCAAGTTCCAGAAACCCACGGTGTTTGAACAGCTCACCGTGTTCGAGAACCTGGAGCTGGCGCTGCACACCAACAAGGGTGTCAAGTCGTCCATGTTCTTCCGTCTGGACTCGGCCCAGGGAGACAGGCTGGCCGAGGTTCTGCATACCATCCACCTGGCCGATAGCGTGGGGCGCCAGGCCGGCAACCTGAGCCACGGCCAGAAGCAGTGGTTGGAGATCGGCATGCTGCTGATGCAGGAGCCCAAGCTGCTGCTATTGGACGAACCGGTGGCCGGCATGACCGATGAAGAAACCGAACGAACCGCCGAGCTGTTTTTGACACTCAAGGGCAAACATTCACTGATGGTGGTGGAGCACGACATGAGTTTTATCCGCACCATCAGCGACATCGTGACGGTGCTGTGCGATGGCTCGGTGCTGGCCCAGGGCACGCTGGACCAGGTGCAAAGTGACGAGCGTGTCATCGAAGTTTATCTAGGGCGCTGATTATGTTGAACGCGAAGAACATCAACCAGTACTACGGCGGCTCGCACATCCTGCGCGACGTCAGCATCGATGCCCAGCTCGGCAAAGTCACTGTCATCCTGGGCCGCAACGGTGTGGGCAAGACCACGCTGCTCAAATCCCTGATGGGACTGGTGCCTATCAAGACCGGCTCTATTGAACTGGGCGGCAAGGCGATCCAGAAGGCCACGCCATACGAACGTGCGCGCGCCGGCATTGGTTTTGTGCCCCAGGGCCGCGAGATTTTTGGCCGCCTGACGGTGGAAGAAAATCTGCAGATGGGCCTGGCCTATAAAAGCGCCAGCACACCGATACCACCCGAACTGTATGAACTGTTCCCCGTGCTCAAACAGATGCTGGGCCGCCGGGGCGGTGACTTGTCGGGCGGGCAGCAGCAGCAGCTGGCCATCGCCCGCGCGCTGGCCGCCAAGCCCAAGGTGCTGATACTGGATGAGCCGACGGAAGGCATTCAGCCCAGCATCATCAAGGACATCGGCCGCGTGATCCGCATGCTGGCGGACCGGGGCGACATGGCGATCCTGCTGGTGGAGCAGTACTACGATTTTGCGCAGGAACTGGCCGACCACTATGTCGTGATGGAACGTGGAGCGGTCGTAGCCAGTGGTTTGGGCAAAGACATGGAAGCCAACGGTGTGCGCAAACTCGTGGCCATCTAGATCGGTGGCTCTGCCGGTTTAGGTCCACCGGTGCGCAGCACCAGGCCACCCGACTGGCGCCGCTGTTCCCCCATGGCGGCCTTGACACTTTGAATGCCGAACTGGGCTCGCAGCTCCTGCAGTTCTGCGGAGAGTGTGTGCGCTTGGGTGATCTTTGCCTGGTGCTTCAACAATACCTGGTGGGCGTTGTCTATCAGGCGTGCATTCAGGGTTGTGCGGCCATGTGACACCAGCTTTTCGACCGCAGCAGTGGGGTCGCCAGACAGGCTCAGCGCCATGGCAGCTTCAGCTATCTCCAGCACCTGGGCCTGGCAGGTCTGCATGCGCTCGGCATAGGGTTGGTATGCGCGGGCACAGGCGGCCAGCAGTTCGGTTTGTGAACGGTTGCTGCAAAAGCGCAGGCCAATGGTCTCGACCACGGACTCCACCTCGTTGAGCTGTATGGACTTGTTGGCCAGGTGGGCCACCAGGGCCAGCATATTGCTGGCGGACTCGAAATCAAAATCACTGTTGCGCACCGTCCGGCCCAGGCCCCGTACGGCATCTACCGCTTGCACAAATTGCCCCTGCTGTATCAAACCCAGTGCAACCACAATATCTGCCAGGCGCTTGAGGCGCGGGTTGTCCGGGCTCTTTTCCATCAGGCGGTTGAAGTCGTCGTTGCAGCGTTGCAGGCCCTTGCGGTCGCCGTTCTCCAGCCGGGCAAAGGCCAGCAGCACCAGACACTGGGCGTCAAACATCTTGGATTCCAGACCCAGGCGCGCGGTGCGGTCCAGCAGTTTCTCGGCCTCCACATGGTCGCCCGCGTAGTAGGTCATCATGGCCAGGTTCTGCAGCCGGGTGATGGAGGCCGGTGTCAGTGTGGCGGCCATCTTGTAGGTTTCCAGCGCCTTGTCCAGGCGGCCCAGCTCAAACTGGGCCCGGCCCATCACGTCGTAGGCATCGACAAAGCTGGGCTCCGCGCTGATCAGGTTCTCCAGCGTACTGGTGGCCTGGCTGATCTGGCCGGCATCGAGCTGGGCCCGGGCCACGCCCAGGCGCGCCCAGGGAAGGGTCTTGGCCTCGACCACCGCACGGTAGACCTTTTGCGCGTCATTGGGTCGACCCACGCGCAGCAGCAGCTCGGCGCCGACACGTGCCGCGTAGAGCCAGAACTTGCCCTTGCTCTCAAAGCGCTCCATGCACAGCGCGGCCGCCTCTTCGAATGCTTCGTTCTCGATCGCGGTAAAGATGTCCTGCAGCGAGACCTTGCGCACGCGCGCCTGCACCAGGCGTTCGCCCAGGTCTATGGCCCGGTGCGGCTTGAGCAGGTAACCGTCCAGCGCGGATTCGGCGGCCTCGGCCACGCGGGCATAGGTGGCCTCGCCGGTGACCATGATGAAAATCGTGGAGTAGGGTAACAGCTGGTTGCGCCGCAGGTCGTCCAGCAGATCCTGGCCGGAACTGTTCTCGTCGGCGAAATGCAGCTCGCACAACACAAAGTCGAAAGCGCGGAACTCCAGCTGGCGGCGTGCGTCCACCGCGCGGGCGCACTGCACCACGGCACCCACACCAAACTCCCGCAGCTGTGAGACCAGGATGGAGCGGGACGTCGGGTTGCCGTCCACCACCAGGGCGGAGCAGTTTGAGAAATCGTCTTCCTGTGTGACCATCAGATTGGCACAGTGTGCTCCAAAAACATTGCGGCTGGCAGAAGGCC
>JAZKDY010000112.1:0-4972 GCA_040387325.1 Pseudomonadota bacterium | reverse complement strand
GGTTGCCTTTGCAGTCCGGTATCAAAAGGATAGCACTACATGGACCAAATACGGGGGCTAGAGGCCGATTTGGCCCAAAGCTCCTGGCGCCAGGTGTTGCGCAGCGTGCGCAGCAGCGCCATGGCGGGCTCCACCACCGGTGCCAGCACACGCACCACCAGCACTTGGGGGTGGGGGCTGGTGGCGCCGGCCGTGCTGGCCAGCGGGTGCTGTGCGATGGCGGCGCGGGCGCTGTCCAGCGCGCGCTCCCGCCGCTCGCGGGTCAGGGGCTGGCCTGCCACAAAGAAGAAAGAGGCCAGGCACTTCTGTCCGGCCAGGCCGGTGGGGCTGTCCAGCAGCCGCGTGTCGCTGGCAGCGATGGTGCCGCGCTCTAGCCATACACCAGGCACTTCGATGTGTTGCAGCAGCTGGCCTTTGTCAAACGGTTGGTTGGCCAGCGGCAGGCCGAGCGCGGTCACGTCCCAGCCCATCAGCTCGGCGCCGGGCGCCAGCTCCATCGTGATGCTGTTCTCGGCCAGGCAGGCGCTGTAACAGATGGCCTCCAGCGGCAGCCATTCCAGCCGCGCACCGGCTTCCACACGCAAATGGGTTTTCTGCAAAGCGGTCTGGCCGTCCGATCGGTAAAAGCGACTGGCCCCCGGCGTGGTGATCAGCGCGTGGCTGCCGGCCTGGGCGTGCACGTTGATCTCCAGCGTGTCGCCACCCACCAGCCCGCCGGGCGGGTGCACCAGCACGTTGTGGCAAACCGCATCCCCCTCGGGGTACAGGCTTTGCAGAATACGCAGCGGGCCGCTGTGGCTGTGGCGGGCCACGGTGCGGCCGGCTTCGAGGGTGTAGTCCAGCTTGAGCTGGGCGTGCCATGGCATGGTGCAGTGTGACTCAGGTGTGTGGTTCAGGTGTTTTGTGAGCCACGGTGGGCCCAGCCGGTGGTGTGTTTTTCGAGGGCGCTGAACAGCTCGTACATCACCATGGCCATGGCGCCCACCACCACCAGGCCGGCAAAGGCCAGGCCCATCTGCATGGCCGAGCCCGCGCTGATCAGCAGGTAACCGATGCCCTCGTTGGCGGCGGTCATCTCGGATACCGTGGTGCCGACAAAGGCCAGTGTGATGGCGACCTTGAGCGAACCATAGAAGTACGGCATGGAGCGGGGCAGCCCCACCTTGACCAGCACGTCCCAGCGTTTGGCGCCCAGCACACGCAGCACATCTTCCAGCTCGGGCTCCAGTGTGGCCAGGCCGGTGGCGATATTGACCATGATGGGGAAGAAGCTGATCAGGAACGCGGTCAATATGGCCGGCCCCGCGCCGATGCCAAACCACACCACCAGGATGGGCACAAAGGCGGCCTTGGGTAGGGCGTTGAAGGCCGTCATCAGCGGGTAGACCGCGGCATAGGCCAGGCGCGAACTGCCAATCACAAAACCCAGCAAAACCCCCACCACGATCGCGATGCCAAAGCCCGCCATGGTGACCCAGTAGGTGCGCCAGGCGTGGCCCGCGATGATGCCCTTGAACTCCCAGAACTGCGTCCAGATACGCCAGGGGCTTGGGAAGATGAACTCGGATACGTCAAATGCCGAGCACACCATTTGCCACAGCAGGATCACCGCCACCAGCAGGATCCACGGTGACCACCGCTCCACTTGTTTGCTGTTCATTGCACGGCTCCCACGCTCTCGGCGGCGGGTTTGCGCAGCGCACCGATGTGCCCGCGCAGTTCGTGCACGATGTCGGTGAATTCCTTGGTGTAGGTGATTTCCAGCTCGCGAGGGCGCGGCAGATCAATCTCTTTCTTCACCACAAAACGGCCCGGGCTTTTGCTCATCACATAGACCGTGTCGGCCAGGAACACCGACTCGCGCAGGTCGTGTGTGACCAGGATCACGTTGAACCGCTGCTCGGTCCACAGGTCGCGCAGGATGCACCACAGCTCTTCACGCGTGAAGGCATCGAGTGCGCCAAAGGGCTCGTCTAGCAGCAGCATCTTGGGTTCGTGGATCAGTGCGCGGCAGATGCTGGCGCGCTGCTGCATGCCGCCTGACAGCTGCCAGGGGAACTTGTCCTCGTAGCCGGCCAGGCCCACCTTTTGCAGCAGCTTGCGGGCGCGTTCCTCGTATTCCTTGCGTTTGGCCTTGAAGTTGCTGCGGTAGGGCTCCACGATTTCCAGCGGCAAGAGCACGTTGTCCACCGTGGTGCGCCAGGGCAGCAGCGAGGGTGCCTGGAAGGCCATGCCCGAGATTTTGAGCGGCCCGGTCACCGGCTGGTTGTCGATCAGGATCTTGCCCCTGGACGGCATCTTCAGGCCGGTGGTGAGCTTCATGAAGGTGGACTTGCCGCAACCCGATGGCCCGACGATGGCGATGAATTCGCCCTGGCGCACCTTGAGGTCTATGGCTTCTACTGCGAAGTGGTTCTGCTTGAGCAGTTCCTCGTTGTAGGCCAGCCAGACATCCTGAAACTCAACAAACCAGGGGGACGCGGGTGCATGCATCGCTATGTATCGCTTGCTTATTTCTTGGGCAAGACGTCGAGCACGGCCTTGGATGGCAGGTAGCTGCCATTCCACACCACGTCGGGGTTGACGCGGGTCTTGGTGTTGAAGGCGTCCGACACCTGCGAGGCCATCAAGGAGAGGCGCGGGGCGTTGACCTGGCCAAAACCTTCGGCGCGCGCATTGGCGCTGTTGATGGCGGTGTCGATCGCCAGCTTGAGGCGGCGGGTTTCAAGCTCGGTGTTGATGATGCCGTCGCGCGCCTTCACATCACCAATGGCGGCGCCGGGGTTACCAATCACGTCTTTCACGCCTTTGGCAAATGCGGCCAGAAAGGCTTTCACGGCTTCCGGGTTTTCTTTCAGGATCTTGGGTGAGGCGATGATGGCATTGCCATACAGCTTCACACCAAACTGCGGGTAGGGCAGTACCACCACGTCTTCAGCCTTCACGCCACGGGCTTCCAGGTTCAGCAGCGAGGTAAAGGTGAAGCCGGTGATGGCATCCACATCACCGCGGGCCAACATGGTTTCGCGCAGCGGTGGGTCCATGGCGGTCCACTGCACGCCGGTGATGTTGTTGGCCTTGGCAAAGATCGGGAAGGCGCGGCGGCCCGCGTCAAACACGGGGGCACCGAGCTTTTTGCCGTTCAGGTCGGCAGGGGTCTTGATGCCGGATTTCTTGAGCGCCATCACCGAGGCCGGTGTGTCGTTATAGACCACCATGATGGCCACCGGCTTGTTGGGCGCATCCGCGTTGTTGGCGTGGAACTCCATCAGCGCCGCCATGTCGGCAAAGCCCATGTCGTAGGCGCCCGAGGCTACGCGCGTCACGGTGCCGCCGGATCCATTGCCCGCGTCAATGCTGACGTCCAGCTTGGCGTCCTTGAAGTAACCCTTGGCGGCCGGGGTCAGGAAGAGCGCGGCGGGGCCTTCAAAGCGCCAGTCCAGCTGGAACTTGATGGGCGAGGTCTGGGCCAGTGCGGAACCCGCGACCAGGAGCGCGGCTGCGGCCAAGGCGGTGGCGTGGAGAAACTGGCGCTTTTTCATGGGGAATCCCTCAAGGTGGTCAGATGGAAAACAGATGGAAAGGCTCAAGCAAGAAAAATGCCCAATATTGGGGCGTGGCGCCAAGGTTCAGGGTGTTAGCAAATCCAACAACGACCTGGCTATGACCTTGGTCGCCCGGCGCAGGTCTTCCAGATCCAGCCGTTCGTCGGCACGTTTGGCGTGGGACTCCAGCACGGTGCGCGGGCCGGCACCGTAGATCACACCGGGAATGCCAGCCTCGCAGAACAGGCGTACATCGGTGTACAGCGGTGTGCCCAGGGCGGGGATGGGTTCGCCAAACACGTGATCTCCATGCTTCTGGATCGCGTCTACCAGCGGGCGGTTGCCAGGAAGCGGCTGCAAGGCCCGTGCGAGAAGAATGCGTTTGACGTCTACGGTGATGCCGGGCAGGGCAGCGGCGGTGTCTTCTATCAGCTGGCGCAGTGTGGCTTCCACCTCTGTCGGGTTCTCTTCGGGGATCATGCGGCGGTCCAGCTTGAAGCTGACGCGCCCGGGCACGACATTGGTATTGGTGCCGCCTTCTATGGTGCCGATGTTCAGGTAGGGGTGGGTGAAGCCTTCGACCTTCGATGTGGTGGCTTGGTACAGCGTGTTCTGTTCGTAGAGCTTGGTCAGGATGCGGTTGGCGGCTTGCAGTGCGTCCACACCGGTCGACGGTATCGCCGCATGCGCCATCTTGCCGTGCACCGTCACCTCCATCTGCAAGCAACCGTTGTGTGCGGTGATGACCTGGTAGCTGAAGCCTGCGGCAACCATCAGGTCGGGCTTGATGATGTTGTGTTTGAGTAGCCAGGCCGGGCCGACTTCACCGCCAAATTCCTCGTCGTAGGTGAAGTGTAATTCCACGCTGCCCTTGCTGGGCTTGGCCACGGCCTCCAACGCGCGCACCGCAAAGGTGTAGGTGGAAAAATCGCACTTGCTGACCGCTGCGGCACGGCCGTAGATCTTGCCGTCTTCAATCTCACCACCGTAGGGGTTCTTGGTCCAGCCCTCGCCCGGCGGCACCACGTCACCGTGGGCATTCAGCAGCACGGTGGTGCCTGGGCCATAGTTGCGGCGCACGACCAGGTTGGTGATGGTCTCCAGCCCGGCGGCGCGCACCTCGGCCTCTGGCACGGCGTGTTTCTCGGCATCAAAGCCAAAACCTTGCAACAGCTCGGCGGCGCGCTCGGCATGCGGCGCGTTGTTGCCCGGTGGTGTGTCGGTGGGCACACGTATCAGCTCCTGCAGGAAGCGCACTTGGTCGTCAAAGTGGGCATCTACCCAGGCGTCGAGTTGTTCGTAGGTGTTCATGGCGTTGGGTGGCAAAGTTGGTCAAGCAGATGCGCAAAGGCGTCGATGGCCAGCTGCATGTCGTCGTTGGTCGTGGACTCCAGCGGGTTGTGGCTGATGCCGGCGTTCAGCCCGCG
>JAZKDY010000111.1:11509-15478 GCA_040387325.1 Pseudomonadota bacterium | reverse complement strand
TCGCCCTTCAGGTTGTCGATGTGCAGGGTCACAAAGGCGTGGTTCACAAAGCCCTGGAAAAATTCGTGGGTCAGTTGGGTGTCAAAGCTGCCGATCATGCCGCTCTTGAATGGCACATCCATGACAAGGCCGGGGCGGCCCGAAAAATCGACGACCACGCGGCTCAAGGCTTCATCCAGCGGCACATAGGCGTGGCCGTAGCGGCGGATGCCCTTCTTGTCACCCACCGCCTGGTTAAAGGCCTGGCCCAGCGTGATGCCCACGTCTTCCACCGTGTGGTGGCCGTCGATGTGCAGGTCGCCATCGGCCTCGATGTCCAGATCGATCATGCCGTGGCGGGCGATCTGGTCCAGCATGTGGTCGAAGAAGCCAATGCCGGTGGAGAGGCGCGCCTGGCCCGTACCGTCCAGGTTGATGCGCACGCGGATCTTGGTCTCGGCGGTGTTGCGCGTGACCTCGGCGATGCGGTCCGGGTTGCCGGTTTGCGGGATTTCGATCAGTGATGAGTTCATAGGGATTCCAGAAGGGCTGCCAACAGGCGGGTGTTCTCGTCGGCAGTACCGACGGTGAGACGCAAGCATTGGGCCAGCAATGCATGCATTTTAGAAACGTTCTTGACCAGCACGCCGCGCGCCTTCAGGCCATCAAAGGCTTTTTGCGCATCGGCCACGCGGATGAGGATCATGTTGGCATCGCTGTCCCAGGCTTTGACGCCCGGCATGGCGCGCAGGGCGGCCAGCAGGCGGGCGCGCTGGCCGCGCAGCTCGGTGGCTTGGCCTGCGAAGACCTCCGCATGCTCCAGCGCAAACAGCGCGCATTCGTAGTTCAGCACGCTGATGTTGTAGGGCGGGCGCACCTTGTCGACCTGGGCGATCAGCGCCTTGGGGCCGACCATGTAACCAATGCGTACACCCGCCAAGCCAAATTTGCTCATGGTGCGCATCAGCAGCACGTGGGCATGGGCCGCGGGGTTGGCGCGGATGGTGTCCAGGTAGGTGCGGCTGGAAAAGGGCTGGTAGGCCTCGTCCAGCACGACCAGGCTGCCGACGGCCCCGGCGGCTGCGATGACGCGCGCCATGCTGTCGGCATTCCACAGATTGGCCGTCGGGTTGTTCGGGTAGGCCAGGTAGACGATAGCCGGTTGCTGCTCCGCAATCGTGGCCAGCATGGCGGTCTCGTCCAGTTCAAAGTCTGGCGTCAACGGCACGCCGACAAAATCCAGCCCTTGCAGCGCGGCGCTCATTGCGTACATCACAAAACCGGGCAGCGGCGCGACGATCACGGGTTTCTTGCCGGTGACCGGGTCGGCGGCCACATCGCAAGCCATGGCCAACAGCGAGATCAGCTCGTCCGAGCCATTGCCCAGCATGATGTCAAAACCTTCGGGCATCTGCGCGTAAGCGGCCAGCGCGTGGCGCAGGTCGTTGACACGGCCGTCGGGGTAGCGGTTCAGCGCCAGCGCGCCCAGGCGTTTGCCCAGTGCCTCTTGTAGCGCGGCGGGCAGGCGGTGCGGGTTCTCCATGGCGTCGAGCTTGACCATGCCGACCGAGTCTTGAACGTTATAGGCGTGCATGGATAACACGTCTTGGCGGATGCGGCGCTGGATCAGGGCGTCCAGGGCGGGGGCTTGTATTGCTGCTGTCGTCATGCGAAGGGGGCTTCCTTTGGTTGATCAGTCGCTCAGGCCCAGTTCGGCCGGGGTCGTTACAAACGGGTTCAGGATGGTGACGCCGTCGATGTGCTGCTGGTGCGCCAGGCTGGGCGTCAACACGTAATTGGCGCCCGACTGTGCGGCCGAGGCGACCATCAGCGCATCCCAATACCGCAGGCCAAAACGGGCCTCGACGCCCCAGGCCGTTTCCACGGTCTGGTGGTCGATCTGCCAGGGTTGCCACAGCTGGAAGCGCCGTAACTTGGCGCGCGCGTCGCCAGCGGGCATGGCGAATGTTTGCGTAGCGGTGACGTAGTAGTCGTTCAGCACCTGGGTGCTGACCCGCCCTGCCCTTTGCAGCCACAGGGCCTGCAGCCAGGTGCGGGCCAGGGCTTGTTTGGGTGCGTCATGCGCGTCGTCCGCCCACAGCAGCACGTGGGTGTCGACGAAAACGATGGGGTTGGTGGACGAGCCGACACTAGCCATTCACGGCCTCCCGTTCCGGATAGGGCACACCACCCGAGCTGAAGGAAGATGTATCCGCCATCCACTCGCGCAGCGCGCGGGCATAGGCATCGTCGTGTTGCATCTTGTCCGTCAGCATCTCGCCCACCAGGCGCGACACGCTGGTATTGCGCTTGGCTGCCTCGATGCGCACCCATTCCAGCGTGGCGTCTTCGACGGTGATGGTGACGTTTTTCATGGACTCGATATTACACGAACTTCGTGTTGCACGAATTTCGTGTAACTATCTAAAGTGCGCCGTGTGGGTCGATTCGTGTTCTGGAAAGCCACGCTGTGCAGGTGGCCCATCTGTGCTTGCAGGGCAGTTTCCGCCAAAGCTCTTAAGGAAATTATGCCTCTAGCCCCCGCGGATTGGGCATAATGCGCTATTAATTTGATAGCTCATCTACATGACTCCCCTGCTCGTTATCTTTGATCTGGACGGCACGCTGGTGGACAGCGAGACACTGTGCAACCAGGCATTTCTGGATTTGCTGCCCGCGCTAACGGATCCGGTAGAGGCGCTGGTAGACCGTTACCGGGGCGCCAAACTGGCGGTCACGATGCGCGATATTGAAAGCCGGCTGGGCGCCGCATTGCCAGACAACTTCGAGAAACTGTACCGCCAGCGTGTCGCCGAATTGTTTGCTGCAGATCTGAAACCGATGCCAGGCGCAGCGGACATGCTGGCCGCGCTGGAGCATCCGTTTTGCATCGCGTCCAGCGGGCCACCCGCAAAAATCGCCCATTCGCTGGCGCTGACCGGCCTGGCGCCGTATTTTGGCGACCGGACTTTCAGTGCCTACACCGTCGGATCCTGGAAGCCCGAGCCCGGCCTGTTTTTGCATGCAGCCGCCACCATGGGGTTTGCGCCCGAGCAATGTGTGGTGGTGGAAGACAGTGCAGTAGGGCTCGCAGCCGCAGCAGCGGCCCGCATGCGGGTGCTGCACTATGCGCCAGCTAATACCTTGAATACGCTGAAGGGGCCAGCGGACACAACGGCTGACAACGCCTTCTCCGACATGTCCGCACTGCCCGCCTTGTTGCGCGGATTGGCCGCCGCAGGCGCCACCCCTACGGCACGTTAGGGCCGACGCAAACGACCACTACCAGCGCCACTACCAGCCCCATCACCAGCGCTGGTGCACCAGCGGCTTGGCGTAACGGGCGTAGATGTCGGCCAGTGCTTGCATGGTGGCATCGGGCAGCGCTGGCAGGTCGGCACTGGCCACGTTGTCGGCCACCTGGCTGGCGCGTTTACCACCGGGTATGGAACAGGTCACGGCCGGGTGCATCTGGATCCAGCGCAACGCCATCTGCGCCATGCTCTGGCCAGCTGGCACCAGCGCGCGCATGGCCTCCACGGCTTGCAGTCCCACGTTGTAGTCCAGCCCCGAGAAGGTTTCGCCCTTGTCAAACGCCGCGCCTTCGCGGTTGAACAGGCGGTGGTCGTCGGCTTCAAACGTGCTCTGCGCCGTCATCTTGCCGCTGAGCAGGCCGCTGGAGAGTGGCAGGCGTGCCAGCACACCCACGCCACGCTTTTGCGTTTGTTCAAACAGCAGATCGGCTGGGCGCTGGCGGAACAGGTTGTAGATGATCTGCACGCTTTGCACGCCGGGGAATTCGATGGCCTTGAGCGCCTCTTCGACCTTCTCGACGCTCACGCCGTAGTGGCGCAGCTTGCCGGCCTTGACCAGGTCATCCAGCACGCCAAACACCTCGGGCATGTAAAACACGTCGGTGGGCGGGCAGTGCAGCTGCAGCAGGTCGATCGCCTCAGTGTTCAGGTTGGTCAGGCTGCGTTCGACAAACGC
>JAZKDY010000111.1:3394-11499 GCA_040387325.1 Pseudomonadota bacterium | reverse complement strand
AATGTTTGCACGGTTGTAGCCGGCGGCAGTGTGCGGGTCCAGGCGGCGCCCGGCCTTGGTGGCGATGTAAAAAGACTCGCTGCGTTCACGGCGCAATTGGGCCAACAAACGCTCGCTGCGGCCGTCGCCATACACATCGGCGGTGTCAAAGAAGTTGACGCCCAGGTCCAGCGCCTGGTGCAGGGCGCCCATGGATTCCGCATCACTCACCTCGCCCCAGGTGCCTCCAATGGCCCAGGCCCCAAAACTGACGGTTGAAATGTTCCAGCCGGTGCGGCCAAGGGGACGGTATTGCATGGTGTTCCTGCCGGCTGGCTAATTAGTTCGATGGTCGCACATTATGCCGGACAGGCGTACACCGTGGCCAATGCGTTGGTCATCACCAATTGCACCGGCATGTCCGCCTCGTACAGGTCTGCATTGCGTTTGCGTTCGGTATCAAACAGGCTCTTGGCCATGCGTGGCTCCAGGCGACGGTCATTCAGGCAGATGGACGGTTTGGCGCCATTGCGCACGCCGTGGGCATGGGCCTCCATCGCGCCTTCCATGACACCCACCAGGTAGTAGTTGGCGTACAGCGGGCCCTGTTTGTTGGAACTTTCGAGGGCGCGCAGCTCACGCAAGGACATGGCAGAGGCACTGGCCGTCAGACAAATGCCCGCAAGCACCAGCGCGGTTGCACGGATGAAAGATGGAGAAAAAATGGGTTTGGACTGCATGGTGTATGAATAGTCGCCGGGTGGCGACCATTCTTACACCCCACCGCACATGCGTTTTACTTCAGCCGCATTTCCGCCGCGCGGGCATGGCCTTGCAGGCCTTCGCCGTAGGCCAGTTCGGCAGCGATGGGGCCCAGCACCTGGGCACCGGCCTCGCTAACCTCGATCAGGCTTGAGCGTTTCTGAAAATCGTAGACACCCAGCGGGCTGGAGAAACGCGCCGTGCCAGATGTGGGCAACACATGGTTGGGGCCGGCGCAGTAGTCGCCCAGCGATTCGCTGGTAAACGCGCCCAAAAAGATGGCGCCGGCGTGTTTCAGCAGCGGCTCCCAGCGGTGCGGGTCGCTGCTGGACACTTCCAAATGCTCGGGCGCAATGCGGTTGCTGATGGCACAGGACTCTTCCATGCTGCGCGTGTGGATCAGCGCGCCACGGTCGTTCAGCGACTTGGCGATGATTTCGGCACGTGGCATCTCGGGCAACAGGCGATCAATGGCGGCCTGCACGGCATCGATGTACGCGGCGTCCGGGCACAACAAAATGCTTTGCGCCAGTTCGTCGTGTTCGGCCTGGCTGAACAGGTCCATGGCCACCCAGTCGGGCGGAGTTGTTCCGTCAGCCAAAACCAGAATCTCGGATGGTCCTGCGATCATGTCGATGCCCACCTTGCCAAAGACACTGCGTTTGGCGGCGGCCACATACGCATTGCCGGGGCCAGTGATCTTGTGTACGGCGGGAATGGTGGCCGTGCCATAGGCAAGCGCGGCAATCGCCTGCGCGCCGCCAATCGTGAAGGCGCGGGTCACGCCGGCCACATAGGCGGCGGCCAGCACCATCGCATTTTTCTCGCCACGCGGCGTGGGTACCACCATGATGATTTCGCCCACACCTGCCACATGGGCCGGGATGGCATTCATTAACACCGACGACGGATAAGTAGCTTTGCCGCCAGGCACGTAGATGCCAACACGGTCCAGCGGCGTGACCTTTTGGCCCAGCAGGCTGCCCTGTTCGTCGCGGTAGCTCCAGCTCTCGCCGCAGGCTTTTTTCTGGGCCTCGTGGTAACTGCGCACACGTTGGGCGGCAGCTTGCAAAGCTTCGCGCTGCTTGGCAGGAATGCTGTCAAAAGCGGCCTTGAGTTCAGCCTGGGTCAGCTCCAGCTCGGCCAAAGTTTTGGCCTGCACGTGGTCCCAGCGCGCGGTGTACTCCAGCACCGCCGCATCACCCCGCTGCTGCACATCACGCAGGATGGCGGCCACGCTGGTCTCGATCGCCGCGTCCGTGTCCTCCGCCCAATGCAGGCGCGCTTTGAACGCGGCTTCGAATTGGCTGTCGGCGGTGGAGAGGCGCAGGGGCGTGGCGGTCAGGGTCATGGGTTTGGGGCGGGCTATCGCTATCGGTCAGGCGGTCGCTGCCAGCGCGCTGGCAAAGGCATCGATGATTTTGCGAATGGGTTCGCGCTTGAGTTTGAGCGCGGCCTGGTTGACGACGAGGCGGGAGCTGATCTCCATGATCTGCTCCACTTCGACCAGGTGGTTGGCGCGCAACGTATTGCCGGTAGACACCAAATCGACGATGGCATCGGCCATGCCAACCAGGGGTGCGATCTCCATGCTGCCGTAGAGCTTGATCAAATCCACGTGCACACCTTTGGTCGCGAAAAATTCGCGTGCAATGGCCACGTATTTGGTGGCGATTTTCAGGCGCGCACCTTGGCGCACGGCGCTGGCGTAATCAAAATCGGCACGGGCCGCGACGCTAATCCGGCACTTGGCAATCTGCAAATCCAGCGGCTGGTACAGGCCCTGGCTGCCGTGCTCCAGCAGCGTGTCCTTGCCGGTGATACCCATATCGGCGCCGCCATATTGCACATAGGTGGGCACGTCGGTAGCGCGCACGACCAGCACACGCACATCTGGCAGGTTGGTGGCCAGGATCAGCTTGCGGGATTTTTCGGGGTCATCCAGCACTTCAATACCGGCCGCCTTCAACAAAGGCAGGGTGTCTTCAAAGATGCGACCTTTTGACAACGCAAGGGTAATCATTTGAACCTTTCGATGTCGGCGCCAATGCCGCGCAATTTGGCTTCCATCTGGTCGTAACCGCGGTCCAGGTGGTAGATGCGGTCGACCACGGTTTCGCCATCGGCGACCAGGCCGGCAATCACGAGGCTGGCGGAGGCACGCAGATCGGTGGCCATGACGGTAGCACCCGATAATTTTTCAACACCTTCGATCACTGACACTTTGCCGTCGATATGGATGTTGGCACCCAGGCGCACCAGCTCGTTCACGTGCATGAAGCGGTTCTCGAAGATGGTCTCGGTGACCATGCTGCTGCCATACGAAATGGCATTGAGCGCCATGAACTGGGCCTGCATGTCGGTCGGGAAGCCCGGGTATTCGGTGGTGCGGAAGCTCTGCGCCTTCAGGCGCCCTTGCGACTGCACACGGATACCGCCATCCACTGCGGTCACCATGGCACCGGCATCACGCAACTTCTCGACCACCGCTTCCAGATGCTCAATGCGCCCATGTTTGAGCACCACATCACCACCGGCAGCAGCCACCGCGCACAGGAAGGTACCGGTCTCGATACGGTCGGCAACCACCTGGTGGGTGCAACCGTGCAAGGCTTCTACACCCTGGATGCGGATGCGGCTGCTGCCGTGGCCTTCAATTTTTGCACCCATGCTGATCAGCATTTCGGCCAGATCGGGAATCTCGGGCTCTTGTGCCGCGTTCTCCAGAATGGTTTCACCTTCGGCCAGAGCCGCGGCCATCAAGAAATTCTCGGTGCCGGTCACCGTCACCATGTCGGTGGTGATGCGGGCGCCGTGCAGACGGGTGCGGCCTTGCGGCAGCTTGGCGATCATGTAGCCGTGTTCAACCTTGATCTCGGCGCCCATGGCGGCCAGGCCTTTAAGGTGCTGGTCCACAGGGCGCGAGCCTATGGCGCAACCACCCGGCAAGGACACCGTCGCCTCGCCAAAGCGTGCAAGCAAGGGGCCCAGGGCCAGTACCGACGCACGCATGGTCTTGACCAGCTCATAGGGCGCTTCGGGGGTGCTCAGTGTGCTGGCATCGATACGTACCGAGCCATCGGCCTGCTGGTCGACCTGCACACCCATGTTGCGGATCAGCTTGAGCATGGTGGACACGTCCTGCAGACGCGGCACATTGCGCAGGGTCACCGGCTCGGCGGTCAGCAGCGTGGCGCACAACTCGGGCAAGGCCGCATTTTTGGCGCCAGAGATCAACACCTCGCCCTGCAAAGAGCGGCCACCACGAATCAGTAATTTATCCATTGTTTTGCAAAGCCCATTCAGCAGGCGTAAAAGTTTTCATTGACAGGGCATGCACTTCGTCGGTCTTGAGCCGTGTGCCCATGGCCGCATACACCTGCTGGTGGCGCGCGATCAGGCGCTTGCCCTCAAAGGCGGGCGACACGACCGTGGCGTACCAATGGCGGCCGTCACCCTCCACTTGGCAGACCTCGCAGGCCATGCTGGTTGCGATCAGGTTTTCGATTTCTTCGGCGGTCATATCGGTCTCAAAAAAAGGGGATCAACTGCGGATCTTGTAACCGGTGCGCAGCAACTGCACGGCCAGCACACTGACCACGGCCAACGCACCACCAACGATGCCCAGGCTCAGCCAGGGCGACGCATCGCTGACGCCAAAGAAGCCAAAACGGAAACCATCAATCATGTAGAAAAAAGGATTCAGGTGGCTGGCTTTTTGCCAAAACGGGGGCAGCGACTGGATGGAATAAAACACGCCGCTCAGAAAGGTCATGGGCATGATGACAAAGTTCTGGAAGGCAGCCAGTTGGTCGAACTTTTCCGCCCACAACCCAGCGATCAGGCCCAAGGCGCCCATCAGCGCAGCACCCAGCACGGCAAACACAATGATCCACAGCGGGGCTGCAAAGCCGAGCGGCGCAAACCAGACAGCGGCCAGCAAAACACCGGCACCCACAACCAGACCGCGCACGATGCTGGATCCCACATAGGCCACAAACCAGCTCCAGTGCGACAGCGGCGTCAGCAACAAAAACACCAGGTTGCCCATGATCTTGCTCTGGATCAACGACGACGAGCTGTTGGCGAATGCGTTTTGCAACACACTCATCATCACCAGGCCCGGTACCAAAAATGCGGTGTAACGAACGCTGTCATAAACCTTGACGTGGTCTTCCAGCACATGGCCGAAGATCAGCAGGTACAGCAGCGCAGTGAGCACCGGTGCGGCCACGGTCTGGAAGCCAACCTTCCAGAAGCGCAGCACTTCCTTGTACAGCAGGGTGCGCCAGCCGGTCATTGAGATGTTGCCCCCACGCTTGTCGCTGCGCGTAATGCGCTGCCCCCCGAGGGGGCTGTTTCAGCTTGGGACGGCCCGGCGCTGAAACGCTCCTTCACTTGGTTTGGCGAGTGGCTATTCATGATGTCGATGAACACGTCTTCCAGATCAGCCTTGCGCATTTCCACGTCTTCTACTACCAGGCCCGACTCGCGCACGGCGACCAGGTACTGTTCAATTTCCAGCGCGTTGTGGGCGGGCAGCTGCACCACGGTGCCCGTCACGCGGGCCCGCGCAGCCAGAGCCGGTGGCAACACGCCCGAGGTCTTGAAACGCAGCACATTGCCCGAAGCCGCCTTCAGCAGCGCACTGGTGCGGTCCAGCGCCACGATGCGGCCGGTCTTGAGCATGGCGATGCGCCCGCACAGGGCCTCGGCTTCTTCCAGGTAATGGGTGGTCAGCAGCACCGTGTGACCTTGTTTGTTGAGCTTGGACACAAAATGCCACAGGGTCTGGCGCAGTTCTACATCCACACCGGCGGTAGGTTCGTCGAGCACGATGACGGGCGGTTTGTGCACCAGCGCCTGCGCCACCAGCATGCGGCGTTTCATGCCACCGGAGAGCTGGCGCATATTGGCGCCGGCCTTGTCGGCCAGGCCCAGGCTTTCCAGCAGCTCGCCAATCCATGCATCATTCTTTGTGATGCCGAAATAACCCGACTGGAAACGCAATGCCTCACGGACATTAAAAAAAGGGTCAAACACCAGCTCTTGCGGCACGATGCCCAGCTTGCGGCGCGCCTGCGCATAGTCCACTTGCACATCGCTGCCCAGAACCGTGACACGTCCGCTGGTCGCGCGGGTCAGTCCGGCCAGGATGCTGATCATTGTGGTTTTGCCGGCGCCATTCGGACCCAACAAGCCAAAGAACTCACCTTCTTCGATATCGAGCTGCACGCCATCCAGTGCCAGAAAAGTGGCGCCTGCAGGCCCGCGCGGCGACGCATACGTTTTGGATACAGACTGGAATGAAATGGCGGACATGGAGAACCGCCATTTTAGGCGGCCTAGGGCTCGGTGGAGACGTCAGGCAGAGGGCAAGAGCCCTTCGATGCCGTACAGGGTGGCCAAATCGCTCAGGTGCGAGGGCAGACCCTGCACGACCAAGGCTTTACCGCCGCGTATGCATGCGCGGCGCAGTTCCAGCAAAACCGCCAGTGCCGAGGAATCAAAACGCCCCAAAGCCGTGGCGTTGACCACCACAGGCGATGCCGCTTCAGCATCCAGTCCTGCGACGAGCGCGGCCAGACAGGCCTTGGCCTGACCATGGGTCAATTCAACCGGCAAACTCAGCACATCAGGCCTTTTTGCCGTTGGCTTTGTTGCGTTCGGCCAGGGCGGAAATCAGTCCATCAATGCCCTTGGCATTAATTTCGCTGGCAAACTGGCTGCGGTAGGTTTCCACCAGCCAGACACCCAGCACGTTCAGGTTGTAAATGCGCCAGCCTGCACCTTGACCAGGGGTCTTCTCCAGGCGGTAATCCAGTTGGATGGCTTCACCACCACCCTTGATTTCGGATTTCACCAGCACTTCTTTGTCCTCAGGGGCAATACGCAGGGGCTTCATGGTGATCACCTGGTCCGACACCTGTGCCAAGGCGCCCGCATAGGTACGCACCAGCAAGGTCTTGAACTCTTCCTGCAGCCGTTTTTGCTGCTCGGGCGTGGCCTGCCGCCATGCAGGACCTACGGCAGACGCAGTCATACGCTGGAAGTTGACGTTGGGCATGATGCGCGAGTCGACCAGGGCGATAACCTTCGCTGTGTCGCCGGCACGAATCGCCTTGTCGTTCTTGATGGTTTCCAGCACTTCGGTCGACAAACGCTTGATCAACACGTCTGGAGCCTCTTCCTGCGCATAAGCGGACGAGCCGGTCACAGCGGCGGCCAGCAGAACAGAGGCGGCCAGAGCCTGGCGTAAAAAAGTACGTTTCATAGTTGTTCCTAGATCCTGTAAATGCAAACCATTATCCCGTGTGTCGTTTCAACGCGCTTGACGCACCCACGGCCGACAGCCTAACGGGCAGCAGATGCCGCAGATGCGGGTGCCATCGGTGGCGCAGAAACGGGTTCTGCGTAGGCAGAGGTTGTGTCTTCGTCTGGCGGATTACCGTCATACACCTGGTTGCGTCGTCGCTGCAAAAAGGCATCCCGCGTAAAACTGTATTTATCCAGCGCCGCGCCGTCCACCACGTCTCCCGCCTTCAGGTAGGTGGCACGGGTGTCAACCACGTTCAGAATGGTCAATGCGTCACGGGTCGGCACGTCTTTGACCGAGTTCACGAGATTGCCCTTGGTATCAATCGGCAGGGCCAACGTATCGCGCAACGTAGAGGATCCCAACAGAGGCAGTACAACGAACGGGCCAGGGCCTACGCCCCAGCGCCCCAGCGTCAAACCAAAATTGGCGGAGTGGCGCTCCATGCCCATTTCACCGGCAACGTCCAGGATGCCTCCCAGTCCCATGGTGGAATTGACCATTACACGGCCAAAACTGTCCGCCGTGGCCTGCCCACGCAATTGCAAGGCGTTGTTGACCAGGGACCACACATCGTCCAGGTTGGTGAAAAAATTGTTGATGCCCGTGCGCACCCAATGTGGCAGAACCCGCTGGTAGGCGGTTGCAACCGGTTTGACCACTGCACGGTCTACCGAATCGTTGAAACTGAACACACTGCGGTTCCAGGATTCCATCGGATCCCGCGGATCTTTGTTAGGCACTGCAGTGCAGGCCTGAAGCATGGCCAACACCACCAGCACACCCAGACGGCTGGTGCGAGCACGCCAGCGCGCTGTCACGGCCTGATCGGATGGGCGAAGGACTTTCTGCAAACTCATTTTTTCTCCGGCGTCGGGCTGCTGGCGCCGTCCGCCGCTTTGCTGTACAAAAATTGGCTGATCAGGTTCTCCAGCACAACGGCCGACTGGGTTGCACCAATGACATCACCGGCCACCAGGTTGGTGTCTGCAGCGCCAGCTTCGATACCAATGTATTGCTCACCCAGCAGACCGCTGGTCAGAATTTT
>JAZKDY010000111.1:0-3384 GCA_040387325.1 Pseudomonadota bacterium | reverse complement strand
AACGGGTTTCCAAAGCCAGTGACACACGGGCCTGAAAGGTCTTGTCGTCAAACACCAGCGACTCGACACGGCCCACCACCACGCCACCGCTGCGTACGGCAGCCTTGGGCTTGAGCCCGCCCACGTTGTCAAACTTGGCAGTGACGTTGTAAGTGGACTGGAAGTTCAGCGACAACAGATTGGCCGCCTGAAGCGCCAAAAACAAAATGGCCACGGCCCCGATGAGCACAAACAAACCCACCCAGACATCATTCTTGGAACGCTGCATAAACTTCTTTCAAAATACCAATAATCAGTTGAGGACAGAGCTTTGCTGCGCTCCGGTCTGTCCCCCAATACATTCAAATAGTAAACATCATCGCGGTCAGGATGAAATCCAGACCCAATACCGCCAGTGAAGCCGTCACCACCGTGCGGGTTGTCGCGCTGGCCACACCTTCGGGTGTAGCCTGTGCCTCAAAGCCCTGGAACACGGCAATAAAGGTCACGGTCAATCCGAACACAAAACTCTTGATGACGCCGTTGCCCACGTCCTTCCAGACGTCCACACCACCCTGAATCTGGCTCCAGAACGAGCCGGCATCCACCCCAATCATCACCACGCCCACGGCCCAGCCGCCAATCACGCCCATGGCGCTGAACACGGCGGCCAGCAAGGGCATGGCGATGACGCCGGCCCAGAAACGTGGTGCCAGCACCCGCTGGATTGGGTCCACCGCCATCATTTCCATGACGCTGATTTGCTCACCCGCCTTCATCAAACCAATCTCGGCGGTGAGCGAGGTACCGGCCCGGCCCGCAAACAACAGGGCCGTCACCACCGGACCCAGTTCGCGCACCAGCGTCAATGTCACCAGCAGGCCCAAGGCCTCGGACGATCCGTAACGCAGCAGCGTGTAATAACCCTGCAAACCAAACACAAAACCGACAAACAAGCCGGATACGGCAATGATGGCCAGGGAATAGTTGCCTAGAAAATGAATCTGGTCGCGCACCAGACCAAAACGGCGGAAGGTGGGTACCACTGACAGCAACAGCCGGAAAAACAGCCGTGCGCCATAACCCAGGTCCGCCATCTTGCTGCGGGTTGCAAAGCCGACATCGGCAGGTTTGTACCAACTCATCGTGTCACTCCGACCTGTTTTTGTTGTAGTGGTGTACGGCCCGCTTCCGGACCAAAATCATCTTCCACGCTGAGCGCCGGGTAATGGAAACGTACTGGCCCTTCGGACAGTGCATTGACATACTGGTAGACCAGTGGGTCCGTGCTGTTCAGCACGTCCTGCGGTGTGCCCTGCGAAGCCACCTTGCCGTTGGCCAAAATGATGACGTGGTCGGCAATGGTGAAGGTCTGCTCCAGCTCGTGCGATACAAATATGCTGGTCAGCCCCATGGAATCGTTCAACTGCCGTATCAGGCGTGCCGAGGTGCCTACAGAAATGGGATCGATGCCGGTGAGAGGTTCGTCATACATCACCAGTTCGGGATCCAGCGCAATGGCGCGAGCCAGGGCCACCCGGCGGGCCATGCCACCGGACAGCGCAGATGGCATCAAATGGCGCGCATTGCGCAAGCCCACAGCGTTGAGCTTCATCAACACGATGTCGTGGATCATCTCGTCCGACAGATCCGTATGCTCCCGCAGCGGAAAGGCCACGTTGTCGTAGACGTTCAGGTCGGCAAACAGCGCACCAAACTGGTACAGCATGCCCATGCGGCGACGCGCGGCGTAAAGCTCTGCAGTCCCCATGCGGGTCACATCTTTGCCATCGAACAAGGTTTCACCCGACTGCGCCCGGTTCTGGCCGCCAATCAGCCGCAAAATCGTGGTCTTGCCCCCGCCAGAAGCACCCATCAGCGCCGTAACCTTGCCACGCGGCACGGTCAACGACACGTCATTCAGGATGACACGCTCCCCGTAGCCAAAGCTCAGGTTGCGCAGCTCGACGAGCGGGGTGGAAGGGTTGGAGGCCATAAAAAAACAAAAGCCGGGCAATTTCCGGCTCTTGCATGATAAGGGATTCGTGTAAACCCTTGTATCGGGGGTGTATCAGCGCGGCAAGTCGCTGGCTCCCATCAGAAACTCATCGACTGCACGCGCAGCCTGACGGCCTTCGCGGATGGCCCAGACCACCAGGCTCTGGCCGCGGCGCACATCGCCGGCGGCAAAGACCTTGGGCACGTTGGTGGCGTAACCTCCGATGAAGTCAGTGCTTGCTTTGGCATTGCCGCGGGCGTCCTTGTCGACACCAAACGATTCCAGCATGGTGGCAACCGGGTTTGTAAAACCCATGGCCAGCAGGACCAGATCGGCCTTCAGCACCTGCTCGCTACCGGCGACCTCGACCATCTTGCCGTCTTTCCATTCGACGCGCACGGTCTTCAAACCCGTGACCTTGCCCTTTTCGCCGATGAATTCCTTGGTGGAAATGGCAAATTCGCGCTCACAGCCTTCCTCATGGCTGGAGCTCGTGCGCAGCTTGATCGGCCAGTAGGGCCAGGTCATCGGCCGGTTTTCTTCTTCCGGTGGCTGAGGCATCAGTTCAAACTGGGTCACGCTGACCGCGCCATGGCGGTTGCTGGTGCCCACGCAGTCAGAACCCGTGTCGCCTCCGCCGATGACGATGACGTGTTTACCATCCGCGCGCAACTGGCCCTTGAGCTTGTCGCCCGCATTGATCTTGTTCTGCTGGGGCAGAAACTCCATCGCGAAATGGATACCGTCCAGGTCGCGGCCCGGCACGGGCAAATCACGCGACTGCTCTGCACCACCAGTCAACACCACGGCGTCGAAGTCTTTTTGCAGTTGAGAAGCAGAAATGGTTTCCTTGGCCCAGTTGGTGACCTTGGAGCCTGCGCCCGTTTTCGGCATCTCTCCGATCAGCACGCCGGTGCGAATCGTCACGCCTTCCTTGACCATCTGGTCGACGCGGCGGTCAATGTGCGACTTTTCCATCTTGAAATCGGGAATGCCGTAGCGCAGCAGGCCGCCCACGCGGTCATTCTTCTCAAACAGCGTCACCGCGTGGCCAGCACGTGCCAGTTGTTGGGCTGCTGCCATGCCAGCCGGGCCGGAGCCTACAACGGCTGCCGTCTTGCCGGTCTTGAACTTGGGCGGCTGGGCCAGAACCCAGCCTTCAGCCCAGGCGCGGTCGATGATGGCGTGCTCGATGGACTTGATGCCCACGGCCTCGTCATTCACATTCAGCGTACAGGCCGCTTCACAGGGCGCGGGGCAGATACGGCCGGTGAACTCCGGGAAGTTGTTGGTGCTGTGCAGCGTGTCGATGGCGGACTTCCAGTCGTCGCGGTACACCATGTCGTTGAAATCCGGAATGATGTTGTTGACCGGGCAGCCGCTGTTGCAAAACGGCGTGCCGCAGT
>JAZKDY010000110.1:0-40718 GCA_040387325.1 Pseudomonadota bacterium | reverse complement strand
AGCTCTGCTTTGCGCTGTATTCGGCGTCGCTGGCCATGACCAAGCTGTACAAGCCCATGCTGGACAGCCTGGGCCTGACCTACCCGCAATACCTGGTGATGCTGGCGCTGTGGGAAGCTGATGGCCCCAGCGTCTCCAGCCTGGGCGAGCGCCTGAACCTGGATTCCGGCACGCTGACCCCGTTGCTCAAACGCATGGAAGTCGCTGGCTGGCTGGTCCGCCAGCGCTCCAGCGAAGACGAGCGCCGTGTACACGTGTGGCTCAGCCCCACAGGACGGCAGTTGCAAGCGCAGGCGGCCTTCATCCCCGAATGTGTGGTCACCCAGAGTGGCCTGCCCCTGGGTGAACTGGCGTCGCTGAACCGCAAGGTGCAGCAGCTGCGCGATGCCATGCAAGCCTCCCCTATTCCTTGATTTACCGATTACCCACCCGCTCCAAACCGGAGCACTTACCTAGAAAGCACCGAGACCATGGCAACCAAAGTTGAAAAAGTCATTTACCAAGCCCACGCCACATCCACCGGCGGACGCGACGGCACGACCCGTACATCGGACGGCCTGCTGGACCTGAAACTGGCCGTGCCCAAAGAAATGGGCGGCCCCGGTAACGGCGTCAACCCCGAGCAGCTGTTTGCCTCCGGCTACAGCGCCTGTTTCATCGGTGCGATGAAATTTGTCGCCGGTACTCAAAAGATCGCCTTGCCTGCCGACACCAGCATCGCTGCTACCGTTGGCATTGGCCAGATCCCGGCCGGTTTCGGTATTGAAGTGCAATTGGCCGTCAGCATCCCCGGCATGGAGCGCGCAGCCGCCCAGGCTTTGGTGGACAAGGCCCACGCCGTGTGCCCTTACTCCAATGCAACCCGCGGCAACATCGAAGTGACCATCACCATCGTCTAAAAAACGACGGCCGCACCGGGCCACAGCCGCCACTTACAGACTGGTGGCGCCCGGTGCGCGCGGAATTGCGCTGCCCAAACGCTGGGCAGCCTTTGACAACGACTGGTCCAACGCATCCATCATGCTGGTGGACAGCTCGGCACCCGATTTGGACGACAGGAACCGGACATACTGTTCCAGCACCTTGTCGTTGGCTGGCTGGTAGGTCAGCGCCGACATCGACAGCGCCACGCCCCGATTGGCGGCCACCATCTGTGACCGTCTGGCTTCCAGGCTCTTGCGCAGATCCGCAGTAGAGCGCTTGCCCGTTCCGGGCATCGCAGAGGCCAGGCCCTGCAATACACCCACCGTGATATTGATCTCCATGCTGGCCATCGCCTCGGCGGCACGCGAGGCCTTGACCGTCTGGCTCAGCAGGGACTGCCGCTTGGCAGAGGCGCGGGCCAGTGCCTTGTTGCCATCCGTCATCACCCGGTTGATATCGTCAAACCCGCTGGAGAAGGCCTCTTCCATCGCGGTAATCTGCTGCCCGGGCGGACTGTCATACCACTTCAACGCGTCCACACTCTGGGCCACCGTGACGTCACGGGACAAGGCCTGCAAAACGCTGTCCCGCAGACGGGACGCCGCAAACGCGTCCTCTGCAATCCGCTCCAGCCGCTGAAGCTCTTCTGGCGGCAAGCTGCCGTCCTGCGACGCCTGCGACATACTTGCCTTCACCTGCGCAGCAACATCGCCCAATTGCGACCAGATGCCAGATTTGCGCATCAGGGTCTCGGCCGTAGCGGCCGGGACTTCCGCAGCCACCAGAGCATGCAGGCCCATCAGGGCAAGGCAGCTCAAGACATGGCGAAGTTTGGGTTTCATGGACAGCTCCTAGGAGAAAATAGTGGCCACGTGCTCAGACACATGTGCTGGATGAAGTTGTGGTGGGCAGTTGCTTGAACATATTGATGTTTGTAGGCAGGTAACCGAGCTTTTGGTACAGCGCTTGCGCGCCCGCATTGTGGCCAAAAACGTGCAGCGCAATACCGGACAGGCCGCGTTGTTCCACCTCACGTTCCAGTACGGCAAAGGCCCGGCTGGCGTGGCCCTTGCGTTGGTGCTGCACGGCAATGGCGACGTCATACACAAAAGCGACACGCTGGCCAGCCCGCTCCTGGGCGGCAAACCACAACATGCCAATCTGCTCGGAAGTGTCGGGGTCGCGCACGGTAAACAGAAAATTGTCTGGGGTTGCCAGTCCCTGAGGAAGCGACTCTGCGTACACCCTGCGTGACATTTCCAGCGCCTGCTCCGGCGCCCACTGCCCTGCTTGCACCTTGTCCTGCGCGAAGTCCGGAATGGCAAACGCCAGGTAGGCAGCGAATTCTGATTCGCACATGGGAGACAGGACGGTCATGGGATGTTTGGATGCTGCAGCGGGCTGGGAAGAACTGCAATCATAGGTCCGAAAACAATCAGTCACCAGCAAGCGCTGGGTACGCGCTGCACACCCAATCGCAGACCAAGGGTGAGCGGGATGGCGGCGTGGGACAGCATGGCGGGCATACTCCTGTGGTCCGAACTGTTTACATAAAATCGGGCCCTGCCCCCCGTGTAGTATCAATGTATCGCTATAAATTAAGTAGCGTTCATTGGGGCCAGAACAAAAACCAGCGTGCGCCCCGACCACCGCTTCATTCCCCGGATTCTGCAATCCGTCCCTTTGCGCTGGCGGGCTGCGCGGGCCTGCCGTATTCTGAACCCCATTGCGCGTAAACCCCGGTTTGCGCCACTCTTCTTCAACCTGCAACGGGCACACGCACCATGTTCAAAGCAATCGGCGATCTGATCCACAAGACACCCTGGTGGGGACTGATTCTTGGGGGCATCTCTACACTGACCCTGCTGGTTCTGTTTACGCTGCCAGTACAGGTGATACGACTGGTCGACAGCGGCGAAACACCCGCCGAACGCCATGCCATCCAGCGCGAAGTGGGCCTGGCCGTGGGCAGCAAGGCCCTCAACCTGGCCCAGGGTGTGGTAAGCACTATCAAGGACCGCACCACCGACCCCGAGCGCCTGCGCGAACTGGAGCGCGCATTGGCGGAAATTGAGCGTGCCCGCAGTGAACTGGTGTTGGCGCAAAACGGTGTCGACGAAGCGGTTGCAGACAGTGCCCGGGACGCCGCCGAGGCCGCCATGGAAGCAGCGACCGATGCCGCCGAATCCGCACTGGAGGCGGCCATTGACGCCCGCCAGGCCATTGAAGAGACCAAACAAGACGCCATAGAACGCCTGCGCGACAAGGGAGTGGATGTCACCGGCGCCCTGCACTCCTTCGAACAGTTGCTGGCTTCAGCGCGCGAAAACGAATACTCCGCCCGCGAGTCTCTGGCGGCGCTGCGTGCGCTGCCGCCCGAAGCCCGCGGTATTGGCGCGCCCAGAATCTACACACGCCCACAGATGGAGTTGTCGCCCGCGGTCAAGGACACCATCCGCGCCAAGGTGGGCGGAGACGTCTGGCGGGTGGCCGTGGGCTCGGCGCTGATCCTGGTGTTCATCCCGCTGTTCCTGATGGTGATCATTGCCAAGTTTTTCATCTCCCGCTCCCGCAACGCGCTGGCCCTGGCCGCGCGCAAGACCCGCGAAGCCGAGCTGAGCGACGTCAGCCGCCAGGTGACCGAAGCGCGGCTGCAGACGCTGCAGGCGCAGGTGGAACCGCACTTTTTGTACAACACACTGGCCAATGTGCAGGCCCTGAACGAGGTGGACCCGCCCGCCGCCAACCTGATGGTCGGCCACCTGATCCAGTACCTGCGCTCCAGTCTGCCCAAGATGCGCGAGAGCACGTCCACGGTCGGCCAGGAACTGGAGCTGGTGCGCGCCTACCTCAACATCCTGCAGATGCGCATGGGCACGCGGCTGGAGTTCGCCATCAGCGCGCCAGACGATTTGCTGCCCTACGCCTTTCCGCCCATGATGCTGCCCTCGCTGGTGGAGAACGCCATCAAACACGGCCTGGAGCCACAAAGGGAAGGTGGCCGTATCGACATCGGAGTCGAACGGGTGCAAGAGGGCGCTGGCCAATGCCTGCGGGTGACGGTCAAAGACACCGGCAAGGGATTGTCCGACGCCAGCCCGCAGGCCGGTGGCGGCCTGGGCCTGTCCAATCTGCGCGAGCGGCTGGCCGCACTGTATGGCAGCAGCGGGCGTTTCTGGATCACCTCCAACGAGCCCAAAGGTGCGGTGGCCACGATCGAAGTGCCACTGCAATCGGCCGCCGCCTTCCAGGCCTCATTGCCTGAAAACGTGGCGGGTGGTGCGGTGGGCGGCACGCCGGCCACCATCAATACCCAGGCAGCAACCCTGCCCGCCGCCGTACCGGCCAAAGGCTGGCGCCGCGTGTGGCACGCCACCAGCAAGACACACAGCCTGTGGGCACGTTTGCTGGCGCGCACCTTTATCGCGCTAATCGTGGTCTTGGCCGGCGTACTGCTCGCCTGTTTTGTGGGCCTGTTGACGGGCTGGCTGCCGGTGCAGGTGGGCGATGTGCAACTGGACGGCATTGAGAGTCTGGCCGTGGGCTCGGTGGGCCTGTTGATAGGCTTTGGTGCCACCGCAGTGGCCCTGGCGATTGTGCTGGCCGTGGTCTACGGGCTGGGCTACCTGTTCGCCGCGCTGGTGATCGTCATACCGGCTGTGGTGCTGATCGCGGTGTTCCCATTCCTGGCACCCCTCATACTGATGGGTATGGGCCTGTGGTGGCTGCTGACGCGGCGCAAAAATGGCCGCGCAACCTGAGAAAACCGGGCACCGATATTACTGACACAACACCATGCAGCAGACCACCGCCGTTATTGCCGAAGACGAACCGATCTTGCGGGCCCAGCTCAAGGCCAAGCTGGCCCGCATGTGGCCCGAACTCACCATCGTGGCCGACGTGGGTGACGGCGAGGCTGCGCTGGAGGCCATAGCCGAACACCGCCCGCAGCTGGCGTTTCTGGACATACAAATGCCGGAGATGACCGGTGTGGAGGTGGCCCGCAGCCTGGCCGCCAACCGTGACCTACGCTGCCATGTAGTGTTTGTCACCGCCTTCGACCAGTACGCGGTGGAAGCCTTTGACACCAATGCGGTGGACTATGTGCTGAAGCCGTATGCGGATGAGCGCCTGTTGACCGCCGTCAACCGGCTCAAGGAACGCCTGGCCATCCAGCCCGCGCCTGTGCAGGACCTGGACGCGCTGGTGGCCCAGCTTTCCGCCCAGCTCAAACCCGATAACCAGCGCCTGAGCTGGATCAAGGCATCGGTGGGCAACCAGTTGCGCCTGATCCCTGTGGACGATGTTTTGTTCTTCCAGTCCGACGAGAAGTACACATTGGTGGCAACCCGCGAACTGGATGCGCTGATACGCACCCCCATACGTGACATCCTGGACGGGCTGGATGGTGATGCGTTCTGGCAGATCCACCGCTCCGTCATCGTCAACGCCCGGGCCATAGAGTCGGTGTCGCGCGACTTCCGGGGTCAGGCCAGTGTGAAGATCAAGGGCCGCCCGGAAAACCTTTCGGTCAGCCGCCCCTTCTCACACCTGTTCAAGCAGATGTAACGCGCCCGCCGGGGTCTGTGCCCGAGGCGACGCCGCTGGCTTGTTGACCCTGCCGCTTTGCATTAAGGTGCGGGCATGAACACCTTTGACACCACCACCGAATTCCTGGTCCGCAAGGACCAGTTGGGCACGACCGCTGTGCGCAACCACGCCACTCCCACACTGGCCGACGGCCAGGTGCGCGTAGGCATTGAACGCTTTGCGCTGACCTCCAACAACATTACCTACGCAGCCATGGGCGATGCCATGCAGTACTGGCAATTCTTCCCGGTGACAAACGACATGCAGGCCGACGGCGCGCAATGGGGCCGCATCCCGGTCTGGGGATTTGGCACGGTGCTCGAATCACGCCACCCGGATGTGGCAATGGGTGAGCGGCTGTATGGCTACTTTCCGATGTCCAGCGCTGTGGACTTGGCGCCCGGCAAGGTGTCGGCCACCTCGTTCATGGACACGGCCCCCCACCGTGCGCAATTGCATGCCGTCTACAACCAGTACACACGCTGCGCGACCGACCCGTTTTACACCGCGGATACCGAAGACGTGCAGGCCCTGCTGCGGCCGCTGTTCATCACCTCCTGGCTCATCGACGACTTCCTGGCCGACAACGATTTCTTTGGCGCCACGGCCAACCCGGGGCAACCCGCGCTGTTGCTGTTGTCCAGCGCATCGAGCAAAACCGCCTACGGCACGGCCTTTCAAATGGCCCAACGCGCAGGGGTTGAGGTGGTCGGCCTCACCTCGCCCGGCAACGTGGCGTTTTGCGAAAGCCTGGGTTGTTACCACCGCGTGTTGACGTACGACCAGTTGGACCAGATCGCACCGGACGCACCCAGCATCTATGTGGACTTTGCCGGCAATGCGCCCTTGCGCAAGGCCTTGCACACCCACTGCAAAGGCATGAAATACAGCTGCTCCATTGGCGCCACACACGTGTCCGACATGGGCGGCGCCAAGGACGTGCCCGGCCCCAAGGCCACGCTGTTTTTTGCGCCCGCGCAGATCAAGAAGCGCAGCATGGATTGGGGTCCGCAGGGCCTGGGCCAGCGACTGGTGCAATCCTGGCAGGCCTTCGTGGCGCAGGCCACCAATTCCACAAACCCCTGGCTGCGCGTGGAGCAACACACTGGTGCCGCCGCCGTGCAGGCAGCCTACCAGCAGGTGCTGGGTGGAAAGGGTGACCCACGGCTGGGACATATGCTGTCGCTGGCAATGCAAACTTAGCGTCAGTTCACTCAGGCATGATCGCAGGGAGGAGAATTTTGTGCGCATCGCCCTGTTATCTGACATACACGCCAACATCCAGGCACTGGACGCCTGCCTGGACCATGCGCGCGCGCAACAAGCCGAGCGCTTTGTTTTTCTGGGCGACATGGTAGGTTATGGTGCCGACCCCGGCGCCGTGGTGGACCGCATCATGCAGCTCACCGACGAGGGCGCCCTGGCACTGCAGGGCAACCACGATGCCATGGCCGTCACCCCACCCACCGAGGTCAAAACGGTGGGGGACAGCACCGCTGCCTGGACCCACCGCCAGTTGCTGCCCGACCAGCGCGACTGGATCAGCCGCCTGCCCCTGACCTTGCAGCTGGAAAGCGCCCTGTTTGTGCACGCCAGCGCCAATGACCCGCACCTGTGGCGTTATGTGTACGACGCCCGTGCCGCCAAGGACAGCATGGACGCCGCCGCAGCCTGGCCCGGTGTGCAGTATGTGTTTGGTGGCCACGTGCACCTGCAAACCCTGTACTACCAGGGCGCAGGAGACACTTTGATGCCCTTTGTGCCACAACCGGGGGTCGCCATTCCGGTACCCAAACACCGGCAGTGGCTGGCCACCGTGGGCTCGGCCGGGCAGCCGCGCGATGGCAACACCCACGCCATGTACACGCTGTTTGACATGGGCCACGCCCAGCTCAGTTTTCACCGCGTGGCCTATGACCACTTTGCCGCGGCAGCGGCCATTCGCCGCGTCGGATTGCACGAGTTTTTTGCAGACCGCCTGGAGAAAGGCCGATGAGGTTGCTGGAGCCTGGGACGGTGGTGGACGGCTTCACCATCGGCGACTGCATCCATGCCGGTGGCATGGCCCACATCTACCGCGTGCACTATGCCGACGGCCAGGCAGACCCCGGTTTTGCAATGGCCATGAAGGTGCCGCGCATGACGGCGGGCGACGGTGCGGAAAACATCGTCAGCTTCGAGATCGAATGCCAGATCCTGCAGGTGCTGCAGGGCGGCCATGTGCCGCGTTTTGTAGCCGCGGGCGACCTGGAACGCCTGCCGTATCTGGTCATGGAATACGTCAGCGGTCGCACGCTGGAGCAGCAGATGGCGCTGGACCCCACGCCCGATGCCGAGCACATCGCCAAGCTCGGCACTGCCATGGCGCGCGCCGTGCATGCACTGCACCAGCAGAACACCGTGCACCTGGATCTGAAGCCCGCCAACGTGTTGTTCCGCGACGACGGCAACGCCGTGTTGCTGGACTTCGGCCTGTCCTGCCACGCCCATTACCCCGACCTGCTGGCCGAACAGCTGCGCAAGGCCGTGGGCTCGCCTGCGTGGATGGCGCCTGAGCAGGTGGTGGGCGTGCGGGGCGATCCGCGCAGCGATATTTTTGCCATTGGCGTCATGCTGTACCAGCTTTGCGTCGGCCGCCTGCCTTTTGGTACGCCGCAAACCCCGGGCGGGCTACGCCAGCGCCTGTGGGTGGACCCTGTGCCGCCGCGCAAGATCAAGGCCCTGCTACCGGAATGGCTGCAGGAAGTGGTGATGCGCTGCCTGGAGCCCGAGGCCGCACGGCGTTACCCGTCTGCCGCCCACCTCGCATTCGATCTGACCCACCCCACACAGGTGACCATCACCGCGCGCGGCCGCAACACCAGTGGCACACGTTTTGGCACCCACTTCAAACGCTGGATCAGGGCCGCAGGCGTGCATTACAAGCCCAGTCCGATTGCTGCGCAGCAGGTGGAAGAAGTCCCCATCGTGATGGTGGCCGTGCCACACCAGGACGTCACCGATGCCACGCTGTATTCCTTGCGCCTGGCAGTCGCACGGGCCTTGGGCAACCGGCCCGGTGCCCGCTTGGCCTGCGTGACGGTCATTGCATCAGGGTTGACCAGCAGCACCCACGACGAGGCCAGTGAAACCCGGGTGCAGCGCCACCACCTGAACCGGCTGCGCCAGTGGGCGCAGCCGCTGGACCACCCGGGCCACCAGACGTCCTACCATGCGCTCGAATCAGGTGACGTGGCGCAGACCCTGCTCGAGTATGCAAGGGGCAACCACGTCAGCGTCATCGTCATGGGTGCGGCTACACACGGTCTGAAGACCCAGCGCTTCATCGCCACCGTGCCGATCAAGGTCGCCATGGACGCGCCCTGCACCGTGATCCTGGTCAAGCAGGTCCTGCCCTTCGGCCTGTTGGGTGCTGGCGATGCGGACGCCAGCACGGCGTCGGCAGGTTATTCCGATTCGGGTTCTGAAGATCCGTCCCTCTACGGCGACGATCTGGGCCCGCTGGGCTAGCGGCACACCGCCCAGGCCCAAACCTTGCGACAATGCCTCTTCCATATTTGCGAAAAGAGGATTCCCCATGCGAGGTAATGTTGCAGCCATCACGCTGGTTCTGTTCGGCGTATTTTTCCTGCTCAAGAACCTGGGCCTGATCAACTTCAGCCTGGCCGAGCTGTTCTCGACCTGGTGGCCCGTGATCCTGATCGCCGTAGGCCTCTCTATGTTCTTGATGCCCCGCGATGGCAAAAAGGACTGAATGCGCCACCCCTTTGAGGCGCTGACGCCAGACGTGGTGCTGGACGCGCTGGACAGCGTGGGCCTGCGCGGCGACGGCCGGCTCACCGCCCTGTCATCGTACGAGAACCGCGTCTACCAGGTCCAACTGGAAGATGGCAGTGCCGTGGTGGCCAAGTTCTACCGGCCCGAACGTTGGACCGACGAACAGATCCAGGAAGAGCACAACTTCGCCGCCGAGCTGATGGCGGCCGAGGTGCCGGTGATTGGACCGTTGAAACTGATGGACGCCAGCCTGCACCACTTCGGCGGCTTCAGCTTCAGCGCCAGCCCCCGCCGTGGTGGACGCCCGCCCGAGCTGGACGACGGCGAAGTGCTGGAGTGGATAGGCCGCTTTCTGGCCCGCATCCACACCGTGGGCGCCGCCAAACCCTTTGCCAGCCGCCCGCGCCTGGACGTGCAAAGTTTTGGCGTAGAACCCATGCAGTGGCTGCTGGAGCATGACAAGGTACCGCTGGACGTGCAATCCGCCTGGGCCAAGGTTTGTCAACGTGCTATTGATATAGTAGCGCAACATTCAGCATTGACGGGGGCTACAGGCCAGAATGGCTTAAGCGATTCCGGCATGGCCATGCTGCGCCTGCATGGCGACTGCCACCCCGGCAACATCCTGTGGACGCCCACCAGTGCCACCGCCGCGGCCGGCCCCGGCCCGCATTTCGTGGACCTGGACGACGCCCGCACCGGTCCGGCCGTGCAGGACTTCTGGATGCTGCTCAGCGGTGACCGCAGCCAGCGTACCCGCCAACTGGGCGCGCTGGTGGACGGCTACGAGCAGTTCCGCGACTTCAACCGCGACGAACTGGTGCTGATCGAACCGCTGCGCACGCTGCGCCTGATCCACTACAGCGCCTGGCTCGCCCGCCGCTGGGACGACCCCACCTTCCCGGTCAACTTCCCCTGGTTTGGCTCCAGCGACTACTGGCAGGGCCAGGTGCAGATGCTGGAGGAGCAGTTGGAGGCGATGGAGGAAGCGCCGCTGATCGTATAGGGCGGCTAAAATTCCCCCAAGGTCCGCTGCTCCGGCGGGCCTCGCACTTTTCTGCTTTTCGGAGCCATGTAGAGGACTACCATGTACAAAAACCTCGTATCCCCACACTGCGGTGGGGTGCACGGCCATGAGGGAATCACTCCATGAGCTACCAGGTCAAGGAAATTTTTTACACCCTGCAGGGCGAAGGCTCCAACGCCGGGCGGCCTGCGGTGTTTTGCCGTTTTGCCGGCTGCAACCTGTGGACCGGCCGCGAGCAGGACCGCGCCACCGCTGTCTGCAAGTTCTGTGACACCGATTTTGTCGGCACCGACGGCACACTGGGTGGCAAGTTTGTGACCGCGCAGGACCTGGCAGCGTGTATTGCCGCCCAGTGGCCCAGCGCCGACACGACCCACCGTTTTGTGGTGATGACCGGGGGCGAGCCGCTGCTGCAGGTGGATTCCGAATTGATTGACGCTTTGCATGCCGAGGGCTTTCACATTGCAGTAGAAACCAACGGCACGATTGCGGCACCCGCAGGCATTGACTGGATCTGTGTCAGCCCCAAGGCCGGCTCCACCTGGGTGCAGCGATCGGGCCATGAGCTGAAGCTGGTGTGGCCGCAACCCGGCATCACACTGGACGAATGCGAGGCGGCGGACTTCAGCCACCGCTACCTGCAGCCCATGGACAACCCCCAGCGCAGCGCCAATACCGAGGCCTGCATTGCCCAGTGCCTGCAGCGCCCGGCCTGGCGCCTGTCCCTGCAAACCCACAAGATCACGGGCATACGATGAGTTACCCCCACAGCCGCTGCGAGATCAGCCAAAAATTCTTCTTCGACGCCGCCCACACCTTGCGCCGCGATATCGAGGTCGAAGGCAGCCGCCGCATCCACGGCCACACCTACCATGTGGAGGTCAGCATCTCCGGCCAGATCGACCCGGTCACCGGCATGGTGATGGACCTGGGCCTGGTGCGCGCCGCCATCGAACAGTTGCGCACCCAGCTGGACCACCACCTGCTGGACGAAGTGGAGGGCCTGGGCCCGGCCACGCTGGAGAACCTGGCCGTCTTCATCTGGCGCGCCATCGCCGCGGCCCTGCCCAGTCTGGTGCAGGTGCGCATCTGGCGCGACGGCATGGGCGACGGCTGCACGCTGCGCTAAGCCCCTCGGCCAGCCCCATGCCGCAGCCCGCCATGCGTTTGCCCACGTTGAACCTGGTCGGTGCGGGCCGGGTAGCGCAAACGCTAGCCAGTTTGTGGCATGCGCAAAACACCTTTGTTATCCAGGATGTGCTGACCACGTCACTGCGCAGCGCGCAGGCCGCGTGTGGTGTGATCGGCGCCGGCCAGCCCGTGGCGCAGATGCAGGCCATGCGGGATGCCGATATGTGGATGCTGGCCGTGCCGGATGCGCAGTTGGCCGCTTGCGCACAGACGCTGGTTGCGGCCCGCACACAACCGGGCGCGCCGGGTGGGGTAGCGCCATCCGCACCCACCGTCTTCCATTGCAGCGGTGCCCAGGCTGCTGCCGTGTTGGCGCCCCTGGCCGCGCTGGGCTGGCAGGTAGCGAGCGCGCACTGCATCCTCAGCTTTGCGTCGGTGCCAGCCGCGATGCAGCAGTTCCCCGGCACGCCTTGTGCATTGGAGGGGGACGCAAGCGCATGTGATCAGCTGCGCCCGGCCTTCACCGCCATCGGCGCCCAATGTTTTGACGTAGCCAGTGCAGACAAGTTGCTCTACCACGCAGCGGCCGTGTTTGCGACCAACTTCCTGCCCGTGCTGCAAGCCACCGCCGAAGACTTGTGGCAAGCCACCGGCATGCCCGCAACGATGATCCCGGCGCTGCGCGTATCGCTATTGCGCAATGCGGTTGCCAATATCACCACACTGGGCCCCCAGGCCGCACTGACCGGGCCGGCGGCACGGGGCGACACCGCTGCGATAACACGCCAGGGTGCTGCAGTGGCGGCATGGGATGTGCAGACGGGTGCCGCCTACGCAGCGTTGAGTGCGCTGGCATTGCGGCTGGCACAGCGCACGCCAGATTAGCAAGCCGCATCCTGCAGGTCAGACTTGCAATCCAACGCCCCACTACCTACAGTTGCACACGCACGCTGCGGCGAAAGGAGCGGTCCATGTCTGGTTATCCCCTACTCGAACACGAAGGGTTTTGTGCATCGGTCACAACCAAGAAAGAGGCAACCGCGCGGTGGATGTGCTGGGTGGCCTACGCGCGCGGCCATGGCGCATCCGCATTGGCATCCAGCGACCTCGTGCCCTACCGCGTGCCCAACGACTACCCCAGTGAAGAGAAGGCTGTGCTGGCCGCCTACGAACACGCACGAACACTGATCTCCAGGGAACTGGTCAGGCACTAGGCTGGCAACTTTGCACGCCGTTACAGGTTGATCGGGGCGTTTGGGTCAACGCTGGAACCCCTTGGGCGTTGCTGGGAGGTGGCACTTCCGCCACCAAGGAGCACGTTGTGCGTATTACAAGTCGGTATGTTGGAATTGCCATTTTGGTTACCCTGGTTGCGGGGTTGGGCGGATGTGTGGTGCATCCTTTGGGTTGGGGACACCACCGCAGCGGACACGGCTACGGCCATGCAGACCAACCGTCGGGGCACTACCATGGCTCGCACGGGCATGGAAGGGAATCCCGGCGCGGTCGGCATTAAGTCCGGTCAACCAAACTTCCCGTTCTATCGTTATGGGGTGACCTTCCGATTCCCGGGAGGCCATTCGTCAGTCAATCAACTCCCAGGAGACAACCCATGAACAAGTTACTTTCTTCGTTAGTGGCTGTGGCATTTGCATGCGCATCCGTTGGTTCGTTCGCCGCAGCCCATGGTGGTGCCATGAGCGACAAGGAAAAAGCAGAAAAGATGGCCGCCTGCAAGAAGATGGACGCCAAGGCTGACGACAAAATGAAAGCAGACTGCAAGAAGATGATGGAAGAGCCCAAGAAGTAAGTTCTTCCCTCACCAGAATCCAAAGCGGGCCAATGGCCCGCTTTTTCTTTGGGCGGGCGGTCCAGACTTGGCGACAATCAGGGCTCGTTGCAGCAACTTTTTTTCGCACCCCCATGCCAACCGATTCCCTACTCACCCTCAAACTGCCCGAGGGTTATTCTTTCGCCGACCTGAAGCTGCGCCGTTGTGAAGACGACGCCATTGACCTGGACATGGACCTGGTCAAAAAGGTGTGCAGCATCAACGGTCTGGATTTCCAGAAAGTGCTGCAAAACCCGGGTCCGGTGGTGACAACCATCCTGACGGTCTGGTACAAAAACCACATTGCCGATGGCGGCGAGCCCGACCCGGTGATGGAGGAGCTGAAGACCCAGGGGCCCCGGCTCAATTGAGCGCAACTACGGCGGGTTGCGCAGCGGCCGGTCCGTCCCCACCGCACTGACCCGTGCCAGCGCCGCCCGCGCCCCAGCCAGTGACTGCAATCGCTCACGTAGGTAGTCCGCCAGGCGGGGTTGCTGGCTGAAGGCCACGTTGAAACGGATGTGGGCATCGGTTGGGTTGTCGGCGCTGAAGGTGGCGCCGCGCACCAGCAATATCTTGTTGCGATACGCGTCCTGCACCAGCAGGTTCAGGTCCACATCGTCGGGCACAGATGCCCACAGGAACAAACCGCCTTCGCCCGGATGGTCCAGCACCAGGCCGGCCGCGGTCAGTTGGCGTGCGCTGACCAGGCGGGCGGCCAGCAGCTTGGAGTTCAGGCGGTCCAGGTGTTTGCGCCAGCGCCCGGCGGCCAGAATCTCCAGCATCACGTTTTCGTTCAGCGCCGGCGTTGTCAACACCGAATAAATCTTCTCGCGCATCAAGGCTTTGAGCAGCGTGTGGTCGGCTGCCATGTAGCCAATGCGCAATGCAGGGCTCAGCGCCTTGCAGAAGCTGGAGTAATAAATCACACGGTCCAGCCCGGACAGACTGGCCAACCGGGTCGCGTGGCCGGGGTGAAAGTGGCCGTGCACATCGTCCTCGGCAATCAAAAACCCGTATTGCTGGGCCAGCACCAGCACCTTGTGCAAATTGGCCGCCGTACTGCTCCAGCCCGTAGGGTTGTGCAACACGGTCTGGATGAAAAGCAGGCGCGGCCGGTGTTCGCGGCAGGCGGCTTCCAGTTGCTCCAGGTCCAGGCCGTCGGGGCGGCGCGCAACGGAGACGATGCGCACACCGTCCTTGCGCAGCCGGTCGAACATCAAAAAGTAACCTGGGTCTTCTACCAGCACGGTGTCGCCGGGCTGCAAAAAGGCGCGGCAGATCAGGTCGATCGCGTGGGTGCCGCCATAGGTCGTCAGAATGCGGCCAGCATCAACGGCGATGCCCAGGCCGCGTATCACCATGGCAATACGTTCGCGCAATTCCGGCAGACCCTGGGGCGGGCAGCGCGACGCCATGCCTGCCGTGGCGCGGGCCAGGCCACGTTGCACCACCGCGGCTGGCACCGCGTCTTCCAGCCACGCCGGTGGCAGGGCACCGCTGCTGGCCAGCAGCACACCGGCGCGCTGGTCATTGGCCTGCTGGGCCAGCCAGACGCCCTCTTGCTCCTCACCCGCTTCCAGCGCCACGGCATCCGGCAACGCGGAGCGCCGAGTTTCACACACAAAGTAGCCTGCAGTGCCGCGTGATTCGATCAGGCCCAGCGCCATCAGCCGGTCATAGGCAGTGACGACCGTATTGGGGCTGACCGCCAGTTGCGCCGCCAGCTGGCGGATCGACGGTAGCCGCGCCGCGCTGGGCAACTGACCACCCGCAATCAACTCGCGCAGGCGCAGCTCAATCTGGTCGGCCAGCGCAGTGGGGGCGTTGCGGTCTAGAGAAAACACAGGGCGAGGTTACAGCAGAAAGCTGATCGCCAACACCACCAGCATGGCGCCCATGCTCAGGTTGAAGATGCGCCGTTTGACAGGGTCGGTCAGCAGGCGGCGGATGGCCACACCAAACAGGGCCCACATGGACGCGGTGGGGAAGCCTATGACCAGACCCACCACTGCCACCAGCAGTGCACCCACCGGCGCACTCAGGCCCACTGGCATGAACACGGAGGCCAGCGTAATGGACTTGACCCAGCTCTTGGGATTGACGGCCTGGAACAGTGCGGCCTGGGCAAAGCTCAGCGGCTTGGTTTCGCGCGCCTCGCCCAGCGAACTTGCGCTGAGCTTCCAGGCAAGGAACACCAGGTACAGCGCACCCGTGACCCGCAAGATCTGGTGCAACACCGGGAAGGCGACAAACAGGCTGCCCAGCCCCAGGCAGGTGATGAAGGTTTGCACCGCCACGCCGCTGTTGGTGCCAAAGATCTGCGGCAGTGCGCGGCGGTAGCCGAACAAAGCGCCCGAAGTGGCCAGCATCACGTTGTTCGGTCCCGGCGTGCTGGACATCACGAAACAATAGGTCATCAGCGGCAGTAAGTCGGTCCACATAGGCAGGCTCCAGAGTCAGAGCCTTGACTGTAGGGCGACGAGTCTGCGGGGCCAAGGCACAGACAGGTCCTTGTGCACTTGCGCTGTATCAGTGGATGGACCCCTACAGTGGGACGGACCTGCGCTACCCCCGAGGCAGCAAGAGACTGACCCGCAAGCCCCCGCCCTTGCGATTGGCCAGCGCAATGCGGCCACCGTGGGCTTCGACAATTTCGCGGGCCAATGCCAGGCCCAAACCCGTGCCGCTGCGTTTGGTGGAATAAAACGGCAACAGCGCCTGCGACAACACGGCATCGTTCATGCCGGGGCCACGGTCCGCCACACTGATACACCAGTCGTCGCCCTGGGCTTGCACCTGCAAGGACACGCCGTCCGGGGTCGACCCCGCTTCGTGCGCGTTTTTGATCAGGTTGATCAGTGCCTGTTCTATCTGCGGCGCATCGAAGTAGCCATCGCTCTCCGGCAAGGGCTCTTGCACGGCAAACACACAGTGCGCCGCCAGCCGTTCGACCAGCACGCGCCACGCCACGGCCTCGCGCCGAGGCGTGGGCAGCTTGGCAAAACTGGCGTAGCCGGACAGGAATCCATGCAGATGGTTCGCCCGTTCACCAATGCTGGAGAGCACACCCGGCAAGCGCTCCAGGTCGCCACGGCGGGCCAGCTCGGCGGCGCTGTGTGCCAGCGACGAGATCGGCGCCAGTGAGTTGTTGAGTTCGTGGCTGATGACGCGGATCACGCGCTTCCAACTGGCCACCTCCTGGCGTGCCAGTTCACGCGTCATGCGCCGCAGCAGGATCAGGCGGTGGGGACGGCCCTGCAACTGCAGGCTGCGCTGCGAGAGGTGGAAGTTCTCTTCACCAGTGGATTCAGGGATGGTGAACAGCTGGTCCTGCGTGCTGTGCAATGCCTGTGCCAGGGCAGGCGGTGCCTGGGCCAGCAACGCACCCAGCGTCGTACCACCCAGGCTGCGTCCCTGCGCCAGCAGCTGACGCGCCGCCGCGTTGGCATAGGCCACACGCCCCGCGGCGTCCACCAGCAGCAAGGCCAGGGGCGTGTTTTGCACCACGGTGTCCAGCATCAGCTCGCGCTGGGCCAGCTGTTGGCGTTGTTCGCGCAGCGCCAGTCCCAGCTCGCTGTGCAGGCGCGTCAGTTCCGCCAGCGCGTCCCCACCCGTGCCGGGCGGGGCAGCAATGGCCATGCTGAAATCGCCATCGCGGTAGCTCATCACCGAGCCTTCCAGCGCGCGCAGCAAACGTGTCAAGGGCGCCAGCGCACTGGACGCAAGCCACCACAACACAGGCAGCAACAAAAGGGTCGTGAGGGCCCATGCGCTGGCACTCCAGGGCAGGGGGGCCTGCCAAAAGGCTTGCCCCGCCCAAAGCAAAAACTGCGGCAGCGGCCACTGCACCAACGCCGCATGGATCAGCAAAGCCAGCAAAGCACCTGCCAGCAACAGCAGGAAGAACCGAACTTTGAGACCAGGCCCGCGCATGGATCAGGTTGTGTCGGCTTCGCGGGGCAGGCCGTAGCGCTCCATGCGCCGGTACAGGGCCTGGCGCGACAAGCCCAGGCTGTGTGCGGCGCGGGCCACCACGCCATCGGCCTTGGCCAGGGCGGTCACCACACTCTCGCGGCTGGGCTCGTCCAGGTTGCGTGTGGCAGCCTGTGCCACACCGGGGGCCGCCACCAACCCCAGGTCTGCGGGGGTAACCACACGCCCTTCGCACAGGATGGCGCAGCGTTCCATGGTGTTCTTCAACTCGCGCACATTGCCTGGCCAGGCATGGGCCAGCAGGGTTTCCCGCGCAGCATCCCCCAGCTTGGCACGTGCCTGCAAAAAGAACTCGGCCAGCAGCAAAATGTCCTCGCGTCGCTCGGCCAGCGGGGCCAGGCGCAACTCGATCACGTTGAGACGGTAGTAAAGGTCTTCGCGGAAGCTGCCGACCGCCACCATGGCCTTCAGATCCGCATTGGTGGCGCTGAGCACACGCACCGTGGTCTCGCGCGTGCGGTTGGAACCCAGGCGCTCGAAACGACCGGTCTCCAGCACCCGCAACAGCTTCACCTGGCCGGCCAGCGGCAGGTTGCCGATCTCGTCCAGAAACAGGGTGCCGCCATTGGCCGCATCAAAGCGCCCTTCGCGGGCACGGTTGGCGCCGGTGTAGGCACCACTCTCGGCACCAAACAATTCGGCTTCTATCAGCTCCCCCGGCAAGGCACCACAGTTCAGTGCCACAAAGGGCCCGCCAGCGACGGCCGAGTTGGCATGCACGATGGCGGCAATACGTTCCTTGCCGCTGCCATTGGGCCCGGTAATCAGCACCGGCAACGGAGCCCGTGCCACCTGGCAGGCCATCTCCAGCGTGGCCAGCATGGCGTCCGAGCCAAACACCAGGCCGCCCAGCTGGTAACGCTGGCGCAGCTGGTCCATGCGCTGGCGCCGCAGTTGGCGGGTCTGCTGCAACTCGCGGGTGGACTCCGACAGCTCCAACAGGTTTTCTATGGTTGCCAGCAGTTTGGTGTCATCCCAGGGTTTGGCCAGATAGTCGGCCGCGCCGGCCTTGACCAGGGCCACTGCATGCTCCAGTTGTGTCCATGCCGTGAGCAAAATCACCGGCAGGTCGGCGTGCAGCGCGCGGATGCGGTGAAACAGCGCAGTGCCCTCCTGGCCAGAGGTGGTGTCCAGGCTGAAATTCATGTCCTGGATCACCAGGTCCACCGGCTCCCGTGCCAGCAGGGCCAGCCCTTGTTCGGGGTCCGTCGCCACCAGGGCGCGGATGTCGTGCAGCGACAGCAACAAAGACAGTGCTTCGCCTACGCCCGGGTTGTCATCAATGATCAGGATGTTTCGCATGGAGCAGCGAGCATATCAAGCGCGCAGGGCCGCCACCGGTGGCAAGGCTGCGGCACGCCGGGCCGGGGCCCACACGGCGATCTGGCCCAGCAACCACAAGGCCAGGGCACCCGCGGGCAAATAAAACAACGGCAGGCGTGGCAATTCATAACTGCGCATCAGCAGCAAGCTGATGCCAAAGGCCGCAGCCATGCCCAGCACAATGCCGGCCGTGGTGAGCAAGAAGTTTTCCGTCTGGAAGTAGCGCAGGATCTGGCCCTGGGTAGCGCCCATGGCGCGGCGTGTACCAATCATGCGCGTGCGCTGCTGGACCCAGAAACTGGCCAGCCCCACGATGCCAAAAGCCGTGACGGCCAACAGGGCCACACACACACAGCCCAACAGCCAGGCCATGTTCACGTCCTGTCGGTAGTACTTGCTGCGCAGGTCCGAGAAACGCACTTTTTCGCGCACGATGCGTTGCCCATCAATCTTCAGGATGGCGTCCGCAGCAGCTGTGAGGACCGTGTCCCGCTGTGCGGGCTCCACGCGCAGCAAATAACTGCCACCACGGAAATGGGGTCGAATCGGCAACACCATGCTGTAGAGCTGGCTACTGTCGGTTCCACCCGGTTGGGGCGACACCAGGCGCTCCACAACACCCACCACACGCGTGGGGGCGGTGCCAGACAAATAGACCGACTGACCCACGGCCTCCCCATTCGGGAACAGACGGTCTGCCAACGCCCGGTTGATGACCACGGCAGCGACTTCCAGTGGGGTGGCATTTTCCGCAACACTCTGGTCCATGTACTCTTCCACAGCAAAATCACGCCCGGCCACCAGTCTCAGGCCCATGGTTTGCAGCCAGCCTTCGGAGCCAAAGTAGTAGGCCGATTCAATCGCTTTTTCACCCACCCCCAGTTCCTCGGGCTTGCGCCGCACGCCGCTGGCATTGAAATTATCGCCATACGGAAACTGGTTGACGATGGCCACGCTCTTGACGCCCGGCAGGCGGCGCATGGCCTCCAGGTCGGCGCGCGAGGTCGCGTCCGCGTCCTGGCTACGCGAGAGGCCCGAAACGGTTATCTGCACAATCTCGGACTCCGCCAGGCCGCTGGGCTCGTTAATGCGCTCAATGCGCTGCGAAATCAGGAACAGCGCGTTGCAGACAATGGCGCAGGTCAGCGCAACCTGCAAAACGATCAAACCGGCAGCGGTTTTGTGGCGCTTCAGCGTGGCAAGAATGGGCAGGATGTCCATGGTGGGCCTTATTGGGTTTTGAGTTGGAGTGCGGGAGACACCTGGCATGCGCGCCAGGCCGGTAGCAGCCCGGCGCAGACGCTGGCCAATAGCGCCAAGCCAAGGGTTGTGGCCAACATGGGGGTGTCCAACTGCACCAGTTCGGCATAACTGCTGGAGCCATGGCGCACGGCCCACAGACCCAGAGCCGTGAGGCCAAGGCCCAACAAGCCGCCGGCCAGGCCCAGGCTGCCCGCCTCGACCAGAAACTGCGCAAAGATCGCCTTGCGTTGTGCACCCAGGGCGCGGCGCACACCGATCTCACCCGAGCGGCGCAGGCACTTGGCCAGCAGCAGGCCCACGGTATTGACCAGGCACACCACCAGAAAACCAAACGCCAGCCAGAGCTGCAGCCCGATGTCTTTGGGCACCACCTCCCGGAACTTCAACCAGTCCATCACCGGGTAGGCTCGCACATTGGTGGGCCGCTCGAACCGGCCGGCCGCGCGCTGCTGGTCTGAATAGTTCTTCAGATACTGCAGGTAGGCGCCGGCCTTGCTCTCATGCTCCACTTCGGCCCAGTACTGCACCCAGGCACAGGGTGCGCCCACGGAACGCCGACCGCCCTTGGGGGACTCGCCCCAGCAACTGTTGTTGCCCGAGGTGCCGAAATCCAGTTCCATCGCGGTGGAGAACGGCAGGTATACCCCCTCGGTTTTACCAAAACTGCCCATGGTCAGGTCATAAAAATGCGGCACCGGGCGCCAGGGCTTCAGGACACCCAGCACGCGGAACTCCTTGCCCCGCAAAACCACCGTTTTACCGCGGCTGTCGGCGCCGCCAAACAGGCGGTCGTTGTTCTCACTGGACAACACAACGACGCGCGCCTGGGCGGTGTCGTCGGCACGCGTCCAGCCGGTGCCGAACTGGAATGGCGCCTCGAACATGGCAAAAAAGTCTGCGCTGGCATAACGCGCCGAGGTGAAAAACGCACTCTGCCCTTCGGGCTCTATGGGCAGGTGTGCGCCCGTCATCATGACCTGGCGGGAACCATGGGCCTCGCCCAGCAATTTTTCCGCATCGAAGCGGGTGAGCTGCAGCACCGGGTCTTCGCCGGGTTTGTAGCCACGCAGGGGCTCTGCGTCCAGCTGCACGTTCAGCACACGTGCACTCTTGCCCGGCAGCGGGTCGCCCGACAACACGTGAAAAACCGTGAGTGTGGTCATACACGCGCCCACACCAATGCCAATGGTCAGCACCATCAGCGCTGTCAGGCCGGGGCTGCGCCGCAGGCTGCGCACAGCCAGTTCGAGGTAGTAACGAAACATCATGGGTTTCCTTGCAGTAATTGATTGACACGGGCGAGTGCCGCTTCGTCCAACGCGCCGGTGGCCTGCTGCAACAGCAGGGTGGCCAGCACATAGCGGTGGCGCGCCTGGGCCAGCGCGTTCTGGGCTGCGGCCTGGGTCTGGATGGCCAGCAACAAATCGGTCATGCCACGGGTGCCCAGCGTCTGACCAGTGCGTGTCGCGGCGAGCGCGCGGTTGGCGGCAGCCACGGCTGCACCACTGCTGTCCATCAGGGCAGCACCCGTCACCACAGCCTGGTACTGCGCCTGGGTTTCGCGCACCACGCCGCGTTTGGCACTCTCCAGTGTTTGGGCAGCCGCGTCACGCTGGTGTATCGCCTGGCGCGTTTTTGATTGGGTGCTGCCCCCGGCAAACAGGGGCAGGTTCAGGCGCAGCGCCAGCGTGGTGTTGACACGCCCTGTGTCGGTTCCCGCGGGATAGCTTCCACTGAGGCGCTGGCTGTCCAAGCCTAGCCCGAGCGTAGGCAGATGATCTGCACGCGCTGCGCCAATACCCTGTTCGGTGGCTTCGACTTGCAATTGCTGGGCGTGCAGCGTGGCATGGTTCTGCAGTGCCTGTGCGACCCAGGCACTGGCATCCTGCGGCACCGGCAGACTGGCCTGCAACTGTGCGGCCAATGGGTGCAGGGTGCCGGGGACGCTGCCTGTGATTTGTGCCAACGCTGCGCGCGTGTCCTGCAGCACCTCACGCGCCTGCGCCGTGGTGCCGCGGGCCAGGGCGTGGTAGGTGCGCGCCTGTTCCACATCCAGCATGGCCGACAAGCCCGCGTCATAACGCTTCTGGGCCTGGTCCACCTGCTGGGCGAACGCGTCTTCGTTGGCCTGTGCCGTGCTCACCGCGGCCTGGGCCGACAAGACCCCAAAGTAGGCAGTAGCCACGCGGGCGCACAGGGCTTGTTCGGCCGCACGCAGGCTGGCGTCTTGCGCCGTGGCCAGGGTGTTGGCCACCTGTACCCGCTTGAACTGGCCCAGATCCAGCAGCACCTGGCTGATCTTGCTGGTGACCTCGCCGCTGTGCAATCCACTGCTGTTGTTGGTGGTGCTGTCGCTGGCCTGGAGCGACCACTGCGGCAACAGGCCGGCCCGGGCTTGCACCGCCAGCTCCCGCTGCACACCCCGCTGCGCATCGGCCAGGGCCAGCACGGGATCGGCGGCGCGCGCCTGGGCGTACACCTCCAGCAGGTTCTGAGCCTGGGCCAGCCACGGCAGGCACACAAGAGCGCAGCATGCTGATCGCAAAACACTGCGCATGGTCACATGGCGCATGCTCAGACCACCGCCTCAGTCTGCGCTTGGGCATCCAGTTGCAGTGTCTGCCCCAGGTGCAGTTCGGCGGCAATGTCCAGCACCTGGCCGTCCATCACATGCACATTGCGCTGGGCGCGGGCGGCCAATTGCATGTCGTGGGTGACCATGACAATGGTGGCGCCGTCGCGGTGCAGCTCTTCCAGCAGCTCCATCACGCTGCGTGCCATCTGGCTGTCCAGGTTGCCGGTGGGCTCGTCGGCCAGCAGCAGACCGGGTGAGCCAGCCAGCGCACGGGCAATGGCCACACGCTGTTGCTGGCCACCCGAGAGTTCTGCCGGGTAATGGCGTTCACGGGCCGACAGGCCGACCCGTGCCAGCGCTTCCCGCGCACGCTTGCGGCGCTCGTCGCCCTGCATGCCGCGGTAGCGCAGCGGCACTTCGATGTTGTCCAGCACGTTCAGGTCGGGGATGAGGTTGAAGGCCTGGAAGATGAAGCCGATTTTTTCGTTGCGCAGGCGCGAGCGCTGGTCGTCGTTCATGCCGCTCACGTCCACACCACCCAGCGTGTAGCTGCCACCGGTGAAGCCTTCGAGCAAGCCGGCGATGGTCAGAAACGTGGTCTTGCCGGAACCCGAAGGGCCGGTCACGGCGACAAACTCGCCGGTCTTCACTTCCAGGCTGAAGTCGCGCAGGGCGTAGGTTTCGACCATTTCGGTGCGGTACACCTTGGAGAGGGATTGCATTTTCAGCATGGCTGGGTTCCTTGTTTGGGTTGGGTAGATGGGACTATGGGCTGACGGTGACGCGCTCTGCGCCCTGGAAGTGCTCCGCGCCGGAGATCACCACGCGCTCACCGGGTTGCAGGCCTTCGAGCACCTCGACCAGGCTCAGGCTTTGAGCGCCCAGGCGGATCGCCCGCTTGACGGCCTGGCCGTCCTGCAGCACGTAGGCAAAACGACCGCCACCCTCCTCGACAAAGCTGCCGCGGGCCACCGCCAGGACCTTCTCGCGGTGGTCCAGCAGCACCCGCACCGACAACCTCTGGTTCTGGCGCAATTGCTCGGGGCGCTGGCCTTCAAAGCGCAGGCGCGCGGCCACTTCGTTGTTGACCACTTCGGGCGATACCGAGCTGACCGCGCCTTTCCAGATCTGGTTGTTGCCGCGGATCTCGCCAGGCATACCAGGTTGTAATTCACGAGCAAAACTTTCGGCCACCTGCATCTGTACTTCGAGTGCGGACAGGTCCACCACCGACAGCAGTTTGGCGTCCTTGGCCACACTCATGCGTTCCGACACAAAGAGCTGCCCCACCTGGCCATCCACCGGTGAGCGCACCGCGAGCTCATCCTGCTGGCGCTGCACATCACGCACCACCATCTGCTGGCGCTCAAAAGCCTGGCGCTTGGCTTGCAATTCAACCTTGGAGGCCTCGTCCTTGAGGCCCTGCAACTGCTGCGCCTGTTTGAGCGCGACCTGGGCACGCTCCAACACGTCCTGAGCCTGGTCCACCTGCATGCGAGCCGTGGCACCGGCCTCGAAAGCCTGCTTCTGGCGTGCCAGGTCGTTTTGTGCGGTCTTGTGGGCGATGGCGGCGGTTTCCAGCGCACTTTGGGCTTGCGCGCGCTGCTGGCGCGCATCGGCTTCGGCGCGCAGCATTTCGCTTTGCAACGCATCGGCGTTGGAGCGCTCCTGGCCCAAACGCGCCAGCAATTCGGGGCTGGCCAGGCGGACCAGCACCTGGCCTTTTTGTACCGCGTCGCCGGCTTGCACGGCCAGTGTCACGGTGCCGGCATTGCCAGCGTACAAGGTGGGGCTGACAGCCGCCACCACCTTGCCTTCCCCCGCTATGTCACGCGTCAGGGGGCCGACCTTCACTTCGGCCAGACTCAAACGCCCCATGCCCACCGACTGCCCCGAGGCCAGCATGCGTGCCAAGGCGGGCCACACCAAGACCAGCCCCGCAACCAGCACAAGGCCGGCCAGCAAAAACACCGGACTTTTCCAGCGCGGGGAGGCAGGAGCGAGGAGCTTGTCCTGTGCAGAGGTGTCGCGAATCATGCGGGCGGCCTGTTGTAGCGTTGAAGTACGTCTACATTTGCAAGGCCTGTGCCAAGCCCCAACGTCAGAAATTAGCCATATGAATCAACGGCTTATAGATTTTGCTGGCTGTGTGATCCGTGTCCGCGGACAGTTGGCGGACAGGTGTGGACAGGCTTTGCCCAGGCAGTTGGCGCAGAAGCTATTAATTTGATAGCGTACTACACATATCCGACGGGGGCTACAGGCTTGTTTTCCATATGCTGTACCGGCGCACGGTGCAGGCGACGATTGCTCTCCGGCCCGCCGCGGCGGTGGTAGCCGCGGTTGCCACCCAGGTCGTGCGCGGCGCGCCGGCGCTGGCGGCGCCGGTCGCTGGCGTGCTGGCGGATGGCGACGGCGGCGCCCGGTTCGCCATTGGCGCCAGCCAGCATCAACCGGGTCATGGTGCCGAAGACGGCGATCCAGGCTTGTTTGAGTGGTTCGGTCAGGGTGTCGCCCAGAATCTGCCCCAGCGTCTGGATCAGCGCCACTTCAAAATAGGGGTAGTGGTGGGACTGCACGCCACAGGCCGCATTGACACGCCCTATCTGCAACAAAAGGCTTGAATGGGTCTCCAGCGTATGCATGCCCTTGACGGCGCGGCCAAAGGTGCGCATGAGCATGTCGTCGCGCGCATCCACGTACCCCGTGTAGGGGGCAACCAGCCAGGGGCGGCTGCGCAGCAGATTGCAGTGGAACAGCGCGGCGGCGGCCGGGCCGGCCTGTTCGATCTGCGCCCAGGATTCCTGGACGAGTGTGACGGCGTTGGGGTGCATTTTTTGTTTTTCCATCCGTGGGGGGTGGATCCATCTTAGTCAAATGCACCGGTCGTGATGGGCCGTGTATCCGGTAATTTCAACCTTTTGGCGGCACAGCCCGCGTCTGGATGGCCATCCAGTTTTGCCGGGCAAAGGCCACCAAAGACCCCAGCACCACGGCGGCCAACAGGTACTGCAGGGGCTGGTTTTCGTCAAAGTCCTGGGTTTCAACCAGCATCGCCACCAGGGTGGCCACTAGCAGTCCGGCCACCAGGCGCAGGCTCCACGCGGTGGGCTGCAGGTGTTTGCTGTCCATGCGTGCCAGCAGACGGGTGCCCAACATGCCGGCCAGCAAGCCCAGGCTGGCGCCCACGGCCACATCACCCGGCCAGTGCGCACCGACGGCAATGCGCGACAAACCGGCGCCGGCAGCCAGCACAAACAGCCACAGGTGTTTGGCCCTGCCCGCTTGCGGCAGCGCGAAATAGAGGGCAGAGGCCACGGTGAACGCGGTCAGCGTGTGGCCGGAGGGCATGGACACGTTGTGAAGCAGTTCACCGACCACGCGCATCTGGGTGTTGTCCACCACGGCGGCCGGTCGCGCGCTTTCTATCAGGCCCTTGCCCCCACGGGCAAACAGGATGGCAAAAGGTGCGGCACACAACCAGGCCCACATCAGCCGGGGCGCAACCACCAGCAGCGGCGAGGTCACGGCCAACACGCCCCAGGCATTGCCCAGCATGGACAAGCCGGCCCAGAACTGCGCGCCCACCGGGGCACACGCGGCATTGATATAGACAAACATGGCCGGTTCAAATGTGTGCAACCACAGCGGTGCACCCAGCAAAAACAGCACAGGCGGCAACAGCCACAGGCGCGCAGGAATGGGGGGGACGTGCATCACGAAGCGCCTGCAAGACGGGGTTGTGGGTGGCCCGACCAGTTGTGGCAGGCGTAAAAACGAAAGCTGGCAAGGGGCTGGCCCAGACGCCGCACATTTTGGGTATCGAGCAACGTGCAATCGGCGAAACCGTTTGCGCCCAGGGGCACCGCGTAGCCCAGTTGCGACCAGTCCACCAGCAGGGTGTCGCCGCCGGCCGGCAGGTCTCCTGCCCACAGGTCGAACTGGTCAAAACGGTCTTCCAGCACATACACCGGCAGCGGCCGGGCATACCAGCCCAGGCGGCTGGCCAGTGTCCAGTTTTGCACGGCCACACTGCGCAGGCCATGCTGCGCAGCCAATGTCCGGGCACGTTCACCCGCGGCATCCCAGCCGTGTACATCGGCAAACGGGTTGGACGGCTGTGCGTTATTGCCCTGGCCCGTGGTGTTGGTGATGAAGGGTTGGCCGCCGGTCAGCATCAGCCCCAGCACCACGGCGCACAGCAGCGCCTGTGCCGCAACCAGACTCCCCAGCAGCCAGTTACGCCCTTGGCTCCAGGCACGCGCCAGACCGATGCCGGCAAACGGTACCAATGCCACCCAGGCCGGTGCCGTCCAGTGCGGCAGGCTGGTGCCGCCCCCCGATAACACGGCCAGCACGGCAAAGGGCAACACAAAAAACAGCACCAGGCCGCGGGTGGCGCGCGCTACGCCGTGGCGCCATCCGGCCCAGCCCCATAACAGCAGCGGGCCATACACCAGCAACTGCACCAACAGGAAGCGCAGCACATGCACTGCCTGCCAGCCCCCTCCCGCGCCGTGTTTGGCCTGGTAGGTGAACGATACCCAGCCGTTGGCGTGGTTCCAGTACGCCACGGGCAGCACCAACAACACGGCGATGGCCAGCGCCAGCCAGGCCCAGGCATTGCGTAACAGCGCCACGCCGTGCGCCGACAACAGGCAACCCGCCACCGCGAGTGCCGCGAAGATGGCCGTGTATTTGCTCAGGCCCGCCAGCCCCAGCAACACGCCCAACACCAACCACGGCAATGGGCGGCGCACTGCAGCTGCGTCCATCAGATCCAGCGTGGCCCACAGCAGCAGCGCGGTGAAAAACACCAGCAGCGTATCGGGCAACAGGCCTATGCCCAACACGTGCAACAAGGGCGCTAGCGCCAAGGCCAACACGGCCCACACGCCGGCCTGCGTCTGCAAACGTTCGGCCAGTTGGTAGACCACCAGCGCGGTGCCCAGCCACAACAACTCTGGCACCAGCCGCAGGGCCCAGGTCGGCACGCCCAGCGCCACCAGCGGCCACTGCGCCCAGCCGACCAGGGGCGGGTGGTCAAAATAACTCCAGTCCGGGTGGGTCGCATACAGCGCGTAATGGGCCTCGTCCACCGACAGGCCCAGCGCAGCGCCCAGGCCAAAGTGCAGCACACACAGCAGCGCCAGCAGCAGTCGGGTGTTGCGGGAAAGGGGGGCAAACATGGGGGCGGGCGGCACGTAAGACATTCGGCAAATCAGAACCCCGCAGTCTAAACTGCAGGGTGAACGCAAAAACCCGCCATGCCTGAAATTACAGCCCCCCGCGCCATTAACACCAGCCTGTGCCCTTTGTGCGGCCAGAGCAACACCTGCGCCAATGAAGCGGAACGCGCCACCGGTGTGCCACAAGGCCCCTGCTGGTGCACCACGGCAGTGTTTACGCCAGAACTGCTGGCGCGCGTACCGGTTGAAGCACAGCGACTGGCCTGCATATGCGCACGCTGCGCGGCGGCTGCCGCTGACAGTGCCAGCAAGAAGACACCAACACCCTCCCCAACCTAAGCCCCAAAGGACTCTCCACCATGCCTACCTACCACGTTGAAATGCTCGAAGGCCGCACACTGGCACAGAAGAAAAAACTGGTCGAAGAAATCACCCGCGTCAGTGTCGAGGTACTGGGCGGCTCGCCCGAATCGGTCGATATTCTGATTGTCGATGTCAAGCGCGAAAACTGGGCAACCGGCGGCAAACTGTGGTCTGAACCGCGGGAATAGTTGCCCGCAGCGCCTATTCGCCCAGTTGCTGCAACAGGTACAGCCGCTGGTAGATGCCCTGGTCGATGGCCATCAGCGCATCGTGTGTGCCCTGCTCATGGATACGGCCATGGTTCAGTACCACGATGCAATCGGCCGCCCGTATGGTCGACAGTCGGTGTGCAATGGCCACCACCGTCACACGGCCCTTCAGCTCGGATAACGCGACCTGCACAATCTGCTCGGTTTCGGAATCGATATGGGCCGTGGCCTCGTCCAGGAACAAGATGCGCGGCTGTCCGGCCAGCGCACGGGCAATAGCGATCAACTGCTTCTGTCCCACCGACAGGCGCGCCCCACCCTCGCCCAGCAGCGTGTCGTAGCCCTGCTCCAGCTGCAGGATGAAATCGTGGCAATGGGCGGCGCGGGCGGCAGTCTCGATCTCGTCCTGGCTGAGCTTGCGGCCCATGGCGATGTTGTCGCGCACGCTGCTGGCCAGCAAAAACGGGTCTTGTGGCACCAGCCCCACATCGGCGCGAAAGTGTTCGTCACTGAAGCGTGACAACGCAATACCGTCCAGCGTGATGCGGCCCGACTGTGGCTGGTAGAAGCGCAGTAGCAGGCTCAGCAGCGTGGACTTGCCGCTGCCGGTATGGCCGACCAGGCCATAAAACCCGCCGGCCGGAATGTCCAGCGACAGCTCGTGCAGCACCACGGTAGCCGGGTCATACCCAAAGCGCAATTGCGAAATATGGATGGCACCATGGCTGATGCGCTCGGGGCCGGTCTTGGCCGCCGGGCGGTGCTCCTGCAGCAGCGCGTCCACCCGGGCGGCGGCCACTACGGCCTGCTGCAACTGGCCAAACTGCAGCGTGATCTGGATCAGCGGGTCCACCACGCGGCCGATGTAGCTGACAAAGGCATACAAAATGCCGATCTCCAGCGCGCCCAGGCTGCGCTGGCCAAAGGTGTAGATCACCACGGCCAGCAGCAGCACATTGATGAAATCCAGCATGGGCCGCAGCAGCCAGGCATTGACACGCATCTCGGCCATGCGGGCGCCCAGGTGCTGGTTGTTGGTTTTGTCAAACCGGTCCCTGAAACGCTGCTGCGCATTGCTGGCCTGCAGCACCGCCATGCCGGCGATGGACTCCGACATCTGGGCATTGATGTCACTGCGTTTTTGCCGCGCACGGGCCACGGCCGGCGCGCTCCAGCGCTGGTAAAACCAGACGATGACCACCACGGCCGGGATCAGCGTCAGCACGATCAGCATCAGCCGCCAGTCCAGCCAGGCCATGGCACCCAGGGCGCCCAGCACCACGATGCTGCTGTCCAGCATCACAAACAACACCTGTACATACAGGCTCTTGACCTGCTCGGTGTCGTTCGTCACGCGGCTCACCAGCTGCCCGGTGATGGCCTTGTCAAAGAAGGCCATGGGCAGGCGCAGCACGTGGCCATAGACCTCTTCGCGCAGGCGGCGTACCGAACGCATGGCCACGCCGGACAGGCGTGTCAGCTGCGCGTAGCGGATCACACTGGCCACACAGCCGGCCACCACAATGCCCGCCAGCAGCCAGCCCATGTCCCACAGCACCAGCGTACGGGGTAGCAGGTACTGGTCTATGAAGTATTTGCCCAGCAAGGGGCCCAGGGCCTCCAGCAGGGCGGCGGCCACCAGCCAGGCCGTGCCCACCAGCACATGGCGCCGCTCCGGTGCGGCGGCGTGCAGCAGCAGCGCCACGGCCCGGCGTGTATTGCGGGGTGGCGTGGGTGGGGTGGTGCCCAACGATTTCTGCGCGGTATCAGGCTGCATCCAGGCTGGCCTCCAGTTGTTGGTAGCGCCACTGGGCGGCGTACCAGCCATTCATTTCCAGCAGACTGGTATGGTCACCCTGCTCGATGACGCGGCCCTGTTTGAAGACCAGAATATGGTCGGCATCCACCACCGCACTCAGCCGGTGGCTGACGATCACCGCGGTACGACCCGCGCGTGCGCTGCGCAGGTGCTGCAGGATATCGGTTTCGGTTTGTGTGTCCACGGCCGACAAGGCGTCGTCCAGTAACAGCAGGGGCGCATCGGTCAACAGTGCGCGGGCAATGGCCACGCGCTGGCGCTGCCCGCCCGACAGCGCAATGCCCTTCTCGCCGACCGGCGTGTTGTAACCCTGGGGCATACGCACGATATCGTCGTGGATGGAAGCCAGGCGCGCGGCCTGCTCCACCTCGGCGCGGCTGGCACCGGCCTTGGCCAGGGCGATGTTTTCAGCAATCGACGCGGAGAACAGAAACGGCTCCTGCGGCACCCAACTGATGGCGCGGTTCAGCGCATCCAGGGTGTAGTCCGACAGCAGTTGCCCACCCCACACGATGTTGCCGGACTGGGCTGCGTACTGCCGCAGGATCAGGCGCAACACGCTGGACTTGCCAGAACCGGTGGCACCCACCAGACCCAGTGTCTGTCCTGCGGGCAGGTTCAGGCGCAGACCGGACAAGGCCACAGCCTGGTGTCCGGGGTAAGAGAAGTTCACCCCGTCAAACATCAGTGCGTCGGGTACCACCTGGTCACGCACACCATGGTCGTCTATGGACAGCGGCGCATCCAGCGTGGGACGCAGACGCCCCCAGGCCGCACGGCCACGCTCCAGCAGGGCCAGCACCCAGCCCGCGGCAAACATCGGCCATATCAGCTGGCCCAGGTACATGCTGAAGGCCGTCAATGCGCCAATCGTCAGCTCACCGTGCCAGACGAGGTAGCCACCCAGGCCCAGCGTCAGTGCGGTGGCGCTGACCAGCGTGATGCCCACGGCTGGCTCAAAGGCCGCCTCCCAGCGCTGGGCCCGCAGGCTGGCAGCAGCAGCAGCCTCGGCCAGTTCGGCAAAACGGGCCGCGCTGCGCTCCTCCAGCCCCAGGGCACGCAAGGTGCGCACGCCGGTCAGGGTTTCCTGCACATGGTCATTGAGCTTGCCAAAGGCATCCAGCGAATCCTTGGAAGCCTGGTGGATGTGGTTGGAGATGCGCCAGAAGGCAATGGCCATCAGCGGGAACGGCAGCAGCGCGGCACCGGCCAGGCGGCCGTCCACGCCCAGGCTCATCATCGCCACCACCATGATCAGGGTCAGCGTGCCGTCAAAACCGGCCAGCATGGCCTCGCCCGAGGCCATCTCCACCGAGTCGATGTCGTTGGTGGCCAGCGCCATCAGGTCACCGGTGCGTTTTTGCTGGAAGAAGTGTGGCCCCTGCACACACAGGCGTGCATACAGGCGCTGGCGCAGCTGTGCACCCAGCCGGTAGCTGGCCGCAAACAGCTGCAGGCGCCAGCCCACACGCAGGAAGTAGATGGCCACGCCGGCAAGCACCAGCCAGCCCAGCTGGCGTACCAGCGCACTACCGCTGAGCGTGCCCGCAACCAGTGCGTCTATCACGTGGCCCACCTGGCGCGGGATATAAACCGTGAGCGCACACACCGACGCCAGCATCAGGGCCGAGAACAGGTAGGGGCGCCAGTTCTGGCGAACATAAAGGCCAATCAGGCCGGTCAAACTCATGGTTTAGATCGTGCCACGGGTAGTGGCGTTGCTCCAGCTTGGCTTCTTGGTAGAAGCGCGTGTTGTTGGTGAACAGGGTCTGGCCCGCAAGGATAACCTGCCACCCAGAGAGAATACTTTACGTTGGGGGCGCTGGCAGACGGGTAAACTGTTTGCCATGTGCCAACTCCTTGGAATGAACAGTCTGCTGCCCGCCAGCCTGACCTTGAGCTTTACCGGGTTTTCGCAACGTGGCGGCTGCACCGACCACCATTCCGATGGCTGGGGCATCGCGTTCTTCGAGAGTGACGGCCAGAAGCCCGGCAAGGCAGCGCGGTATTTCGTCGACAAGGAAAGCGCCTCCACCTCGCCCATTGCGCAGATGCTGCGCACCTACCCCATCAAAAGCCACAACGTGGTGGCCCACGTGCGCAAGGCCACGGTGGGCGGCGTTACGCTGGAAAACTGCCACCCCTTTGTGCGCGAGTTGTGGGGCCGCTACTGGGTGTTTGCCCACAACGGCGACCTGAAAGATTTCAATCCAACACTGCATGGCGCCTTCAAACCCGTGGGCGAGACCGACAGTGAACTGGCCTTTTGCTGGCTGCTGCAAGAGCTGAACAAGTCACACTTTGGTGTGCCCAGCGTTGAAGAACTGACCCACACCCTGCGCGAGCTGGTGCCCCGCATCGCCAAACACGGCACCTTCAACTTCCTGTTGAGCAATGGCCAGGCCCTGTGGACGCATGCCAGCACCAAGCTGCACTATGTGCAACGCCAACATCCTTTTGCCCATGTACAGCTCAAGGATGAAGACGTGAAAGTGGACCTGGCAGAACTCAACAGCCCCGAGGACCGCCTGGTGATTGTGGTGACCGAGCCGTTGACCACCAATGAAAACTGGGTGGCCATGGAGCCGGGCGAGTTCAAGGTGTTTGTGGATGGCTCCGTACTTGCCTAACTAGACAGCCGCCTCCAGCGCATCCACAAACATCGCCGCCACATCAAACCCGGTCTGGTCGGTGATCTCCTGAAAACAGGTCGGGCTGGTCACATTGATCTCGGTCAGGCTGTCACCAATCACATCCAGCCCCACCAGCAGCAGGCCCCGCGCAGCCAATATTGGCCCCAAGGCGTTGGCGATCGCCCAGTCGGACTCGCTCAAGGCCTGGGCTACACCTTTACCACCCACGGCCAGGTTGCCACGCACCTCGCTGCCTTGGGGAATACGCGCCAGCGAAAACGGCACCGGTTTGCCGCCAATAACCAGAACGCGTTTGTCGCCTTCGCTGATGGCCGGCAAAAACTTCTGCACCATCACGGTCTCGGCGCCGTCCTTGTTCAGCGTTTCGATGATGCCGCCCAGGTTGAGCCCGTCTTCCTTGACGCGGAAGATGCCCATGCCGCCCATGCCGTCCAGCGGCTTCAAAATGATGTCTTTGTGTTCTGCGTGGAAGCGTTTGATGGCCTCAGCCTCACGCGTCACCAGCGTGGGGCCAATGAACTGGGGGAATTCCAAAATCGCCAGCTTCTCGGGGTGGTCGCGCAGCGCGCGGGGTTTGTTGAAGACCTTGGCACCTTCGCGCTCGGCTTGCTCCAGCAGGTGGGTGGCGTAGAAAAATTCGCTGTCAAAGGGCGGGTCCTTGCGCATGACCACCGCGCCAAATTCCTTGATGGCCCGCACGCTGGAGGCCGTTTCCGTGAACCAGGTGTTGGGCTCACCCGTCAGTGTGATGGCACGTATCTGCGCCTCCACCACCCCGCCGCGCTGCCACAGCAGTTGCTGCGGCTCGCAGGCCACGATCTGGTGCCCGCGGCGCTGGGCCTCACGCATCATTGCAAAGGTGGTGTCCTTGTAGATCTTGAAGGATTCGAGCGGGTCGCTGACAAAAAGGATTTCCATGGGGTGCTACCGGCAAAAGTGAAAGATGAAAACTGCTGCGACTCTAACGTGACAGCGCCAACCCGTGTTGTGCGGGGACAAACGTCTGGCGCTAGGCGCCGGGCGTGTGCGGCGGCGGCTTGCGCCCCACATGCTGCACCAGCAGCGCCAATGCCCCGGCCACCACACCCCAGAAGGCCGAGCCCACGCCCGCCACCACCACACCACTGAGTGTCACCAGAAAGGTGATGATGGCCGCCTCGCGGTGGGCTTCTTCGCGCAGTGCGGCGGCCAGGGCACCTCCGATCGTACCCAGCAAGGCCAGCCCGGCAATGGCAGCCACCAGTTCTTTGGGAAAAGCCGTCAACACCCCCGTAATGGCAGCGCCGAACAGGCCAATCACCACATAGATGGCGCCGCAGGACACGGCCGCCGTGTAACGCCGCTGGGGCTGGCTGTGCGCTTCCGGCCCCATACAGATGGCGGCGGTGATGGCGCTCAGGTTCAGCGCAAAGGCACCAAAAGGCGCCAGCACCAGCGTGGCCAGACCGGTCAGGGTGATGACCTTGGAGATGGGAATTCCCGCATCACCCCCGCTGGCGCGCTGGTCACCAAAACCGCTGGCCTGGATCGCGGCGACACCCGGCAGGTTTTGTGATGCCATGGTCACAATGAACAGTGGCAGCGCCAGGCTGACAAAGGCGGAGAAACTGAAATGGGGTGCCACAAACACCGGAAGGGTTAAGCCAAACACGATCCCAGCCCCCGAGAAACCTGATGTTATAGCTACAAAAACAATAGCGACCAGCAATGTGACAGGCACCGCATACCGTGGCCACAGGCGTTTGCCCAGCAGGTAGCTGACCAGCATGACCACCACCAGGGGCAACGCCGTCTGCGCCGCAGTAAAACCCGACAGGCCAAAACGCGCCAGCACCCCGGCCAGCAGCGCGGAGGCGATGGCCAAAGGGATGCGGTTCATGACCCGCTCGAACCAGCCTGTCACACCCGCCAGCGTGATCAGCACGGCGCTGACCATGAAGGCGCCCACCGCCTCCTGCATGGTGAAGCCGCCCAGGGCGCCAGCACTGGCCAGCACCGCGGCGCCCGGCGTACTCCAGGCCACCATGACGGGTTTCTTCAGCCACAACGAAGGCACCAGCGAACACAGCCCCATACCGATACCCAGCGCCCACATCCACGAAGCCACCATTTCGGGTGTGGCCTGGAAGGCCTGCGCGGCCTGAAAAACAATGGCTACCGAACTGGTGAACCCCACCAGCACGGCCACAAAACCGGCGGTGAATGCAGAGAGGCTGAGGTCTTTGAAAAATTGCATGCGGGCCATTGTGACATTGGCCCAATGCACCTAAGACTCGGGCCGGACCAACGCGTTGAGCACGTGGTCCTGCCACTGCCCACCGATTTTCAGGTAGGCGCGGGCATACCCTTCACGCTCAAAACCCAGCCGGCGCAACAGCTGTTCGCTGCGCACATTGGCGGGCATGTGGTTGGCCATGATGCGGTGCAGGCCCTGGGTCTCAAACATGTAGGTGATGCCGGCCTGCACCACCTCATACACCAGGCCCTTGCCTTGCCAGGCATGGTCCACCGAATAACCCAGGTGGCAGGCTTGGAAGATGCCGCGCACGGTGTTGGTGAAGTTGCAGGCCGCCAGCATGGCGCCCGTTTGCGGGTCAGTGGCGATGAAGTACACGGCCACACCTTCAGCAAAGGCCTTCTCGGATTTGGCGGCTGCACGCTGGCAGGCCTCTTCGAGTGTGCCGTCGTCCGGGTTGGGCGTGGGCTCCCAGGGGCTCAGGTGGTCCAGGTTGCGCTGGCGGTAGGCCAGCAGCAGGTGGGCGTTGTCGGGCTGCAGCAGGACCAGCGTGCAACGTGGCGTGTGCAGGACAGGTGGCTCAGATTTCAATCTTGGAACCCAGCTCCACCACCGCGTTGTTGGGCAGATTCAAAAAGTCTGCCGCACCGCTGGCGTTGTGGTGCATTTGCGCAAACAGCTTTTCACGCCATTGCGCCATGCCGGTGCCCAGAGTGGGTACCACGGTGTCGCGCGACAGGAAATAACTGGTGGTCATGGCCTGCATCTCGCAACCGCGGCCCTTGATCTGCTCCAGCGCCTTGGGCACATCGGGGTCGTTCTTGAAGCCGTAGTGCAGGACCACCTGCCAGCAGTCGTGGCCCAACGAGTCGATCTCCAGCCGCTTGTTCAGTCCTATCCACGGCACCTCGTGGTTGCGCACCGTGACAAACAGGTTGTTCTCATGCAGCACCTTGTTGTGTTTGAGGTTGTGCAACAGCGCGTTGGGCACGGTGCCCACCTCCGCGGTCAGGAAAACGGCTGTGCCTTCCACCCGCGCCGGGGGGCTGACAAACACGGCTTCCAGAAAGCTGGGCAGGTCAATGGCATCGGCACGCAGCTTCTCGTTGAGCAGCCGCCGGCCGTCTTTCCAGGTCAGCATGAGCATAAAAATTGCGCCACCAATCAGCAGCGGGAACCAGCCACCGTCAAACAGCTTCAGCAGGTTGGAGGCCCAGAACGCGAAGTCCACCACAAAGAAGAACCCGGTGGCGCCAATACACAGCACCAAGGGGTATTTCCAGTGGTAACGGATGACGTAGAAGGTCAGTATGGTGGTGATCAGCATGTCGGTGCACACCGCAATGCCGTAGGCCGCTGCCAGGTTGCTGGATGACTTGAACATCACCACCGCCACCACGATCAGCGCAAACAGCCCCCAGTTCACAAACGGCAGGTAGATCTGACCCGTGTCCTTGACACTGGTGTGGTGGATCTGCAGGCGCGGCAGATACCCCAGCTGTATGACCTGTTTGGTGACGGAAAATGCGCCCGAGATCAGTGCCTGGGATGCAATGACGGCGGCCATGGCGGCCAGTGCCACGAGCGGGATCAGGGCCCAGTCTGGCGCCATCAGGAAGAACGGGTTTTTGACTGCGGCGGGGTTGTGCAACAACAAGGCACCCTGGCCAAAATAGTTCAGTGTCAGCGCGGGCATGGCCACCAAAAACCAGGCGACCCGAATCGGCTTTTTGCCAAAGTGGCCCATGTCGGCGTACAGCGCCTCACCACCGGTGACACACAACACAACGGCGCCCAGGATGATGAAGGTGATGCCCGGGTTCTCCCACATGAAACCCAGTGCGTAATGCGGACTGATGGCCACCAGGATGTGCGGATCAGCGGCAATATTGACGATGCCAAGGCCTGCAATCACGATGAACCACACCACCATGATGGGGCCGAAGAACCGGCCCATGCTGGCCGTGCCGCGCTTTTGCACCATGAACAGCGCCAGCAAAATGACCAGGGTCAGCGGTATGACAAATTTCTTGAAGGTGGGCGACACCACCTCCAGACCTTCTACGGCACCCAGCACCGAGATGGCCGGCGTGATAACCCCGTCGCCGTAAAACAGGCAGGTGCCGAAAATGCCGACCAGCAACAGCACGCGGCGCAGTTTGGGCTTGTCTTTAACCGACTGCGAGGCCAGGGCCAGCATCGCCACCAGGCCGCCTTCGCCATGGTTGTCCGCACGCAGGACCAGGGCCACGTATTTGATGGAAACAATAACGGTCAGCGTCCAGAAAAAGATGGACAGGATGCCGTAGACGTTGTCCGGCGTAAAAGGCACATGGCCGGAGCCGAACACCTCCTTCATCGCGTACAAAACGCTGGTTCCGATATCGCCGTAGACAACGCCAATGGCGCCGAGGGTTAACGCCGACAGAGACGATTTGGATGCTGACACAGATTCACCCGGCTTCTGTTTGGCGCGGGTTCCATTCCATTGGGGATCGCCATTTTGCGCCAGCGGCCCCGGCTTGCAAGCCCCGGGGGAATCATTTCCACCGAAATTGCAAACATGTTGCAGCGCAGCAACTGAGGGGCTGGCGCTAGTTGGCAGCTTGCCCTAGGCAAGTCAGCGGCGGAGCGGTTTTACCGCAGGGCCGCCCCAAGGTAAAACGCGCCCCCTCGGGGGGCAGCGACCCGCGCAGCGGCGGAGCGTGGGGGCCACATCCCTAGTCGTAATGCTCGGCGTGGGGGTCGGTGGCTTCCATCTCGTAGCTGGCGGCCAGCATCGCCAGACGGCCAATGACGCCATACATGTAGAAGCGGTTGGGTGCGCTGGCGCCGGGCTTGATACCGGGCTGGGGTAAGTGCGTACTCTCGGCAAATGCCAAGGGCACAAAGCTGGAGCCTGGTGCGTTCAGGTTTTCGTCCACCTTGCGCTGGGGGTGCACGCGGTAGAAGCCGCCCACCACGTAACGGTCCATCATGTAGACCACCGGCTCGGCCACCGAATCGTTGACACGCTCGCAGGTCAGCACGCCTTCTTGCAGCAGCACTTCAAACACCGGCGGCCGGTTGTCGGCGGGTGTGCCCGTGCCGCTGCACAAAACCTGCGTGCGCAGGCTTTCGATTTCCTTGGAATCACGGACCGTCAGTATGGCCATGCGCGGGTCGCCGTTGTCGGGCTTGAGCACCACAAAGGGTTTTTCCTTGATGCCGTATTCCTTGTGTTTCTTGCGGATGCGCGCCAACAGGGCCTCGGTCTTGGCGATCAGGCCCTGCACCCCCTCCGGGCTGGAAAAGTCCACGTCGGCACACTTTTCAAACATGGGGTTGATCAGCCAGTGGTCCACACCAATCAGCTTGCCAAACCGCTTGGAGACCTCTTCAAAGGCCTTGGAATGTGCGCTCTTGCGCCGGTTGCTCCAGCCCGCATGCAGCGGCGGCAGCAGGTACTGTTCATTCAGGTCTTCCAGGATGCCGGGCACACCGGCACGCAGGTCGTTGTTCAGCAAAATCGTGCAAGGGTCAAAGTCTTTGACACCGATGCGCCCCTTGGTGCGCACCACCGGCTCCAGCGTGATGCTCTCGCCATGCGGCAGGTCCATGGTGATGCTTTTCTTCACATCCGGGCTGATGGAGCCAATGCGCACGTTCAGGCCTGCCATCTGGAACACGCGGCGCAGCTGCGCCAGGTTGCTCAGGTAGAAGGTGTTGTGCAGGTGGTTCTCCGGCACGATCAGCAGGTTGCGGGCCTCGGGGCAGATCTTCTCGATGGCCGCCTGCGCCGCCTGCACGGCCAGTGGCAGCATGGGCGGGGTCAGGATGTTCCAGCCATTGGGGAACAGGTTGGTGTCCACCGGTGCCAGCTTGAAGCCGGCATTGCGCACATCGACCGAGGTGTAGAAGGGCGGCGTGTGCTCCATCCACTCCAGGCGGAACCAGCGCTCTATGGCTGGCATGGAGTCCAGCACACGCTGCTCCAGTTCATTGATGGGGCCTGTCAGGGCGGTTACGAGATGGGGGACCATGCGGGCCTTTTAAGGATGGGCGGAGAAGGATGGGCGGGGCACATCGTAAGAGACTCTGGAATCTATGGGCAAGTTCCCGGTTTGCAAGACCGCGCCACATGCGCAGTATCAGGGGCGGTGTCAGACCCGGACTTCGCCCTCGCCCAGCACCACATATTTCAGCGAGGTCAGTCCTTCGATGCCCACCGGGCCGCGGGCGTGGAACTTGTCAGTGCTGATGCCGATTTCGGCACCCAGGCCAAACTCAAAACCATCGGCAAAACGGGTGCTGGTATTGACCATGACGCTGGCCGAATCGACCTCGCGCAGGAAACGCTGGGCGTGCATGTGGTCGCGCGTCAGAATGGCGTCGGTGTGGTGGCTGCCGTACCGGTTGATATGGGCAATCGCCTGATCCAGCCCGTCCACGATCTTGATGCTGATGATGGGGGCCAGGTACTCTTCAGACCAGTCGCTCTCGGTTGCCAGCGACAGCTTGGCCGGCTCGGTCTGCCCTGCAGCTACTCCTGTTTTCATAGCGGTACCATCATATTCGGCGGGGGCTAGCGGCATATTTTCCTTAAGGATTTGCAGCGCAGCGGCATCACAGCGCATTTCCACGCCCTTGGCGGCAAACACCGCGCCGATACGCGGAAGAAACGCCTGGGCCACGCTGCGCGCCACCAGCAGACCTTCGGCCGCATTGCAGGGGCTGTATTTGTTGGTCTTGGCGTTGTCCACCACCTTGACGGCCATGTCCATGTCGCACGGGTCATCCACATACACATGGCAATTGCCGTCCAGGTGTTTGATGACCGGCACCTTGGCGTCGCGGCTGATGCGTTCGATCAGGCCCTTGCCACCGCGCGGGATGATGACGTCCACATACTGGGGCATGGTGATCAACTGGCCCACGACCTCGCGGTCCGTGGTTTGCACCAGTTGCACCGCATCCGCCGGCAAGCCGCTTTCGACCAGCGCCTGCTGTACCAGCTTCGCCAATGCCTTGTTGGACTCAATCGCCTCGGAGCCGCCGCGCAAAATGCAGGCATTGCCGCTCTTGATGGACAGGCTGGCCGCCTCGATGGTTACATTCGGACGGCTCTCGAAAATCATGCCGAACACACCAATCGGCACCCGCATCTGGCCCACGCGGATACCGCTGGGCTGCTGCTTCATACCGATGATTTCACCGATCACATCGGCCATAGACGCCAGTTGCTCACACCCCTGGGCACAGGTCTCCAGCACCTTGGGGGTCAGCTTGAGGCGGTCGACCATGGGCGCGGACAGGCCGTTGGCGCTGGCGCGCTCAATATCCTTGGCGTTGTCGATTTGCAGCGCTGCGGTGTTCTCGCGCAACAGGCTGGCCAGCTTGCGAAGCGCTATGTTTTTGGTAGCCGTAGAAGCAGCCGCCATGAGGGCTGATGCCACTTTTGCCTGAGAGCCCAGCGCGTGGGTGTATTCGGTGGTGTTGAGCGCGTTCATAGGGGGATTTTCGCAGAGTTCTAGGTGCGGGCGCGCACCTCCTGGCCGCAAGCCGCCACCGTGCCCCTGCGCGCCAGACTTCGCAGCGCGGGCGCCAGCCGTGGATGTGCAAACCGATACCCCGCCGCCACCGCCGCGCGCGGCCGGGCATTCTGCCCATCCAGCAGCAGTGTGGACATCTCCCCCAGCAGCGCGCGCATAGGCGCATCGGGCACACGCATCCACACGCGCTGGCCAAAAGACGCTGCCAAGGCCCTCACAAATTGCGCCTGTGGCACGGTGTCCGGCGCAACGGCGTTGACGGGGCCGCTCAGGTTGTCGT
>JAZKDY010000109.1:12368-50683 GCA_040387325.1 Pseudomonadota bacterium | reverse complement strand
ACAATGGCCATGCATCCCCAAATGGCGAGCGCCAGATTCCGCTCGCGCTCATCCCTGAAGGTGATGAAGATGAGGGCCAGCGTAGAGGGCATCATGGCTGCCGCACCCACAGCCAGCAATGCACGTGCACCAATCAGCACGGATGCGGTTGGAGCGAACGCGGCTATTACTGACGCAAGGCCGAACACGCACAACCCGCCCAAAAACATCTCCCGATGCCCGATGCGGTCACCAAGGGTCCCGGTGCTGAGCAGCATCCCGGCCATCACCAGCGGATAGGCATTGATGATCCACAGTGCTTGCAGACTGCTGGCCCCCAAGTCACGTGTCAAGGTGGGCAATGCCGTGTACAGGATGGAGTTGTCCAGGGTGAGCAGAAGTAGCGCTGCTGCGACGGTCACCAGGAGGGTCCACCGTCTATCTTTGGGGGGTGTCATAGCTTAAGCGCCGGGAGTTGCAGAGCTTGTAAGTATACATTCTAGAATGTATACTTAAATAGCGAATTCGACGCTTTCGCTGACTATTAGCAGGAAGCCTCTAAACGGGTGAAGGCTTCACAAGAATAGTCCGAAGCGGTCATCCACGGAAGACTGCTGCTGGCCCGACCCGGCCGTCGGTTCAAGACACTCCAACTAGAGCGGAAGATAACGTCGCGCTGACCGGCACGTGCCATGTTCCGGGAAGCGGCAAGCTCTTTGGCAAGTGTCTGGGTTGAACAACGCGTTATGTTGTCTACTCATCGATCGCCACCAGCCTACCTTCAGAATTTCTTTCGAATGCAGAGCCATAAGGTGAGTCAAGAAATTCTGTGATATCAGGTGAGTAATTGGCAATCGTATTCACATCATATATTTCATGATTTTTAGGTTCATCCATGTACTTCTGCGACTCCATTCCGGACATGAAACACCAACCACTATCCATTTCATTTCTCGGCTCTTCCCGATACATGTAGCCAACACGTTTTCCCTGGACTGTAATCATGTCCGTTGCTATACAGCCGCCATATCCCACTGCAACGGCCCTTATTTCATGCGCCTGCAATTTAAATTTTTTCGTCATAGCGTGAGGTTCGCGACTGCAACATAACGTTCAAATTCAGCGGCGTCGCTAGGCGTCCGCTGCAATGCAGGGTTAGACCTTGTGGCTTTGCAAAACATGATCACGGTATGCCTGCCACTGATTGAACCCTTGCTCGGGATGCTCCGACTGATCCAAGAATGAACTGTCCGTCAAGTCAATGGCCTGACATGAGAGACGAGCGCAGAGCTGAAGAATTCCCGCGACGATGGCATCGCCCGCCCGAACGTGCAATGCCAAACTCGTTACTGGATCGTCTTTTCCGACGTTGAATTCAATCGAGCCAATTTCGGAGTCGAAGATGCCCCATACTGGATCGGACCAATTCGTCGCAGGAAAGACTGCCACAACAGCTTCCTGCACGGCACGAAGGGAACCGAGCTGGTGTGGGCGCTCGTCGTCCGGAATTTGGTCAAGCGACTCGTATATGCGACTGAACTTGTAGAGCGATACGTCCCAACTCATGCGCGATGCCTCAAATCGATGTGATGTGTGCTCACTAGGTTTAACGAATACTGAATGAATTTGAGGATAACCCTTTTCCGGACAGAGCATGCAGCTGGAAGACATCTTCCGCACCACTACGGGACTGCAGCTTGCCGTCCTTGGGTGCAAAAAAGTGGATACGGTTGTCCTCCAGAAAGCAGTCATTGGCCGAAGACCGCAATTGGCCCGAACCCGAGCGATCTCAGGCTCGTCGGCAAGGCAAATCTTCTTAGAAGTCGTCCCCGCCGTTCGCGTCCAGCTTTGTTTTGTGCTTGCTGCAACATAATTGCTTCAAAGACCGTTGATTGACACCTTACTCATGAGGCCGGCCAAAAACAATGATTACTGAAATCTATCCCTCGTTGTTCCTTATACGCGAGAGCAACGCGCCCGCTACAACCCAATTTACCTATTTCCTTCGTCACAGCGGTGGCGTACTCTTGTTTGGCACCAAGGCAGACCTGTCCCCCCATTACTCAGCTTTGCGTAAGTTCGGTAAATTGACACACATATTGTTGGGAGACCGCCACCATGCGAGCGAGCATACGCGGCTACTTGCGCAACACTTTGAAGTGCCGATCAGTGCTAGCCAAGAAGAGGCTAAGGCATTGAAGACCATCAAGGTCGGCAATATCTTGCCATTTGAAAGCACCACCATCATTCCCGGCTTGGAGGCGATTCCCACTCCAGGCCATACAGGCGGTGCCTTTTCCTATGTGTGGACAAGCGAAGGTAAGAAGTTCCTTTTCGTGGGCGATAGCATCGTGCCGGTCGATGGGCGGTGGGAGTATTGGGTTACAGATAAACGGCGGGCCGAGATGAGCGCCTCCTTGAAAAAGCTCGCCTCAATTGAATTCGACGTGATCTTGTCGAATTCCTTTGCAGCCGCGCCGTGCGCATGGGTCGAAGTCAATTCCAAGGATCGGCGCGCGATGTTTGTCGATCTTCAGTCCAGGTTGGCGGACTGAGAAATTCCGCTCCGTCCGGCAATTTACTGGCGGAAATTCCTAGGAAGTGCGGCGAACTTTATAAATAGGTGGTCACACAGCAGTCATTGGCAAATGTCCCCAGTTGGCCCGAACTTGCGGTCGGGTTGACACACCAAGCAGACCCCAATCTTGCCTAGTCGGCGAATCGAGTAGTAGTAAACCAGAAGGCAATGGCGGACGCCATACCAATTCCCACCATTGAGACAGTGAATCCACTGTCTTGATTGAGAGACCCAGCGAATGCGGAACCTAGCGCAGCACCCGTCACTGCGGCAACCCACCATCGTGCAAGGTTCATGCCTCGGAGCATAAGAAATATTGGGAGCGCCACAACTGACGCCACCAGAAGTGCGCCCAAGAAGCATAGCCCTGCCCAAAGCAAACTGTCGACGACTGTCGCTGTTTGGGCCAGGAGAATTGCATGCAAGAACATTAGTGCAGCACAAACCACCGCCGCAGTAAATACCGCTAACAACAGACCTTTAGGTGCGATAAGCTGCTTGGATTTTCGGGTCATGGGTTCTCAGATACGAATTTCGAACAGGGATATCCCAGTGTTATTCCGCTTCCGCCCCATTTCAGTAGGGCACTAAAAACTACGCCTTAGTAGCTTGCTGATAAGCAATCATTCCGTCCTGGAACTACGCGGCGCCAGCGAGGCAGAAACAGCCTGCCAGAAATCTGCATCTTCAGTTTTGTTGTCCTGTTTGGCCTGTACTGCGAGTTCTGCAGCATACAGGTAAGCATTTGGTCCACGATCCTGCTCCAGCTGATATCCGACACGTGAAACTTGTATCCAGTCGACTTCGTTTGATCTTTCTGTCATGTGAGGCCTAGACTTCGACAAATTGTTTTGGAATTCAAGGTGGCGGATAAATGACCGACTTCGCCCCACTTCGGGCAGGTGGCTTCCGTGCCAGGATCTGACAATTGGAGTGGATTGTCTTCCAGAAAGCGGCCATTGGCCAAAGACAGCAACTGGCCCGTTCCAGACGAATTTCAGACCTTGGAGTGAGAGTCCTTTTGCTCTAGCTGTTGAGCTATCCCGATGAGAATTCCTTCGGGACCGCGGATATAGCAGAGCCGGTAGATGTTTTCGTAGTTAACTACTTCATCGACCACTGTCGCACCGTGCTTGCGTAGCCGCGCGAGAGTGTCGTCGATGTCCTCTACGGCGAACATGACGCGCAAGTACCCCAATGAGTTCACGGGGGCTGTACGGTGATCGGAGGCGATGGCTGGGGCGTCGAAGCGCGATAGCTCAAGGCGGCTATGGCCGTCGGGCGTTCGCATCATGGCGATCTCGACGCGCTGACCGCGCACTCCGGTAACGCGGCCGGCCCATTCACCTTCGACGGGCATGCGGCCTTCGAGGGTAAGACCGAGTTCGGTGAAGAACTTAACAGCAGCATCAAGGTCTTCTACTACGATGCCAACGTTGTCCATGCGCTTTACTGTCATGAGATTTCCTTGGTGTCTAACGAATAATTTATGAACTTGTGGGGACCGGGACCTCTCGACAATATCGCAAATCTTTATGACTGGCTCCACCGAAGTGCGCGCCAGGGGCTTTCCTTCTCTGGGCATGCCAATTTGAGTTGATTGTCTTCCAGAAAGCGGTCACTGATAAATGACCGAAACTGGCCCAAAACGCCTACAGATACCGCAAATCTGTGCTTCCCCACCCATCACACACCCGTCACCCCCGCAGCGCCTTTTTCAAGTCGACACCCAGCTCAGGCTTGTGCGCAAACGGATCAGTGGGGTTGCGGGCCAGCATCACATCTTCCATACGCGTCTGCACGGAGCCAATGGCCTTGGGGTGGCTGTAGATGTAGAACTGGTTGGCGGCGATGGCATCGAACACCATCTGCGCCACCTGGGCGGCGGTGACCTTGCCACTACCCACGGCCTTGTCACTCATGGCCTGGCCGATGAGCTGGCTTTGCGTGGGTTTGTCCTGCACCTTGAGTTCATCCGGCCGGTTGCGGTGGCTCTGGCTGATGCCGGTGGGCACAAAGTACAGGCACAAGACGCTGGCGCTGATCTGGTCCGTCACCAACGCCAAGTCCTGGTACAGGGTCTCGCTCAGGGCCACCACGGCGTGTTTGCTGACGTTGTAAATGCCCATGTTGGGCGCGTTCAACATGCCGGCCATGCTGGCGGTGTTGACGATATGGCCCTGGTAGGCGGCGTCTGCCTTGGCGGCAGCCAGCATCATGGGGGTGAAGAAGTGCACACCGTGCACCACACCCATCACGTTGACACCCATCACCCATTCCCAGTCTTTGAGCGTGTTTTCCCAGACCAGGCCCCCTGCCCCCACGCCGGCGTTGTTGAATACAAAGTGTGGTGCGCCAAAACGTTTGAACGCAGCGTCGGCCAATGCCTGCATCTGGTCGGCCTTGGACACGTCCACCCGCATGGCCAGCACCTGGGCGCCTGCGGCCTGCATCTCGGCCACGGTTTTGTCCAGCGCGTCCTGCTGCACATCGGCCAGCACCAGGTTCATGCCGAGTTTGGCGCCAATGCGGGCGCACTCCAGGCCAAAGCCGGAACCGGCGCCGGTCAATACGGCGGTCTTGTTTTTGAAATCAGAAATCATGGAAGGAAAACTCCGGGTTTTAGGATGTCCAGACCATTTCAATATGGTCGATACCGTCTTCGATGTAGGGCACGCCTACATCCACAAAGCCATGCTGGCTGTAATAACCCTTGAGCCGTGCCTGCGCACCAATGCGTATGGGCTGTTGGCCCCACTGCGCGTGCACGGCGGTTATGGCCTCGCGGATCAGCACATGGCCCAGACCACCGCCACGGGCGCTCATGCGCGTGATGACGCGGCCAATACTGGCCTCGGCAAATTTGATACCCGCCGGGAACAACCGCGCGTAGGCGACCAGCTGCCCATCCTGCGTGCCCAGCAAGTGCATGGCCTGGTCGTCTGCACCATCCATGTCCTGGAAGATGCAGTTTTGCTCCACCACAAACACCTCCGTGCGCAACTGCAACATGGCATACAGCTCGGGCACCGTCAGCGCATAAAACGCGGACAGCTTCCAGTCCAGCACCGGTGGGGCTATCGGCGTGGCCGTACTCATGCTGGCTGCACCGCCTTGAGCACGTAGCCAATGCGGGGAAAGTGCACGTGCACCGTGCCAGCACGTTCGTCCACACGCTTGAGGGTGTAGCGGGTGCGGGTAGCCGCCACCAGTTCCCCTTGTGTGGCCTCGGGGCCAAAGGTCTCGGCGGCGATAGTGACCTGGCTGCCCAGCGGGATACCGTGCTCGTCCTGAAAGCTTACGTCATTCTGGGCTGCAGCCCCCGCCGATGCTGAACATACCGCTATCGCTTCTGTAGCAGTCATCTTCTCCTTGCTGCCATGGCCCAGGGCCGCCATGCGGTCCATCCATCCCAACACAGCGGGCGTCGCATCCAGAATGTCGGCCATCACCGGCACACAGTTACGGGTGAACCACAGCGGGTGGTAGGCAGAAAAGTCGGCCACGCAAGGGCTGCTACCCATCAGGAAATCATTGCCGTCCAGCATGTTGGCCAGGCGGCGCAGGTAAGACTTGTAGGCCGCAGCGGCGTCACCGGGGCGCAGGCGGTTCATGCCCACGCTCATGGCGCCACGGTCGGCGCCAAAGGCCTTGGCCGTGTCCAGCGAGTCGAACATGGTCATGGCACCCTTGGGCTGCAGGTTGTAGGCCATGGCAGCCCAGAACAGCGTGGTGTCCGCCCACTGGGCCAAAACACGGGCCAGGCCCTTGTGGGATTCAGGGTACAGCGTGGGTGCGGGCTGGATGTGTTCCAGCACATCACACATCAGCGCGCTGTCGCAGTACACATCGGAGCCGATTTGCAGAAACGGTGTCTTGCGGTAGCCGCCGGTCAGCGCCTGCACATCGGGCTTGGGCATGATGGCGGGCACGGTGACGGATTTCCATGGCAGCTTTTTGTAGCCCAAGACCAGCCGGACTTTTTCGGAGAACGGTGATGAGGCGTAGTGGTGCAGGATGATGTCAGACATACTGGGCTCTCACAACAACTTGACTAGCTGTTTGCCGAAGTTCTTGCCCTTGAGCAGTCCCAAAAACGCCTCGGGCGCCGCGGCGATACCCTGGGCAATCGACTCGCGGGCTTTGAGCTTGCCGGTGGCGACCAGTGTGCCCAATTCGGTTAGGGCTTCGGGCCATATTTCCATGTGTTCGCTGACGATAAAGCCACGCACGGTCAGGCGCTGCGTCAGGATCAAGGCCGGGTAGCTCAGCGGCAGCGGCTTGCCGTCGTAGCCGGCGATCATGCCGCAGACAGCTATGCGGCCAAAGGCGTTCATGCGGGGCAATACGGCGTCCAGCACCATGCCGCCTACGTTTTCAAAGTATCCGTCGATGCCATTGGGGCATGCTTCGGCAATCGCCTTGGACAACGACGCTGCATTGTCATGCAGCTTGTAGTCGATGCAGGCGTCAAAGCCCAGTTCTTCCACCGCGTATTTGCATTTGTCCGGGCCGCCGGCAATGCCCACCGTGCGGCAGCCGCGCGCTTTGGACAAAGCCGCAAATGCGCTACCCACGGCACCGGTGGCGGCGCTTACCACCATGGTCTCGCCTGCTTTGGGCTGGCAGATCTTGACCAGGCCATACCAGGCCGTAACGCCGGGCATGCCCACCGCGCCCAGGTAGGCGCTCAAGGGCACGTGTGTGGTGTCAACCTTGCGCAGTGCGCCGGGTTGGGTGGCATCGACCACGCTGTATTCCTGCCAGCCACCCATGCCAACGACCTTGTCGCCAACGGCGAACTTGGGGTTGCGCGACTCGGCGATCTCGCCCACCGTACCGCCACCCATGGTCTGGCCCAGGGCCTGGGGTTGTGCGTAACTCTTGGCGTCGTTCATGCGGCCGCGCATATACGGGTCCAGGCTCAGGAAGTGGTGGCGCACCAGCACCTGGCCATCGGCCAGGGCCGGGGTTTCGGCCACGACCAGCTTGAAATTGCTGGCAACGGCTTCGCCCACGGGGCGGTTGTCTAAATGGATTTGTTGGTTGCGTGGCATGGTGGAGTGCTCCTGGTAAGTTGGTTTGCTATTGAAACAATAGCGTATGAATGAATATCGGCGGGGGCTAGAGGCCGATTTAATCAGTAGAGATCTGGCTGGGAGAGGTGTTCAGCGGGTTTGTGGTTTTGGCACCGGTGGGCAGCCGCTTCACAAACTTGAAGGTTCCCGTGGCATGGGCACAGGCGCGGCCGGCACCATCGAACACCGTGGACTGGGTAAACGCCATCGTGGCCGTGCGGTGCATCAATACGCCCTTGGCCACCAATGGGGCCGAACCAGGAATGGCCGGCTGCATGAAGCTGGTCTTCATCTCTATGGTGACCACACCCATCTCCGGCACCTGGCTGCGCGCGGCAGTGGCCATGGACACATCCAGCAGCGTCATCAGCGCGCCACCATGGGTGACCGAGAACGAGTTCAGGTGTTCAGGTTTGGGCGCGAAGGTGATTTCCGATTCCCCGCCTTCGAACTTCGTGAGCTCGAAGCCGAGCAGCGTGACAAAAGGGATGTCGACACCAAAGCCGACTGCCCTTTGCCAGATGGCTTCTTTGGACTCAGCCACCGGTTACTACGCTCACGCCGCCGTCCACTGCCATCCACTGACCCGTGATGTGTTTGCCTGCGTCGGACGCAAACAGCAGGGTCAAACCCTTCAGGTCTTCCTCGTCGCCAATGCGCTTGAGCGGCGCATGGGCAGCCATCTTGTCTTCACCCATGGTTTCGATCAGCACGGCGGCCATCTTGGTCTTGAAGAAACCGGGGCAAATGGTGTTCACGTTGATGCCATACACGCCCCACTCTGCCGCCAGCGCACGGGTGAAGTTGATGACGGCGCCCTTGGAGGTGTTGTAGGCAATGGTCTTCATCGCCGTGGGGTTGCCACCCAGACCAGCGATGGACGCGATGTTGATGATGCGGCCACTCTTGCGCGGGATCATGCTTTTCTTGGCAATGGCCTGGCTCAGCAAAAAGTAGCCGCGCACGTTGAGGTTCATGACCTTGTCCCAGGCTTCTGCCGGGTGGTCTTCGGCCGGGGCGCCCCAGGAGGCACCGGCGTTGTTGATCAGGATATCGACGTCGCCCATGCGCTGCAGGGTTTCATCGGCCAGGCGCTGGATGTCGGCCTCTTTGGCGCAGTCGGCTGCGATCCAGCGGGCATCAATGCCAGCGGCTTGCAATTCGGCGGCCGATTCTTCCAGGTCCGCGGCCTTGCGCGAGCTCAGCATGATCTTGGCGCCGGCTTCACCCAGGGCGTGGGCCATTTGCAGGCCCAGGCCGCGCGAGCCACCGGTGATGAGGGCGGTCTTGCCGGTCAGGTCAAACAGTTTCTGGATGGTGCGTGGGGTTGTTGTCATGGGAATGTTCTCCTGCTAGGAATGTTGTTTGGGGGTGATTGTGATGGTTTTAGAAGGCTTCGGCCGGGAAGGCGGCACAGGTGGTGTCGCGGGACTCGACCACACCCAGCCAGGCGCCAATCTTGGGCAGCTCGTAGTGGAAGAAATACTGCGCCGCGCCGATACGGCCCTGTGTAGCGACATTGGCCTGCGACGCGTCACCCTCCAGCGCTTTGGCAGCCACATCGAGCCAGATCCAGGCCAGGACCGTGTGGCCAAAGGCCTGCATATACGGGACGGCATTGGCCAAAGCCTCGGTCGGGTTGCCAGTGGACCAGGCCTTTTGCGTAGCGACGGAAACTTGCTGCAAGGCCTTGCCCAGTGCCGCGGCATGTGGCGCCAGTGAAGGGTTGGCGGCGGTCTTGGTAATGGTGGCGTTGATGCGCGCGGCCAGCAGCTGCAGGCCCCTGCCCTCCTCCATCAGCACCTTGCGGCCCAGCAGGTCGGTGGCCTGTATGCCGTGGGTGCCTTCGTGGATCATGTTCAAGCGGTTGTCACGCCAATATTGCTCCACCGGGAAGTCGCGTGTATAGCCATATCCGCCATGGATCTGGATGGCCAGGGAATTGGCCTCCAGGCACCATTCGCTGGGCCAGCTCTTGGCAATCGGGGTCAGCACCTCCAGCAACAGGCGGGCATCATCGGCCTCTGCCCCACCGGCCGTGTGGTGTTCGTCCACCAGGCGGGCGCAGTACAGCTCCAGCGCCAACGCGCCTTCGCAATACGCTTTTTGCGCCAGCAACATACGCTTGACGTCAGAGTGTTCAATGATGGCCACTTGTGGTGCTGCGACATCCTTGCCCGCTGCACCCATGGGCCGACCCTGCGGACGGTTGCGCGCATAGTCCAGCGATGCGTAGTAGCCCGCCATGCCCAGCATGGTGGCGGCAATGCCCACGCCAATACGGGCCTCGTTCATCATGTGGAACATGCACTGCAAGCCCTTGCCGGGTTTGCCCACCAGGTAACCGACGGCGCCAGCGCCCTTGCCGAAGGGACCACCGCCATCGCGGTCCGCATCGACCGGGAACTTGCCTTCGCCAAAATTCAGCAGCGTGTTGGTGGTTCCGCGCCAGCCCAGCTTGTGGTTCAGGCCGGCCAATGCCACGTCGTTGCGCACACCGGTCAGTTCGCCCTGGGTGTTGACCATCTTCTTGGGCACGATAAACAACGAGATACCGCGTGTGCCCGGCACCAGCTTGCCGTCAGCATCGGGGATCTTGGCCAGCACGAGGTGGATGATGTTTTCGGTCAGCTCGTGCTCGCCGCTGGATATCCACATCTTGTTGCCCTTGAGGCGGTAACGTGCACCCAGCGGGTCGGACTCATAGTCGGCACCATCGGGCACGGCACGGGTGGCCACGTCGCTCAGGCTGGATCCGGCTTGCGGCTCGGAGAGGCACATGGTGCCTGACCAGCGCCCGGCAAATTCGTTCTTGGCAAACACATCCTTTTGCATGGGTGTGCCGTGGGTCATCAGCAAGTTGGCATTGCCCGTGGTCAGCATGCCCGAGCCTATGCTGACCGAGGCGCAGGCAAAAAATGCATTGGATGCGGCCTCTACGCTGTAGGGCAGCTGCATGCCGCCAATGTCGTAGTCCTGCGCGGCGCTGAGCATGCCGGATGCTGCGTAGGCCCGGTTGGCATCATGGGTGGCCTGCGGCAGTATGACTTTTTCGCCATCAAAGTGCGGCTCTTGGGTGTCCACCAGGCGGTTGAAAGGGGCGTATTTTTCGCGGGCGATACGCTCGCAGGTGTCCAGAACGGCGTCAAAGGTGTCGCGCGAGTGGTCGGCAAAACGGGTGCGCTGGGTCAGGGCTTCGGTGTTGAGCCATTCGTTGAGCAAGAAATCTATCGTGGGGCGCAAATTCATGGTGGGGTCCGGCAAAGAGTAGCCATGAGGGTAAGGGAAACCCCGCCCAAACGCTGCCACCAAAGAGACAATTCGTCGCCACACGGACAAGAAACGGGCATGCAGCGGGCAAAAAAAAGCTCCGGCCATCGCTGGCTGGAGCTCTTGAATTGCCTCAGGCGTTTCCGCCCGAAACCCGAAACTAAACCTATACCCGATCAGAACTCATATTTCAGGGTGACCTGCACCGCCCACTGCGACTCACCCTTGGCTTGTTTGGTTGTCAGATCCGATGGATCGTTGACCGCATAAATCATCTTGCCAGTGGCTGGGTCGATACCTGCAAAGTTCACAAAGTTGCGGGTGTTGGCGCCACGGCCGTCCTGGAAGTTGACTTCGTCGATACGGCCCCACTCCTTGTTGATCATATTCCCGATGTTCAGGATGTCAAACGAGAAGATACCCTTGTGCTTGGGGAAGAATCCGGGCACTTCCTGGCTGATACGCACATCAAACTGGTGGGTGATGGGCGAGAACGAGGAATTGCGCGACACCACGGAGCCCTTGGAATCGTTCAGGCCTTCGTTGGCGCCAACGATGGTCCAGAACTTGTCTTCGGCCTGCGCAGCGGTCATGGTGGAGCCAGAGGGAGCGCGGAACAGCACTTCACCCGAACCCTTGCCGGATGGCACATACAACAGGTCATTCACAACGCCGTCGCCGTTCATGTCGTTGTTGAATGTCCAGCTGTAAGGACGGCCGTCCTTGCCTTCATAGAACACACCGAACGTGGTTTTGTAGCCCGGGATGAAGGACTTGGTCGCATTGAAGGTTGCGTTCAGGCGGTTGCGGACCAGGTAGGCCGAGTTGGCAGCGACCTCTTCATTGGGGTTGTACACCGCACGGTTGGCAAAGTTGGAATTGGCCGTAGACGAAGTCAGCGGGCTTACTTCGGTAGCGGTGGTCCGTGTATATGCCGTGGTCCAGCGCATGGAGCTGTCGATGGCACCGGCCAGGGACAAGGTCAACGCGTTGCCTCCGCCTTCGGTGGTTTTGTCGACCAGCGTCACGTTGGCATATCCCGCATTGCTCAGTGCACGGCTGGTGGGCCGGTTGGCGCCGGTTGCGCAGGCGCCGGTTGTCAGGGCTGTGGCGCCGCCGTCATAACAGCCAGGGTTGACACCACCGGCGTTCCAGAACATCTGGCGACCATCTGGAGCCGTACGTGTGGCGGCGCCAAGATTCAGGTGTTTGTAATACAGACCCTGTTTGACGTCGGTGTGCAAGATTTCAGCGCCGACAACCAGGCCTGCCCATGGCAGCTCTGCATCCCATGCGAAGTTGGCTTTCCATACCGATGGCTGGCTCACACCGTTTGCAATGAAGTCAACAGCAGGTGCCGGTGCCACGCCAGTAATGGTGGGCTGGTTGCGGGGATCAAAGTTGATGCGCAGATCGGTTGGGCACGCAGGGTTGCCGGTGGTGCCGCAGGCGTAGGTTGTCAGTGCCGCACCGGTGGTCTGGAACGGGTTGGTCAACCAGACATTGGCCGCCGAGCCCTGGAACAGGCCGAAGCCACCGCGCAGTTGGGACTTGCGCTTGTCTTCGGTGTCCATGTTGTAGTTGAAGCCGACACGGGGCTGGAACAGCTGTTCACCATCCAGTGTCTGGGTGTTGTCGTAACCAAAACCACCGGACTGGCGAGTACCAGTGACAGGGTTGCCCGCGACCATGGCCGAGGACGCTGCGGGGTTGGCAATGGGGCGGTCATTGGTGCCCAGGATGTCCACACGCACACCACCGGTGACGGTCAGCTTTTTGTTGACCTTCCAGGCATCTTGCAGGAACAGACCCGTATTGGTCATGGTCCAGTCGGCCGCGCCGTCTTGCAGGGTGCGGCCTGGCAGCGGCACTTGCACGGTGAAGGACGTGGGATTGCCAGCAACCAACAGGGCTGCGGGATCCGCACCGCGGAAGGTGTAACGGCCACTGGAGCCGCGCACAAACGCGTTGATGATCAAGTTGCGCTCAATATCCACGCCACCCTTGATCTCATGGTCATTCATTGTCAGCGTGCCAGCCGCAAACAGGTTGGTGGTCTTGGTTTTCAGGTCGTTGAACTGGCGGGTTTCCTCGGTACCAAAACGCAGGGTGCGGTCACCCGTTGCAGTACCTGCAGGCGCGGTGCCGGTGTAGACCAGGCTGACTTCGGGTGTATTGGCGTTCAGCGCGGGTGCGCTGGAGTAATTGCGTGCCGAGACCTTGACTTCGGTCGAGAAGGTGTCCGTCCAGTCGCCGAACCATTGGGCCACTGCAGTGTCGATGGCCTTTTCGGTGGCATACCAGTACGAGCTCAGGCTCAGCGCATTGTTGAAGTTGCCGGGAAAGATCGGATCGGTCTGTGTGGTCTTGGCATAACGCACATTGGCGCGGTGGTTGTCACTGATGTTCCAGTCCACCTTGAAGAGCACGTCCTTGACCACGGTCTGAACGGATGACGGCACATCTGACGAACCGGCATCAATACCGTAGCGTGATTGCGCGGCAGTCTGGGCTGCTGCAATTTGGGCTGGCGTAATGCCGACATTGATCAGCGAGCTACCCAGGGGGCCAAATGTGGGGGCATTGCGGTTGCTGCGCAGTTCTTCAAAACTGGTGAAGAAAAACAGCTTGTCTTCAACGATGGGGCCGCCCAGCACAAAACCGTTGGTGGTTTCGCGCGAGAAAGGCGCCGGGGTGTAGGAATCATTGGTGCGGTTGTAACGCTCGCCTTGCCAGCGGTTGTCGCGGTACACGCTGTACACACTGCCCTTGAACTCGTTGGTACCCGAGCGGGTGACGGCATTGATGTTGGCGCCGGTGTAACCCTGTTGCGTCACATCGTAGTTGGACAGATTGACCTGGACCGCCTGGATCGCATCGATGGAGATTGGCTGCTTGATCGTCGGCATACCGTTGGCTTCCAGGCCAAAGGTGTCGTTGGTGCGCATACCGTCAATGGTCAGCGAGTTGTAGCGTGAGTTCTGACCCGCTGCGGAAATTTCACCACGGTCTTTTTCGGTTTGCGACAGACGGGGATCCATACGGGCGTAATCGTTCAGGCTGCGCTGAACCGACGCGAAAGCATTCAGCTCCTGGCGGCCAATATTGGTTCCGGAACCCATCGAAGCCGAGTTGAACTTGTTGGCCGCACCGGTCACCACCACCTGTTGCAACGCCTCGCCGCCCACCTTCATGTCCAGTGTCAGGCTCTCTGCCAATTGCAGAAAGACATCGTCGCGGGTGCTCTTGTCATTGCCCTTGGTCACCACAATCGTGTAAGGACCACCTACGCGCAAACCGCGGGCGCTGTAGCGGCCTTCGGCATCGCTTACCAATCGGTTGGCAGAGCCGGATTCGGCATGGACGATGCTGATGGATGCACCGGCGACGGGTTTGCCGTCAGCACTGGTGATCTGTCCACCGATCGCTGCCGTGGTATTTTGGGCCAGGGCTGGTGCGGCCACTACGATGGCGACCGCTGCACTCAGCACTGTTCTTGAAAAGCTGGAAAAACTCATATTGTGATTACTGCGCATCCTGATAACTCCTAAGCGAGATTGTCCTAACGGGGGGGGATTTGACTAGGTGTAAATATTTGCAAAGAACTGCAATATACCCATTAAGTTAACCATATAGTCAGGAAACTTTGGTGACAACTGTTGTATTCCGGACACCAATTTATGATCTATTTAGCAACGCCACCGGTCGCGCACCAGCGACTCACATCTTTGGAGCAATCCCCTTGCAAACATCCCCTCTTTTAGCGCCAATTGCACCAATTCGGTGCATGCAAAAACGCGGTTTTTGGCTCGCCAGTTTGGCGCTTGTTGCAGGTTGCGCCACACCGCCCCCGCCCCAGGTGCAATCACCGTCTGTTGTCGAACTGAGCATCTTTTCCATCAATGACTTCCACGGCCATATCCAGCCCAAGTCACCCACCCCGCTGTCGCCACGCCTGCCTGACGCGGTGACAGGAGAAATAAAGCCACAGCCAGCGGGTGGCGTGGCCTACCTGGCAACCGTGCTGGACAAACTGCGCGCCCAGCGACCCAACCATGTGTTTGTTGCGGCCGGAGACCTGGTGGGTGCATCACCCCAGTTGTCGTCCATGTTGAAGGACGAGCCCACACTCTCCGCCATGGGCGAATTGGGTCTGCTGGCCTCGTCGCTGGGCAACCACGAACTTGACGCCGGCCTGCCCGAGCTGTTGCGCAAGACACGCGGTGAATGTGCGGCCGGCGGTTGTGCGTGGCCCGAATTCAAGGGCGCAAGTTTTCCCTACCTGGCCGCGAACATGTTCGAGGCCGACAGCGGCAAACGTGTCCTGCCCAGCCATGTGTTCAAAGAGGTCGGTGGTTTGAAGATTGCCTTTGTCGGCGCAGTCACCCGGGACACGCCCCGCGTGATCACGCCGCGCGCCATCGCGGGTCTGCGTTTTGCCGATGAGGCCGACACGCTCAATGCGCTGGTACCCGAGTTGCGTGCGGCCGGTGCGCAGGTGCTGGTGGCCATCATGCACGAGGGTGCCGTACATGAAGGCGGTGCCAATGACCGCAGTTATGCCTGCCCCGGTCTGCAAGGCCGCGGCGTTGACATTGCCAAGCGCCTGGATCCGGCCTACGCCATCATTGTCAGCGGCCATACACACCAGGCCTACACCTGCAAGATCAACGGGCGCCTGCTGGTACAGGCTGGCAGCTTTGGTGGCTGGCTGACCGAAAGCCGCCTGAAGCTGGACAACACAGGCCAGGTGCTGGAGGCAGAGGCGATCAACCACCCGGTGCTGCAGGGCGCCTATGCGCCCAACCCCGCGTTTGCGGCCCTGGTCCAGCGTGCCGCGGCGCTGACCACGGCAGCACGCGAGAAACCCGTGACCCTGCTGAAGCGCGGCGCCCAGCGCTCTGCCACCGCTCCTTTTGGCGATTCACCCCTGGGCAACCTGGTGGCGGACGCCCACCTGGCCCACGGCAAGAAACATGCAAAGGCCGATATCGCCATGACCAATTCGGGTGGAATCCGTGCTGATCTGGCCGTAGAGCCCGGGCGCATGGTGACCATGAGTGACCTGTTCGCAATCCAGCCTTTCAGCAATGAATTGATCGCGCTGACCATCACAGGCAGCCAACTGCAGGAACTGATCCGCAAGGCTTTGCCCAAGCGCCCGGGGCCGGCTTCGCTGCAGGTATCACACAACCTGCGCTACCAATGGAGCCAGGCCGCGGGTGCCGAGCCGGTGCTGGAGTCCGTCACGTTTGAAGGCAAGCCGCTCGACCTAACGCGGGACTACCGCATCGTGGTCAATTCCTACACCGCGGACGGTGGCGACAACCTCAGCGTGCTGCGCCAGGGCCGGGACCGCGCGGCGCTGGGCATGGACATCGATGCACTGGCCGAATGGCTGATCGAAAACCCCAAGGCCATGGAGCAGATCGAACCAGGCCGGATTATCAAAAAATAGTCAGGGGATCAACTCATACAGCGCAGAGCCATCGCCGTTGTCCTTGACGAGTTTGATACGGGGGTGGTTTGCCAGGTAACGCTGGGCAACACTGGCCGATGAAAAACCCAGGCGCACACCCGGCACCGGGGTGATGCGCCAGTTGCCGTCGGCCGTCGGGTTGACCTGTTTGTTGGCAGACAAGGTGTCCATCATGCGCAGGTACTCGATCAACACCTGGCGATTCTCGTCCGGGGCCTCCAGCACCACCTTGCTGGCGTTCAGCCCGGGGAAGTTGCCGCCACCATAGGCGCGGTAGTTGTTGGTGGCCACCACGAATCTGGCATCCGGCTGCACCGGCTGGCCCTGGTAGCGCAGGTTCTTCACACGGTGCGCGTCGGGCGCCACCAGTTTGCCGTTGGTGTCGTAACGTGCGGCCTGGGTCACGTCGATCTCGTAGCTCACCCCGTCCAGCATGTCGAAGTTGTAGGAACGAAAGTTGTCGTTCAACACGGATTGCAGGGGCGCGCCCTTGGGGTCAATCTGGTTGAACTGGCCGGCCGACATTTCTATCCATTCCTGCACCTCGGCGCCCGTCAGCAGCATGGCCTTGAGCGAGTTGGGATACACGTAGAGGTCTGCCACATTCTTGATGGCCAGGGGCCCAGCCGGAATGTCAGTGTAGTAATCCCAGCCCTGGCGGCCACCGGTCTTGAACGGCGCCGCGGCCGATAACACGGGGTACTTTTCGTAGTCTGTGCCCTGCATGGCACGCTTCACATACGCAATTTGTGCATTGGCCACGATCTGTACCGACGGGTCATCTTCCACCTGCGCAAAGTAGCTGTAGATGGGGGCGCTGCTCACAGCCACCTTGTTGCGCACGTATTCCAGCGTGCCGGCCTGCACATCAGCTACCGTCTGGGCAACCAGGGGGTCGGCCGCGGCAACGGATTTGCGTGCGGCCTTGTCAAAAATGGGGCGGATACTGGCCTTGCTGTCCACCACCTTCCAGCTGCCGGTGGTGTTGTCCAGCGTCAGGTCTACCACGCCCAGGTGGTCGCCCCAGCGCCCGGGCATGACGGCGGCTACACCGTTGATGGTGCCGCGCTCCAGGTTCACCTGGGGGTAGTCGGCAAAGGCCTTGCTGGGAAATTCGGCATGGGCGTGGCCAAACAATACGGCGTCAATGCCGGGAACTGTCGTGAGCATCCCGACAGCGTTTTCCGAGAACCGGGCTACTGGGCCCTTCTCAAACCCGGCGTGCGGAATAGCCACCACCAGTTGCGCGCCCTGGGCCCGCATCAGGGGAACATATTTACGGGCCGTCTCGACCACGTCGCGCGCAATGACCTTGCCTTCCAGATGGGTCTTGTCCCACATCAGGATTTGCGGGGGTGCAAAACCGATAACCCCTACGCGGATGGTGTGGCTCTTGCCCTGCGCGTCCACGAACTTGCGGTCCAGCATCACATAGGGCGTGAATACGTGTTTGGCCTTGTCGCCATCGCGTTCGGCGTCGTCCACATAGATGTTGGCATTGACATAGGGAAAGGCCGCACCCTTGATGGCCCGGCACAAAAAGTCCAGACCGTAGTTGAATTCGTGGTTGCCGATATTGGCCGCGTCATAACCCATCTGGTTCATGACCCGGTAAGCGGGGTGAACCTCACCCTCCTTCAGCGGTTTGATCCTGGCAACATAGTCACCCATGGGGTTGCCCTGCAGCAAGTCCCCGTTGTCAAACAGCATACTGTTGGGCGCCTCGGCGCGGGCGGCCTTGATCAGTGACAGGGTGCGGTCCAGGCCGTACTGGTCGGTGGCCTTGTCCTGGTAGTAGTCATAACTCAGCAGGTTCATGTGCAGGTCGGTGGTCTCCATGATGCGCAGCCGCACCTCGGCGGCCTGGGCAACACCAGCCAGCAGCAGAACAGCAAGGCAACCCAAGCGCGCAGTCCGCACCACGGCAGACCCATTTTTCAAACGGCGAATCATCGGCAACTCCTATAAACCCAACCTGTTTCAATGATCTGTGACTGTAACCAATCTGACCGCAGGGTCAGGTATTTCCGTTAAAGTGGAACCATGACACCGCTGGAACCCGACCTGCCATCCGCGGTCACCGCGCAACACCCGCGCCCCCAATCCAAAACCGACCTTTTCTTCTCGTTCTCATTGCTGGCCCTGCAGGGCTTTGGCGGTGTGCTGGCCATCGTGCAGCGTGAACTGGTGGAAAAGAAACAATGGCTCACGCAGGAGGAATTCCTGGAGGACTGGGCCGTGGCCCAGATCCTGCCCGGCCCCAATGTGGTCAACCTCTCCCTGATGATTGGTGACCGCTACTTTGGCTGGCGCGGCGCCTTTGCGGCGTTGGCGGGCATGCTCACCTTTCCGCTGGTGGTGGTGCTGGCCATGGCGGCGCTGTTTGGCGGCATTGCCGACACCGCCGCGGCCCAAGGCGCCCTGCGCGGCATGGGTGCAGTGGCGGCGGGCCTGATTACGGCCACGGGTATCAAGCTGATCGGCGCACTGAAAAACAATGTGATGGGGCTGGCCGTGTGTTGGGGCTTTGCAGTGCTGAGTTTTGTGGCCATTGCTTGGCTGCGCCTGCCGCTGGTCTGGGTACTGCTGGGTGTGGGTGGCCTGGCCTGCATCTGGGCGTATCGGCAACTCGACAGCGCCCGGCAGACGGAGGGCACGCCATGACCGCCGCTTTTTCCCCAGCGGACTGGCTGGCGCTGCTGCTGCACTTCATGTCCATGTCTTTGCTGGCCATTGGCGGCGCCATCACCACCGCGCCGGGCATGCATGGCTACCTGGTGGATGAAAAAGCGTGGTTGAGCGACAGCCAGTTCACATCCTCCATCGCGCTGGCGCAGGTGGCGCCCGGGCCGAATGTGCTGTTTGTGGCGCTCTTGGGCTGGAATGTGGGCATGAATGCCGGGGGTGGCATGGCGGCAGGCCCCAGGGCCTGGTGGATGGCGCTGGCCGGTGTGCTGATCGCCATGGTGGGCATCATGTTGCCCAGCTCCACGCTGACCTTTGTGGCCACACGCTGGGCCCACCAGAACCGGGAGCTGCGAGCCGTGCGCGCCTTCAAGCAGGGCATGGCGCCCATCGTTATTGCCTTGTTAGTCGCCACCGGCTGGATTCTGGCGGCCAGCCACGGCAAGCCGCTGGAGCATTGGCATTTGTGGCTGCTGACGGTTGTGACCACGCTGCTGGTGTGGCGCACCAAGCTGCACATGCTGTGGCTGCTCGGTGCCGGCGCCGTGTTGGGCGCCTTCGGACTGGTGTGATGGCTTAACGCGGGCTCTCGAAAAACACGTAGTTGCTGGCGTAGTCACTGAGCTCGAAGTACACCTTTTTCTCGCCCGGGTCGACCAGCATGTTCAGGTTTTCATCGAGCACACCATAGCCATAACGGTAGTTGCGCGGCAAGCGCTTAAGAGAAATAGGGCTGTAGCCCCCGCCATTCCTAGATGATGCGCTCTTGATTTAATAGCATCCACTTGCCACCCGCTAGACTGTCCGCTGGCGCAGCGCCTCGTACAGGCAGACACCGCTGGCCACGGACACGTTCAGGCTCTCGACTGCGCCGCGCATGGGGATGCTGACCAGCGCGTCGCAGGTCTTGGCCGTCAGTTGGCGCATGCCGGCACCTTCCGCACCCAGCACCAGGGCCACCGGACCTTTGAGGTCGGTCTGGTACAGCGTGGCGGGTGCCTGGTCGCTGGTGCCGATGATCCAAATATTGCGTTCCTTCAGCTCGTTCAGCGTGCGCGCCAGGTTGGTCACCATGAAGTACGGCACGGTCTCCGCCGCACCGCTGGCCACCTTGGCTACCGTGGCATTGATGCCGGCCGCATGGTCCTTGGGGGCGATCACCGCATGGGCGCCGGCGCCGTCGGCCACGCGCAGGCAGGCGCCCAGGTTGTGCGGATCAGTGACACCGTCCAATACGAGAATCAGCGGCTGGGTGCGCTGTTCGATCGGTAGCTCCGCATTGGCAGCTTCCAGGTCTTCCAACAGTTCGTCCAGCGAATGCACCTGGGCAATGGCCTGCACCTTGGCCGCAATGCCTTGGTGGCCGTGGCCGCCGCACATCTTGGACAGGCGCACGCCGTCGGATTCGATCAGCTTGACACCGGCCTCGTTGGCACGGTCCAGGAAACTGCGCATGCGGGCATCCCGCCGTGTGGGTTCGAAATAGATTTCGATGATGGATTGGGGCGCAGTTTTGAGGCGCACGCCCAGGGCATGGAAGCCGAAGAGAACTTTGGGTGAGGACATGGGGCGATTATCGCCGCCCTCGCCCGCCCGGGTCGGGCTCTAGACCACCCGGCCAGCTTCAATCGTGATGCGGCGGTCGCAACGTTGGGCAATGGCGCGGTCGTGGGTGACCAATACCAGCGTTGTCCCCAATTCGCGGTTCAGTTCAAACATCAGTTCCATGATCTTCTCGCCGGTCGCAAAATCCAGACTGCCGGTGGGCTCGTCGGCCAGCAACACAGCCGGGTGCACGACAAAGGCACGGGCCAGCGCCACACGCTGCTGTTCACCCCCGCTGAGCACCTTGGGGTAAGACGACAGCCGCTGCGACAGGCCCACACGGGCCAGCATGTCGGTGGCAGCCTGGCGCGCATCCTTGCGTGAGGCCAGTTCCAGCGGGAGCATGACGTTTTCCAAAGCCGTCAGGTTGCCCAGCAACTGGAAGCTCTGGAACACAAAGCCCACCTTGCTGGCCCGCAGTCCGGCCCTGGCGTCCTCGTCCATCGCGAACAGGTCGGTGCCTGCCAAATGCACCGTGCCGGTGGTGGGGGTATCCAAACCGGCGATGATGGACAGCAATGTGCTCTTGCCCGAACCCGATGCGCCAACAATGGCGGCGGTCTCGCGGGCTTTGAGCGCAAAATCGATATCGCGCAGAATCTCCAGCGTACCGGTGGAATCGGTCACCGACTTGCAAACGTGTTCAACAGAAATAATGACTTCTTCACTCATAGGGCTCTCTTTGGTTCGTCGACACTGTATCGCGCTTGGCCTGCTGGCCGGGCTCGCGGGGTTTTTACCCGCAGAAGCAGCCCAGCCGCCGGCCCGCACACCCGCCACCATTCTGGTTGTGGGTGACTCCCTCAGTGCCGAGTATGGCCTCAAACGCGGCACCGGCTGGGTGGCCCTGATGGAGCAGCGCCTGGCGCAGGAAAAGATCAGCGCCACCGTCATCAACGCGAGCATCAGCGGCGACACCACCTCGGGCGGGCGCTCCCGCCTGCCGGCCCTGCTGGCCAAACACAAGCCCACCGTGGTCATCATCGAACTGGGCGGCAATGACGCGCTGCGCGGCCTGCCGTTGACCATGACCCAAGAGAATCTGCAGGTGATGACCCAGGCCGCCCAGGCCACCAAGGCCAAGGTGCTGCTGCTGGGCATGCAGATGCCGCCGAACTACGGCCAGGATTATGCGGATCGCTTTGCCGCGCTGTTTGCCACGGTTGCCAAGACCCACAAGACCGGCCTGGTGCCCTTTCTGCTGAAGGATGTGGCGGATGGTCCCGACGCACTGCGCCTGTTCCAGAACGACCGCATCCACCCGACCGAGGCGGCCCACCCCACCATACTCAACAATGTGTGGCCGGCAGTGAAAAAACAGCTTTCATGAGCCTGCACATCCTGCCCGCCACCGAACTGCTGGCACAACTGGACGGCTTTGACACCGTCATCGACGCCCGCAGCGAAAGCGAATTTGCGCTGGACCACCTGCCCGGAGCCGTGAACTGGCCTACGCTCAACGACGAAGAGCGCAAGCTGGTCGGCACCATGTATGTTCAGGTCAACCAGTTCGAGGCCAAGAAGCGCGGTGCGGCGATTGCGGCACGCAATATTGCTGGCCATATCGAGCGCGACGTCATTGCCAAGCCCAAGGACTGGCGGCCGCTGGCCTATTGCTGGCGCGGCGGCAAACGCAGCGGATCCTTGTCCCTTATCCTGGACCAGATCGGCTTTCGCGTGACGCTGGTGGAAGGTGGCTACAAGGCGTTTCGCGCGGCCATGCTGGTCGACATTGCGGAACGGGTTTCACAACTGCATTTTCAGGTGGTGTGTGGCACCACCGGCTCGGGCAAGACCCGGTTGCTGCAGGCTTTGGCGCAGGCGGGTGCCCAGGTGCTGGACCTGGAGGCGCTGGCCAGCCACCGCAGCTCGGTGCTGGGAGCCCTGCCCGGCCAGCCACAGCCCACGCAAAAGCGTTTTGACACCCTGGTCTGGGATGCGCTGCGCCGGTTTGATCCCCAGCGCCCGGTATTTGTTGAGAGCGAGAGCAAAAAAGTGGGCAATGTGGCCCTGCCCTTACCACTGGTGGAACGTATGCGCGCCAGCCCGTGCTGGGACCTGAGCCTGCCGATGGCCGAGCGGGTGGCGCTGCTGCTGGAAGACTACGATTTTTTTGTCAAGGACAGCGTGCACTTTTGTGAACGCCTGGATGTGCTGGCAGACTTCCGTGGCAAAGTTGTGGTGCAGGCTTGGAAGGACCAGGTTGCGATGGGTAACTGGGCGCCGGTGGTGCAAGACCTGCTGACGCAGCACTATGACCCGGTGTATCTGCAATCCATGCAGCGCAATTTTGTGCAGTACCCGCAGGCTGTGGCCATTACGCCAGGGGATAGAACACCGGAGGCTATGGGCCTGCTTGCGCGGCGCATGCTGCAAGAAATGGGGGCTGTGCAGCCCCCATTACAACCTCAAAATTAAGTGGCCTGTGGGCCGGGTGTGGGACTCTCGTCCGCGGGGGATGCATCGTCATCAGGGGCCGCAATACTGTCGTCGCCGGGGCCGTGGGCTTTGCGCTCATTCTTTTCCTTGAGCTTTTCTTCCTTCTTCTTCTTTTTTGCCAGTTCTTTCTGACGTTTCTCGTAGCCGTAATTGGGTGTTGCCAAGGTGTACTTTCTGTTGTTGGCGACACTTTACCACCACGGCGGTGTCTCTCAGCGCAGCACGTTCAATGCCTGCGCAATATCTGCCTGCAGGTCGGCAGCATCCTCCAGCCCAACCGAGAAGCGCACCAGCGTGCCAGGCAACAAATGGGCGGGCCAGCCCGAGCGCATGGCCTCCAGTTCATAGGGCACCACCAGGCTGATAGGGCCGCCCCAGCTATAGCCCAGGCGGAACAGGTGGAGGGCATCACAAAAGGCATCGGTCTGAGCTTGGCTGAAGCGCTTGTCCAGGATCACACTGAACAGTCCGGCGGCCGTACCATCGGCGCCGCCACACAAGGCCTTCCAATGCGCATGGCCAGGAGACTCTTCCAGTGCCGGATGCAGCACCTGCACGAATTCAGGCTGGGTCTGCGCCCAGGCCGCCAGTACACGTGTGGCGGCGTCGTGGGCGCGGTAGCGCAGTGCCATGCTGGGCAAAGAGCGCAACACCAGTTCCACATCGTTCATGCCCACACCCAAGCCAAAGCGCATGTGTGTGAGTTTGAGCTTCAGGTGTATGCCAGCATCCCTGGTAATCACGCTGCCCATCAGCACGTCACCACCGCCACTGGGGTACTTGGTCAACGCATGGGCCGAGATATCCACGCCGACCGCCCTGCTGGCGCCGGGCACCAGATCGAACGGGCTGAATGCCAGCCCAGCGCCCCAGGTGTTGTCCAGAGCAGTCAGCACCTTACGGCGCTGGCAGATGCGCACCATTTCAACCAAATTAGGAAATTCCAGCGTGACCGAGCCTGCAGCCTCCAGCCAGACCAGTTTGGTACGGCTGGAGATCTGGGCTTCCAGATCCTCGGGGTCCATGGGGTTGTAGTACTGGTGGGTAATACCCCAACCCATGAGCTCGCCTTCTACCAGGGACTTGTTGGGGCCGTAGACGTTGTCCGGCAGCAGCACCTCGTCGCCACTCTTGAGCAGCGAAAGCGCCACCAAGGCGACTGCGGCCAGGCCGCTGGGTGCCAACAGGCATTGCGAGCCGCCTTCCAGCGTGGCCAGGCGCTCTTCCAGCGCGTAGCTGGTCGGCGTGCCGTGCAGACCGTAGGTGTAGCCGGTCTTGTCTTTCCACTCCCGGTTGCGCATGGCGGCAACGGTGGGGAAAAACACGGTCGAGGCCTTGAACACGCCCGGCTGAGGCGCCTCAAAGCCTTTTGGCGCTACGTAGGGATGGTGGATGAGGTTGGTGGCGGGTTGGGTCACGTGAAAGTCCGTTCTTTTTGGGTGTGACGTAGCGTAGTCGGCGCGCCGCAAAAGGGGTAGCGCCAAAACCTCAGAGGCGCTTCGCTTGCCAAGTCGGCTTTGGCGCTACCCCTTCTGCGACGGTTCTTTGGTTATCCAGCATTCACGATGCCACTTCCGGCCATGGTGTGCAGTGCCGGGGGGCCGACTTGGCAAGCGAAGCGCCTCTGAGGCCCCACGGCACTGCGCACCATGGCTGGCTGGCAGGGCAGAACTAAATCAAACGCTCCACTTCTGGATCAGTTGCTCCGGACGCATCGCGTCATAACCTTCAAAGGGCTGGTGGATCCAAGGGTTGGTCGGCAAAAACTCCACCGAATAGTCGGGTGTGAAGGTGGACATGGCCTTGGTCCAGATCACGGCACTGCGCAGTTCGCTGATAGGCGCGTAGTCGTGTTTCAGCTGGTGCACCACGGCCTTCAAGGTGTGGCCGGAGTCGGCCAGATCGTCCACCAGCAGCACACGGCCGGCGATTTCGCCCTTGGGCGTGGTGATGTAACGTGCAATGTCCAGATTGCCCTGCTGCGTACCGGCCTCGGCGCGGTAAGAGCTGGTAGACATGATGGCCAATGGCTTGTCGAACACGCGCGACAAAATATCTCCGGGGCGCATGCCGCCACGGGCCAGGCACAGGATGGTGTCGAACTCCCAACCTGACTGGTGGACCTTGATGGCCAGCTTCTCGATCAGGTTGTGGTATTCGTCATAACTCACATAGAGGTGTTTGCCGTCTTCTGTCAACATAGGATGCTCCTGTATTTATAGCGGTGTATGCAATTTTTACGGGGGCTAGAGCCCAATTTCGCTTAAGAGATCGGTCAAGAATCACTCTGCCAGGTAGGGGTGGCGCATCATGATGGTGTGGTCACGGTCCGGGCTGGTGGACACCATGTGGATGGGCACACCGGTGACCTGTTCGATGCGCTGCAGGTACAGGCGCGCCGCAACGGGCAGCTTGTCGTACTGGGTAACGCCGACGGTGCTGTCGCTCCAGCCTTCCATGACTTCGTAGACCGGCTTGCAGCGCTCGATGTCATCTGCACCCATGGGCAGGATGTCAATGATTTCACCGTCCATCTCGTAGCCGGTGCACAGCAGCAGTTCTTTCAGGCCATCCAGCACGTCCAGCTTGGTGATGCACAGGCCGGACAAGCCATTGACCTGGGCAGAGCGCTTCAGCAACGCGGCATCAAACCAGCCACAACGGCGCGAGCGGCCGGTGGTGACGCCCTTCTCAAAGCCCACGGTGCTCATGTGGTAGCCAGGCGTGCCAGGCTTTTCCCAATCCAGTTCCGTGGGGAACGGGCCACCGCCCACGCGGGTGCAATAGGCCTTGGTGATGCCCAGGATGTAATGCAACATGCCCGGGCCCACACCGGCACCCGCGGCGGCATTGCCGGCCACGCAGTTGCTGGATGTGACATAGGGGTAGGTGCCGTGGTCCACGTCCAGCAAAGTGCCCTGCGCGCCTTCAAACAGCAGATTGGCGCCGTGGTTGTGGGCCTCGTTCAATTCGCGTGACACGTCAGCCATCATGGGCTTGAGCAGTTCGGCGTGGCGCATGGCCTCGGCGAAAACTGGCTCAAACAGCACCTTACCGTCGGCCATGTAAGGCGTCAACGTGGGCCCGAAGTCAAATGCAGCTGAGCCCAGGTAGCTGGTCAACACGTGGTTGTGCAGGTCCAGCAGCTCGCGCAGTTTGGCGGCGAAGCGCTCGGGGTATTTCAGGTCCTGCACGCGCAGCGCACGGCGAGCGATCTTGTCCTCGTAAGCGGGGCCGATGCCGCGGCCGGTGGTGCCAATCTTGGTGGTGCCACCCTTTTCGCGGAAGGCTTCGCGCGCCACGTCCAGCGCCGCGTGGAACGGCAAAATCAACGGGCAGGCCTCGCTGATGCGCAGGCGCGACCGCAGCTCTACGCCAACCTTTTCCAGGCCTTCGATTTCCTCGAACAGCTTGGCCGCCGACAGCACCACACCGTTGCCGATGTAACACTTGACGCCGGGGCGCATGATGCCACTTGGGATCAGGTGCAAGGCGGTCTTGACGCCGTTGATGACCAAGGTGTGGCCCGCGTTGTGGCCGCCCTGGAAGCGCACCACGCCCTGCGCGCTTTCGGTGAGCCAGTCGACCAGTTTGCCCTTGCCTTCATCGCCCCATTGCGTGCCGACGACGACGACGTTGCGTCCTTTGGTTGTATTCATTTGGTGTCCAATTGGTTGGGGACAGAGCTTCGCTGCGCTACGGACTGTCCCACACGGGTTTTCATAGTACTTTTACAAGCCATTGACCGGCGGACTGTTGCAGTTCGCGGTCGCAATGGAATTCATCAACTTCGCTCTCGTGGCCGGGTAGTACGCAGACCACGGTTTCACCCTGGCGGCGCAAGGCAGCAATGGCAGCGCGCAACTCGGCAGCCTCGCCCCAGGGCGCGCGGATGGCGGCCCGCAGCGGGCGGTCTGCAGCCACGGCGGTCAGTGCCTTGATGTCGAGGCTGAAACCCACGGCGGGACGTTTGCGGCCAAATACCAAGCCGACTTCGTCGTAGCGCCCGCCACGTGCCAGCGCATCAGTGGCGCCGGGTGCGTACAGCGAGAACATGGCGCCGCTGTAATAGGCGTAGCCGCGCAGGTCGGCCAGGTCAAACGACACGCTGGCGCCTTCCACGTGGCTGGACAGCCACTTCAGGTGCGCCAAGGCGGTCTGAATCTCGGGGACATCGGGCAAGACCTTTTGTGCTTCCTCCAGCACGGACGCATCACCGTACAGTTGCAGCAAGTCAACCAGTGCACGCGATGTGGCGGCAGGCGCCTGGCGCAACAGGGTCTTGAGTTCGCTGGCATCTTTGGCGGCCAGTGCGGCATGCACTTGCGCCAGTTGGTCCGCGTCCAGAGACAGGTCTTTGAGCAGCGCATGCACGATGCGTGCATCGGCCATATCCACGCTGATGTCCCCAATCTGGGCAGCTTTGAGGCAATCCAAAGCCAGTGTCAGACTCTCCAGATCGGCTTCCAGACCCACATGGCCGTAGATCTCGGCGCCAAATTGCAGCGGTTCGCGGGTGGCGTGGGGGCCATCGGGGCGGGTGTGCAGCACGGGGCCGCAGTAGCACAGGCGGGTCACGCCCTTGCGGTTGAGCAAGTGCGCGTCGATGCGGGCAACCTGGGGCGTGCTGTCGGCCCGCAAACCCATCATGCGCCCAGACAATTGGTCGACCAGCTTGAAGGTTTGCAGGTCCAGCGCCTCGCCAGTACCTGAGAGCAAAGACTCCAGATGCTCCAGCAGGGGCGGCATGACCAGTTCATAGCCATAGCAACGCGCCATGTCCAACAGGTCTCTTCTTATTTCTTCGATGTGGCGCGCCTCGGAAGGCAGCACATCGGCAATGTGATCCGGTAAGACCCAGGCTGACATGTGAAAAGTGCAGGCTATTAAAACCCAGATTTTACCGGGCTTGGCACCCGGATTTCAGGGTGCGACAAGCCAAATCATCAGTAATCCGCCCAAGATGCTACACACGGCAAAAAAGCGTATCTGCCCGTCTCGGTAGGACAACAACTGGGCAAACATTTTGCGCCAGCCAGCCGGAGACACAAATGGGAACAACCCCTCAATGACCAGCACCAGGGCGATGGCCAGCCAAATCGTCTCGCTGCTCACATGTTACTTCTTGGAAGTGGTGGCGGGTGCGACGCCGCCGCGGAATATCTTGAAGAACTCGGAAGACGAAGGATCCAGCACCATGACATCGCTCTTGTTGGCGAAGCTGGCCTTGTAGGCGTCCAGGCTGCGGTAGAACTGTGCGAACTGGGGATCCTTGCCAAAGGCCTCGGCATAAATGCGGGCCGCCTCGGCATCACCCTCACCCTTGATCTTTTGTGCGTCACGGTAGGCGTTGGCTATGGTGACTTCGCGCTGGCGGTCTGCATCGGCGCGAATTTTTTCACCCTCAGCAGCACCCGTGGAACGCAGTTCATTGGCAACCCGCTTGCGCTCGGCTTCCATGCGGCGGTAGACCGACTCTGTGATCGCTTCCACATAGTCCACGCGGGTGATGCGCACGTCCACCACGTCAATACCCCAGGGCTTGGCACCCTTGACCTTTGCCAGAACCTCGGCCTTCACGTCGGCCATCAAATCTTCGCGTTTCAGCGACAGCAGCTCTTTCACGGTACGTTTGTTGACCTCTTCCTGGAAGGCATTGCGCACCACGCGGTTCAATTGCACAGTGCCCGCGCCTTCGTTCAAACCGACATTGCGGATGTACTCGGTAGGCTCGGAAATACGCCAGCGCACATACCAGTCAATCACGACGCGTTGTTTCTCGGCCGTCAACATGGGCTCGGTGTCCGAACTGTCCAGCGTCAACAGGCGCTTGTCGATGTAAGACACGTTCTGGAACGGTGGTGGCAACTTGAAGTTGAGTCCTGGCTCGGTGATCACATCCTTGATCTGACCCAGAGCGTAAACCACGCCGAACTGGCGTTGGTCCACGACGAACAATGTAGAACTGGCCAGCGCAATCAGCACCAACACCGACGAAAAAATCAATCCAATGCGGTTCATGGGGAGCTCCTAGCGGGATTCGCGTTCACGTGTACGGGCCGCTTCTCGGCTGCGGGCGTCGTTGGCCGCCCCAGCGGGCGGAACCACGTGAACGGGTGGTGACGACACGGGCGGCGCGGTGGCCCCCGGATCCCCTGCTGCGCCGCTCATCTGCATGATTTTGTCCAAAGGCAAATACAGGAGATTGGAGCCTTGTTTGGAGTCGACCAGTACCTTGGTCACGTTGCCGTAGATTTGCTGCATGGCGTCCAGATACATGCGGTCACGTGTGACCTGTGGGGCTTTTTGGTATTCCGCAAACACGGACCGGAAGCGCTGTGCATCACCCTGGGCCTGCGCAACGACGCGGGCCTTGTAGGCTTCGGCTTCTTCTTTCAGACGCGATGCAGAACCTACGGCGCGGGGAACCACATCATTTGCGTAGGCCTGGGCTTCGTTCTTGGCGCGCTCGCGCTCCTGGCCCGCCTTGAGCACATCGTCAAAGGACGCCTGCACCTGCTCGGGTGGTCGTACACCGCCGGACTGCAGATTGATACCCACAACCTCAACACCCACTTTGTACCGGTCAAGAATAGTCTGCATCATGGCCCGTACACGGGGGCCGATCTGGTCGCGCTCGTCTGACAGTGCCGCGTCCATTTTCATCTTGCCGAGGACTTCGCGCACCGAGGTTTCTGCGGCCTGCACGACGGCTTCCGCAGGGTTCTTGCTTTCAAACAAAAAGGCACGTGCGTCATTGAGACGGTACTGCACGGCGAACTTGATGTCCAGAATGTTTTCGTCTTGCGTCAGCATCGCAGACTCACGCAAGCCAGTGGCTTTGAGCACATTGTCACGCCCGACATCCACCGAGCGGATCTGGGTCACAAACACCAGCTCATGGTTTTGAATGGGGTAAGGCAGGCGCCAGTTAAAACCCGCATTGACGGTACCCTTGTACTTGCCGAACTGCGTAATAACAGCCTGCTGACCTTCTTGCACGATGAAGAAGCCCGTGCCCAGCCAAATCATCACCAGTACCGCCACGATCAACCCAGCGCCGATACCGGCGTTCTTCATGTCAGGTTGGAAACCGCCGCCACCAGCACCACCACCACGGGGTGGCATGGAGGGTTTGCCGAAAAACCCACCCAGTTTCCGGCTGACATCTTTCCAGACTTCTTCCAGATCGGGCGGTCCACCTGCAGGCGCATTTTTGCGGCCGTTTGAAGAACCAGAATCCAATGGCGGCTTGTTGGGTTCGTTTTCGGGTGGAGGTGGTTGCGAACCTTCGGTCTTGCCACTGTCACCAGGCTTGTCGTCGCCACGCCCCCAACGGGAATCGTTCAGGTTGAACATCCGTTGCACCCATAGTGGCGCAGTGACTGTACGGAGTGCAAAAATACGAGCAGGAGGTTTCATTTCGTCGGTTTTCATAGATCTGTCCCGGATTGTGCCTACTCAGCGGTCGTCCCCAAGGCTTGCGGGGGAAAGCTCACCAGAATTCACTTCAGACGCAGGTAGTCGCGCAATGTCTGCCAAGCGCTTGCGCAAGGCTGGCAAACCCGAAGCGTCTCTGGCGCTGACAAAAATACGCGGCGTTTGTACGCCATCGATTTCGAACTCGTCCTCCAGCCTGAGGGGCTGGTGCTCCGCATCCAAGGCGTCGATTTTATTGAACACCAGAAGCTGGGGAATGCCATCCGCTCCAATTTCTTTCAACACACTTTGGACCTGCAAAATTTGCTCAGCGAAGTGCGGATTGGCTGCGTCGACAACATGCAGCAACAGGTCAGCGTCAATCGCTTCCTGTAGCGTTGCCTGAAACGCATCGACCAACCCGTGGGGCAGGTCCCTGATAAAGCCCACAGTATCCGACAGCGACACTGAACGTCCGGCTTCACCCAGGTACAACTGGCGCGTGGTTGTGTCCAGCGTGGCAAAAAGTTGGTCTGCCGCATAGGCACGCGCTTTGACCAAGGCATTAAAGAGTGTGGACTTGCCTGCATTGGTATAACCAATCAGCGAAATGTTGAATGCATCCCGGCGTTCACGTTGGCGCCGTTGGGTCTGCCTCTGTTTTTTGACTTTGCCCAAGCGCTCTTTGGTGCGCTTGATGGTTTCACCAATCATGCGTCGATCCAGCTCAATCTGGGCTTCTCCGGGACCACCCCGCATGCCGATGCCGCCGCTTTGGCGCTCCAGGTGCGACCAACGGCGCACCAAACGTGTACTCAAGTACTGCAGTCGCGCCAATTCGACCTGCAGTTTGCCCTCGTGGCTGCGTGCGCGCTGCGCAAATATTTCCAGAATCAGGAAGGTGCGGTCGTTAACCGGCAGCTCCAGGTGGCGCTCCAGATTGCGCTGTTGACCCGGACTCAGGCTTTGGTCAAAAAGTACTTCTTTGGCACCCAATTGGGTGGCCAGCAGTTTGATTTCGTCAGCCTTGCCGGAACCGATGAAGAGCGCGGCGTCGGGGGCTCTGCGCTTGCAGGTCACGCGCGCCACAGGCACCATACCAGCAGTTTGGGCTAACAAGCCCAACTCCTCCAGCTCGCCGTCAAAATTGGGAGCGCCCAAGTCCACACCGACCAAGATAGTCGGTGTACCGGCAGATTGAAGCGCTGCTGTCAAATGAACCAAGGGAAAGCGGGCTTTACGAAAACAGGGCCACGAAGGCCCGCGTACTCAAGCAGCGTCAGGCGTGTCCCCGCCAGCTGCAGCAAAATTAACTGCACGACCAGGGACAATGGTAGAAATGGCATGTTTGTATACCATTTGGGTAACCGTATTGCGCAGCAATACTACATATTGGTCGAATGATTCAACCTGCCCCTGCAGTTTGATGCCATTGACCAAGTAGATGGAGACCGGAACATGTTCTCGACGCAAAGCGTTGAGGAATGGGTCTTGCAGTAACTGCCCTTTGTTGCTCACGATATTCTCCGTGTTCAAGAAGATTAAGAAGATTGGACGATACCACACCAAGGGAGCTTGCCTGGCGAGATGCTGGTCATTCCCTACGCAAAAAACGCTTTTTACACGCGCAAGGACTCATTAGTCATCCTTATCCGCATAGGGATTCGACGATGACTTCATCTGTATGCGCAACGGCGTTCCAATCAAATTGAATTCCTTACGGAATCGTCCTTCCAGAAACCGCTTGTAAGCGTCAGTCACGTGCTCCAATGAGTTACCGTGGATGATGATGATGGGCGGATTCATGCCCCCTTGGTGCGCGTAACGCAGCTTGGGGCGGTACATACCGGTTTTCTTGGGTGTCTGGAATTGCACGGCCTCCAGCAGCAAGCGGGTCAACACCGGAGTCGACATTTTGCAGTTGGCGGCTTTGTGCGCTTGGGCAATGGAATCCCAAACCGGCCCAAGGCCCTGCCGTTTTTGTGCAGAGATAAGGTGCAAAGCCGCAAACTTCAGGAAACCCAACCGTGTTTCGATGGACCGCTTGACCAGCTCGCGTGCATAGTCGTCTACCGCATCCCACTTGTTGACCGCAACCACAACCGCCCGCCCCGACTCCAGCACATAGCCAGCAATATGGGCATCCTGGTCCGTTACGCCCTGGGTGGCGTCAATGAGCAACAACACAACGCTGGCCGACTCAATAGCCTGCAGGGTTTTGACCACTGAGAACTTCTCAATAGCTTCAAACACCTGGCCTTTGCGACGCAACCCTGCGGTATCGATCAATTCGAAGCGCTGACCTTTGCGCTCAAACGGTACAGAAATAGCGTCGCGCGTTGTACCCGGCAGATCGAAAGCGACCAAGCGCTCCTCACCCAGCCAGGTGTTGATCAGTGTAGATTTGCCAACATTTGGCCTGCCAGCAACCGCCAATTTGATGACACCGGGGTCGTCCTCGACCACCTCAGCCCCATCCTCTGGTGGCACCAACGGCCCCAGGGCAAGGTCAACCAAGGGTTTTATGCCCTGTCCATGGGCTGCAGAGACAGGAAACACCTCACCCAAGCCGAGTTCAAAGAACTCTACGAGTTGGGCGCCCGCCGTCATGCCTTCGGCCTTATTGGCAACCAGGACGCAGGGTTTGCCCAGCTTGCGCAAGTATTTGCCAATCTCATGGTCTTGCGCCGACAAACCTGCGCGTGCGTCCACCACAAACATCACGACATCCGCTTCGGCTACCGCTTGCCGCGTTTGTTTTGCCATCTCCTTGTAGATGCCGGATGTGGCGTCGGGTTCAAACCCACCTGTATCGATAACAATGAATTCGTGTTGCCCCTGCTTTCCGTTGCCGTAGTGGCGATCCCGCGTTAGCCCGGCGTAATCAGCCACGATGGCATCACGGGTCTTGGTCAGGCGGTTGAACAGGGTTGATTTGCCGACGTTGGGGCGGCCAACCAATGCAATGACAGGTTTCATGTTGTATGGCTCAGACCATCACTCAGGTTTGAAGCCAAAAATACCGCCCCGTTGCGTCACCGCTACAAGCGTTTGACCAACCAGTACGGGAGAAGACTGAATGGCAGAGCCATCGGTGGATACGCGGTTCAAAGGCGATCCGTCTTGCCGAGACAAAAAGTGCAGGGTTCCGACCTCGTCGCCAATAACAATCGATCGCCCCACCAAAACTGGCGCTGTCAGGTTTCTGAAGCGCAGTCGCTCAGAGACCCACAGACGCTCACCATCCGTGCGCTTCCAGGCAAGGACCCTGCCGTCGCTTTCTGTACCGAACAATTCGGCCTGATCTCCATCCAGCCCGGTGGAGCCAGATGCGGTTTTGCTCCACGCCAGACTGCCAGTGGCACCATCTACACAGCCGATTGCAGACTGGAACGACCTGACGCACACTTGGCTACCTTGACGACTAACGCCAGACACTAAATCCACCAGACGTTCTACTTCATTGGTACCACGGCTATTGGCAATCTGCGCCTCCCAGCGGACTTTTCCATTCATCGGACTCATACCAACCAAGCGCCCTGCCAGACCGGTTACCAGGGTGTCGCCTATCGCCATGACAATGCCGGACCGCCCTAGCACCAATGCCTCGCCCGGACGTTGTTGCATCCAGAGTTTGCGTCCGGTGGCCACATCGAATGCGGAAACGGTGCGATCCGCAGAAAGCGTAAAGACCCGTCCACCAGCCACAAAAGGTGCTGTCAATGTCACTGCACCCAGTTTCTGGCGCCACAGCTCTTTGGCACCATCCAACACAACCAACTCGTTTGCGCGAGTGACTACCGCCGCATAACGGCCATCACTGCCGACACCCGCAGACAGCTGAGTGCCCACCGACGTACGCCAAAGATCGCCACCCGTGCGGGCGTCAATGGCGGCAACGGCCCCTTCAGAACTTGCCACAAAAACGAGATTGCCAACCGGTCGCACTTCCAGCGGGAAACCCACGGAACCGATGCTCGATGTCCACGCTGATCGGACGCCAATCAGTGGTGTATTGGGGCCTAAATCGAGTTGTTTTGACTTGTCGGCTCCAGCACAGGCCGTCATCAACAGGACGACTCCGATGGACAGGGTCAGTTGCCTTAGTTTTTGACTAATGAGAGTCACTTCGAACCTTCCTTGATGGCGGCGGTCTTCACATCAGCCAGAGGGTCCACGCCCAAAGCGTTTAGCTTTACGCCCACCAGGCGACGGTACTCTGATTGCTCATCAAAGGCTTTGAACGCCTTTTGGTACTCCGCTTTAGCCTCTGCTTTTTTGCCCTGCAGGCTGTAGATATCGCCTTTTCTGTCATCTGCCAACGCAGCGAATTCATCTGCAATTCCGGCACCCAGAATTTTCAGCGCCTCATCGTAAGCTTTTGCTTCCACCAACACAGCGGACAAGCGCAACCTGGCGACCGATGCATAACCTTTGTCAGCCGCATTCTCCACCAACCAATTTAGCGTCACTTTTGCGGAATCGATTTTTCCGGACTCGTATGCCATTTTGGCAACGAGCAAACCAGCCTGCTGCGTATAAGCCATCTTGGCATAACGCTCCTTCATGTCGGAAAACGCCCGCTCGGCTTTCTGTACGTCACCTCCACGCACCACTTTTTCAACCTCATCAAACATTACCCCCGCCTGAGTGGCCTGGTTGCGCTGCCACATGTGGTAGCCGTTCCAGGCGGCAACAGCGCCCAGAACAACAATCAAAGCCCATGTAATCAGGTTTCCGTATTGCTTCCAAAAATGCTTGAGCTGGTCAAGCTGCTCTTGTTCTTCGAGATCTAGGTGATTTGCCATGTGAGTATTCAGTTAAGCCGGGGATTGTAGGCGGTTGGACCAACGCGCCGACAAGTTCAATGCCTGAACGCGTTTAGTGTGCTGGAGTTGCAGCGGCCGCGCCAAAACGTTGCTGAATGTAATCTTCCACAACTTTCTGGAAGTCAGCTGCGATGGAATCGCCGCGTAATGTCATGCGTTTTTCGCCATCGATAAACACGGGTGCTGCTGGCGCTTCGCCCGTTCCCGGTAAGCTGATGCCGATATCGGCATGTTTGCTTTCGCCTGGGCCGTTGACAATGCACCCCATCACCGCGACTTTGAGATTTTCTACGCCAGGGAAACTCTCGCGCCACACCGGCATCTTTTCTCTCAGAAAGTCATCGATTTGTTGCGTCAACTCCTGAAAAGTTGTACTGGTTGTGCGACCGCAACCCGGGCATGCCGTGACACTGGGTACAAAATTTCGCAAACCCAGGGCCTGGACAATTTCGGAAGCAATCACGACCTCCTGCGAACGGGACTCACCGGGGGCGGGCGTAAGCGAAACGCGAATAGTATCCCCCAAGCCTTCTTGTAACAGTACACCTAGAGCCACCGATGACGCAACCGTTCCTTTGTTGCCCATGCCAGCTTCGGTAAGGCCCAGATGCAAGGGGTATGCGCATCGCCGCCCCAGTTCCCGGTAGACCGCCACAAGATCCTGCACCCCACTAACCTTGCAAGACAAGATGATTTGACTGGCATCCATGCCAATCGCCTCCGCCCTTCGCGCCGATTCGATGGCGGAGGTAATCAGGGCTTCATACATCACCGGCTTGGCGCCCCATGGCACCGCCCGACGGCTGTTCTCGTCCATAAGCGATGCAAGAAGCTCCTGATCCAGACTACCCCAATTGACACCAATACGAATCGGCTTGTCCCAGCGCAAAGCCGCCTCCACCATCTGGGAAAATTGCTTGTCGCGTTTGTCACCCTTGCCCACGTTACCCGGATTGATACGGTACTTGGACAACGCCTTGGCGCAATCAGGGTATTCGGTCAGCAAGCGATGGCCATTGAAGTGAAAGTCACCAATCAAGGGCACGTCAATACCCATGCGATCCAGTTGCTCCCGCACATAGGGAACAGCTTGGGCAGCTTCGGGCGTATTGACAGTAATGCGGACCATTTCTGACCCCGCAATAGCCAGCTCTTTTACTTGAATGGCTGTCCCGATCGCGTCTGCGGTGTCTGTATTGGTCATGGACTGCAAGCGCACCGGCGCATCGCCGCCCAAGGTGACGACTCTCCCACCCCACACCACCCGCGCTTGCAGCGACGCGCGCCGCACAGGCGTCGACAAGGCAATAGCTAAGTTTGAATTCACTACTTCACCTCAAATCGTGCAACGTTGTCTTTGGCAACACCGGCCAAACTGAATGTCTGCCCACGAACTTCCACTTCCGTTGCGTCGACACGTCCAACAACCACTGACAACGGAGTCGCGCCGGAAGCACCCACAACCTCTCCCTCGGCCAGAGTCTTGCTCAGCTGAACGGTGCCCTTGGCGTCAACAACCTTGACCCAGGTCGCGCCCTTCGCTTTGAAGACGACCGTCCCGGTTGACGGCAGCAATGGCGCACTGACAGGACGGCTTGCAATTGCCGCAGGCACACTCGGCGCCGCAAAAGGCCGGCTTGCGACGGGCACGGGTCGACTCGCGACGACCGCAGGCTGGCTGGCCGTCACCAACGGCGTCGTAGATGTGGAGGCCTTCACAAATGGGGTCTCCGCAACGGCGGAAGGCACTGGAACGGGAGGCAACGCCACACCTTCACCCATAACATGCGCAGCGGAGGCAGTTGCAACGACGGGCTCAGGACTAGATTCAAATACCTGTGGCGTCGACTGTGCTGCCTGTGGGGGAACCTGGTTATCTGAAGAACGTGTCGCCTGGCTTACAAGATCACCAGAGACGTCTGGCACCTTGATATCCGGAAAGAAGAAAACCGCAACACCTGCCACGACAAGCGCCAACACAAACAGTGATGACGGTTTGACCAGCAACTCAGGAATGGCCAAGCCCGACGCGTCGTTGGGTGAATGGAAAGGCGCGTTGATACCGCGTTCATCCGGATTCAACCTTGGAGCCGCGTTTAGCGGCAGCTTGATAAGTATGGGTGCCGGGTCGATCTTTAACGCGCGGCAAACGCTGGCTGCCAGAGCGCGGACAAAAACAGCATCGTGCAACAAATCAAGCCGATCGGCTTCCAAGGCCTCAAGCTTCTTTACAGGAATCTTCATGGACACTGCCAACGCTGCAACGTGCAAGCCTGCCGCCTCTCTTGCATTGCGCATCATGGTTCCGGCTGTGATCTCTGCGGGTGACGCCAAGTCTGCACCTGCTCCAACTGCTTCCGACAACCCCACATCACTCATTGAAGGCACCTCGCTCCAAAGCCAAGTTTTCACGGGACTGGGGATACCGTTTCTTCAATTGCGCGCTCAATTGCGCCATCGCGTCACGGTTCTCCATGCGACGTTCCACCTTTATTCCCAGCCAGAGAGAATCCGCGGTGGCCAGTTCGCTATTGTTAAGCCGCCGCGCATAAAACTGCGCGCGCACAAACTCCCCCCGCTGGTACATCAGCAACGCCAAGTAATAGGCGGTTATCGGGTTACCTGCATCCAGTTCGTAAGAACGCAAAAAACTGTTCTCTGCATCCGCGGGTTTGTCACTCTTGATCTGGCAAAGACCTTGTGCCATCCAGGTTTTGGCACGTTCGCCATAGGCGGGATCGCCCAACGCATTACCGAACATCTGCGTGGATTCCGAAAACCGCGACTGCTGACACAGCATCCAGCCGTAATTGTGCTGAACGCTGGCCGCTTTTGGATTGATGGCCAGTGCACGGCGGAAACTTTCTTCTGCGAGCGGAGTGTCGTTCAGCCGCATGTACACCAAGCCACGCAAATTGTAGGCCTCGAACAGGGTGGGATCGGCCGCGATGGAC
>JAZKDY010000109.1:0-12358 GCA_040387325.1 Pseudomonadota bacterium | reverse complement strand
CCGGCAAGAGAGATCACGCTCCATCCGAAGCGCTGCTTGAGGTGGTCCAGCGCATCGGTTGTCTGCCCTTTGTCGAAGTAGGCCACGGCCAACTCCAACCGCAGTTTGGCACGCTTACGCCCCTCGGATTCGTCCGACTCAGTCACACGATCTGAATTCATGCCAGCGCCGGACAAATTAGTTGCACAACCGGTCACCAAAGTAGCAGTCGAACAGGCCAAACCCGCCCAGACAATCCAAGAAAGCGCAGCAGCGCCGATTCGCACCATATCAGTCATTAACCGTGTCCTCTCTCCCTGGCGGAGTCAATTCATTTTCGGGCTTGATGATGATAGTGCGTCGCTTGTTGATTCGCGTCTGAATATTCGTTCTATCTTGCACATCGCCCGCCAGTTGACCACAAGCCGCATCAATGTCGTCGCCCCGTGTCTTGCGGATTGTCGTCACAATACCGGCATCACTCAAGGCTTTGGAAAAAGCAAGGACAGCCGGCTGTGGTGACCGAATCAGACCAGAGGCGGGGAATGGATTGAACGGAATCAGGTTGAACTTGCACCAGGCGCGATCGCTACCAGACCGTACAAGCTTTACCAATTCAGCAGCATGCTCAGGTGTGTCATTCACCCCCGCCAGCATGCAGTACTCAAAGGTGATGAAGTCCCTGGGCGCCACCTCCAAATAGCGCTTGCAGGCGTCCAGCAACTCGGCAATAGGGTACTTTCGGTTCAACGGAACCAGATCATCACGCAGGGCGTCATTGGGCGCATGCAAGGAAACTGCAAGCGCAACTGGGCAATCCTGGCCCAGCCTGTCCATCATCGGAACCACGCCCGACGTGGAAACCGTCACGCGGCGGCGCGACAAACCATAGGCATGGTCGTCCAACATGACCCGCAAGGCCGGGACGAGTGCCGAATAGTTTTGCAAAGGCTCGCCCATACCCATCATCACCACGTTGGAGATGACGCGTTCGTCCTTCTTCAAATGCTTGCGTAGAAAATGCTCGGCAAACCAGAGTTGCGAAACAATCTCGCCAGCCGTCAAATTGCGGCTGAACCCTTGATGCCCGGTGGAGCAAAACCGGCACGCTACGGCGCAACCGGCTTGAGACGAAATGCAGAGCGTGCCACGGTCGTCTTCAGGGATAAATACGGTTTCAATGGCATTGCCACCACCGACATCAAACAACCATTTGATGGTCCCATCCACAGAGATGTGCTGCGACAGCACAGGAAGTGCCTGGACGTGTGCGGTGGTTTTGAGTTTTTCACGCAAAGACTTGGCGAGATCACTCATGTCCTCAAATTGAGCGGCGCCCTTCTGGTGGATCCACCGAAAAAGCTGGGTCGCACGGAAGCGCTTCTCCCCGAGCCGCTCGCAAAAGGCGGCCAATCCGTCCAGATCGTAATCAAGCAGGTTGGCCGTCATTGCATAACTTAGCGGGAGAAAACGTTCATGCCAGCAAAGAAGAATGCGATTTCCACAGCAGCTGTTTCAGCGGCATCGGAGCCGTGTACGGCGTTGGCATCAATGCTGTCGGCGAAGTCGGCACGGATGGTTCCGGGCGCAGCCTTCTTGGGATCGGTGGCGCCCATCAGGTCACGGTGCTTCAGGATGGCATTTTCACCTTCCAGTGCCTGGATCATCACAGGGCCGGAGATCATGAAATCCACCAGATCCTTGAAAAAAGGACGTGCCTTGTGGACGGCGTAAAAAGCTTCTGCTTCGCCACGTGACAAATGCGCCATACGGGCAGCCACAACCTTGAGGCCAGCCGCTTCGAAACGGGCGTAAATCTGTCCGATCACGTTCTTGGCAACGGCGTCGGGTTTGATGATGGAGAGAGTGCGTTCGATTGTCATGGTATTTCCTGAACTGATTGAAAATCTGCCTATTGCTCCGAAGCGGGGCAAAGCCTGCTATTTTAGCATTGCCGCCTAGCGGCTTCGACCCTTGCGGCGCTGACCACCAGGTCCACCGGATGGTCTTTGTCCGGCATCTTGCCGCTGGCGCGTAAAGCTATCCGCGCCAATGTAGCCAAAAGCCGTTTTCATGGGGTCCGGCTGCGCAGCCCCGCCTCGCCCATCCCTGGATGCGTCAAAACGGTTGCCATCCGGGCGAACACCACCTTTGGCGCCGGTGGGACCATTTCTGCCCTTGAAACCGCTTTGAATCGGGTTGGGCTGACCACCAGCATTTGCACCACGAGGCCCACCCGTGCGCCCACCACGGCGTTGCCCATTGCCCTGTGGACCACCTCGGCCTGGGTTGCCACGCGGTGCACCCTCCTCACGAACACCGTCAGCAGGTGCACGTCCGCCACCAGCCGCCTGCACCAAGGATCGAATATCAGCCTCGTCCAACTCCATCCAACCGCCCCGTTTCAGTCCACGCGGCAGAACCATTGCACCGTATCGGATTCGGATCAATCGACTCACGGCATGGCCAACCGCCTCCAGCATGCGCCGCACCTCACGGTTGCGGCCTTCGGAAATGGTTACGCGGTACCAGCAATTGGAGCCTTCGCCACCACCGTCTTCAATCGATCCAAACTGTGCCATGCCGTCGTCCAGCTTGACGCCTTCTAGCAGCAATTTTTTCTCTTCCTTGTTCAAGGACCCCAAAACCCGCACCGCGTACTCACGCTCCAGGCCGAAACGGGGGTGCATCAGGTTATTGGCCAACTCACCGGAGCTCGTAAACAGTAACAAACCTTCGGTATTCAAGTCAAGGCGCCCGACTGATTGCCATTTGCCCTGGTGCAGCTTTGGCAGGCGGCGAAAGACCGTGGGCCTGTTTTGTGGGTCGTCGTGGGTGACCACCTCACCCACAGGCTTGTGGTAGGCGATCACACGTGCTGGTGGCGGCTCGATGCGAAAACGGATGGGCTTGCCGTTAACCTTGATGTTGTCGCCAAACTGGATACGTTGTCCAATATGAGCTGGCTCATTGTTGACCGAGATACGCCCTTCCATGATGAGCTGCTCCATCTCCAGGCGCGAACCCATGCCCGCCTGCGCCAATACCTTGTGCAGCTTAGGCGTTTCCGCCATCGGTGCCAATACACGCTTGGGCGGCACAAGCTCCACCAACTCCTCGTCGGCATCAAACTGGCCCGAAATGACGTCGCTGAAACGGTTGTCAAACGGGGCCTTTGTCTGGCCGGTAGTTGCAACCTCCAGATCTGCTTGGGGCGATGGCGCATTCGACAATATCGATGCGGAGTCACCAACTTCAATACTGGGTGCAGCAGCAGCCTCAGCGGGCGTCGGGTGTACAGGCGTGTTGTCGTTCATTCTGGGAATCCATTCAAAGGTGGAGGCATTTCCGGGTTGGCGGCCTCCAGCGGCATATCCAATTGCATTTTCTCGTCGCCTGCTGCAGGCTCTTCAACCGCAGGAATTACCAGAGTCTCTCCCGCTGACTCAACCAGGGCGCCAAAAACACCGTCCTGGTTGGCGACACTCTCCAGCAGCGGCAACTGGTCCAGTGATTTCAGCCCCAAGTCATCCAGAAACTGCCGGGTGGTCGCATACAGGGCGGGACGACCCGCAGCTTCCCGATGGCCTATCACTTCGACCCAACCCCTGTCTTCCAGTTGTTTAATCAACAGCGAGTTAATGGTGACACCACGGATATCCTCCATATCGCCGCGCGTAACTGGCTGTCGGTAAGCAATAATCGCCAGGGTTTCCAAGGTCGCACGCGTGTAACGGGGCGGCTTTTCCGGGTGCAGCTTATCCAGGTACTCGCGCATCTCTGGTCTGCTTTGAAATCGCCATCCGGATGCAATATGCACCAGCTCCACGCCCCTGCCGGCCCATTCGTTGCCTAACTCTTCGAGCAAGCTTTTGAGCGTATCTGCGCCCAATGACTCATTGAAGAGCGAACGCATATCGCGCAACGGCAAGGGTTGCTGAGAGCAAATTAACGCAGTCTCCAGGACCCGTTTTGCATCTGCCATGTTCATAGTCAGGCTTTATCGGAAACGCCACCATCCCGGTGAGCAATCAATGAGATTCCAAACAGACGGCAGCAGATGTGAAGGTTTCACCGTGCCTAGCCTCGGCGTGTCCCGGGGCGCTTACGGGCTTTCGACCCGCTCAGCCTGATTGTAACGCAGCCCCCATGAGGCGAGAAGGGCTTTGAAATCGTCTGGTGGTGGCGCTTCAAAGGCCATGTCCAGACCGGTAATCGGGTGCACAAAAGCCAAACGGGTTGCATGCAGCGCTTGGCGCTGCATGCCGGCTACGCAGGTTCCGCCGTACACCACGTCGGCAATCAGGGGGTGACCCAAAGAGGCCATATGCACCCGAATCTGGTGGGTACGGCCAGTATGCAAAATGCAACGAACAAAACATCCGTTGTCAGCGTTTTCCAAATATACGAAATCCGTCTTCGCAGACTTCCCCGATTGACTCCCCAGATCAACAACAGCCATGCGCAAACGGTTGCGCGGGTCTCGCCCTATGGGTGCATCCACGGTCTGGCGCACCGCTCCCGTCCAGGGACGGTGCGCGATGGCGAGGTATTGACGACTGACTTCCCTTGCGGCTATGGATTGCACCAAGGCATCCATTGCGATGCGACTGCGGGCTACCACCATCAAACCGCTGGTGTCCTTGTCCAGCCGGTGCACGATGCCTGCCCTGGGTACCGACGCAATGGCAGTATCGTAAGCCAACAGTCCATTGAGAAGCGTGCCGCTCCAGTTTCCCGGCGCCGGATGGACGACCAAACCAGCCGGCTTGTTGATGACCAGGATGTGCTCATCCTGAAACACAACATCCAGAGGCATCGTTTGGGGCAGAAAGGCCTGACTCTGCGGTGTGGGACGCAATTCTATGACCAGCACGTCACCAGCCTTCACCTTGAAGGATGCCTTGCGGGCAATCTGTGTATTGACCGTTATCTGTTCGGCCTCAATCAGCTGCTGCAGGTAATTTCTCGAAAACTCGGGTGCCGCATCGACCAATGCCCGGTCCAGCCGCACCCCGTGCTGGGCCTCCGAAACACTCAGCTTGCGCCACTCAACCTCGACTGTGGCATCCTCCACCTCTTCAGAGTCAGTCACCGTTGAGTCGCTCGATATAATTGTTGTGCTCTGTTTCAAGAAAGTTTCCTAACATGCTTCGTGTCAAATTATCGGTCGTTTGCGTTTCACTGCTGGCGACCGTCGCACTCTTGACTGCCGGCTGCTCCAGTACCCCGGTGGACAAGACTGCCACGATGAGCCCCAACCGGATTTACTCCGAGGCCAAGGAAGAGATGGCAGCCGGCCAATGGGAGCGCGCAATCCTGCTGCTGGATAAGCTGGAAGCGCGTGCTGCAGGCACACCGTTGGCGCAGCAAGCCCAATTGGACAAAGCCTATGCCCAGTACAAATCGTCTGAGACAGCAGATGCTTTGGCGACATTGGAGCGCTTCATGAAGTTGCATCCGGTGAGCCCGGCTATGGACTACGCCATTTACCTCAAAGGCGTCATCAATTTCAATGACGACTTGGGCCTTTTTGCAAAATTTACCCGCCAGGATTTGACCGAACGCGACCAGAAAGCCTCAAAAGAATCTTTTGAGGCTTTCAAGGAGCTGGTGGACCGCTTTCCTGATTCGCGCTACGCGAACGACGCCCGCCTGCGCATGAACTACATCGTGAGCTCACTCGCCCAGTACGAGGTGCATGTTGCACGCTATTACTTCAAGCGCGGCGCCTATCTGGCCGCTGTCAACAGGGCACAGGTGGCTGTATCTGACTACCGCCAGGTTGCTGCCATCGAAGAAGCGCTTTACATCATGTACCGCTCTTACGAAGCACTGGGTATGACCCAGTTGCGGGACGACGCCAAACGCGTACTGGAGTCGAATTACCCGCGATCGGACTTCCTGGTCCACGGCTCGCGCGCACTCAATGATCCGTGGTGGAAGGTCTGGTAAGAAGACTCTTCAGTACCTCTTCGAATTGGTCCTGCGAGGTGATGCGCCGCATGGCCGGCAGGGCTGCCACGATACGGCGCCCATAGCCCATCTGGTTTAAGCGCACATCACAAACCACCAGCACCCCACGGTCTGTCTCCCTGCGGATGAGGCGACCAGCACCCTGCTTCAATGCAATGGCCGCTTGGGGAACGTGGTAATGGTGGAACGGGTTGTTGCCGCTGGCTTCCAGCTGTCTGGCCCTCGCCTCCACTACAGGGTCGCCGGGCGGAGAAAACGGCAATTTGTCAACTACCACCAGTTGCAAAGCGTCACCCGGAACATCTATTCCTTCCCAGAAGGATGCGGAGCCAACCAGGATACATCCATTGTTTCCAGCCACGGATCCCCGGACAAAACGCTCCGTCAACTCCCGTTTGGGAGACTCACCCTGCAGCAGTACATCCACGAACGAGAAAGCATCAAAGTGTTGGCGCAAGGCCGCAGCAATGTCGCGCATGGCACGCAAGGTTGTCGTCAACACCAGCGTTCGCCCCCCTAATACGGTTGCACCTTGCGCCACCAGTTGGGCAACGGCGGCACTATGGCCCGCATCACCCGGTTTGGGCATGTGCGCAGGGATGTACAACGCGGCCTGGGTCTGGTAGTCGAACGGGCTTTGAACCTGCAGCACCTGCGCCCCGTCCAGGCCACACGACGCCACAAAATGCGCCATGCTAGCGTCATGCCCCAAGGTGGCTGACGTAAAAATCCATGACTTGCGATTGCCGGGCTCAACCTCAGAGATGAGGACACGTGATCGCATTGCGTCAGCAATCTCCAGTGGTGACTGGACCAATCGCACCTGGGCGGTGCCCACCTCCAGCCAGCGCACGTCACCGGGCTGAACGGCGTGTGAAAACACGTCCAGCTCGGCCATCAGGCGTGCGCCCCGTTCATGCAATGTTTTGAGCTCGGGGGACAGTTCTTCCATGCTACGCAGCACCACATCTGTGTGCTGCAATGCCGTATGCATGTCCGACACCACACGTTGCCAGTCCTGTTCGGCAATCCCGCTGGGCTGTTCAGTTTCCCAAGCGATGCGCCCCGTGGTCTGGCTGCCACCGCACATCACACGCAGAGCTTGCACACTGCGACTGAGCTCTGCCACCATTTCTGGCCACGCGGAATGGGCCTGGGCCATCTTGTGCCCCTGCAGCGCAAGATCACGGCCAAAGTTATCCAGTTGATGGCTTGTTAGCTGACGGCCCAAAAACTGAACACCAATTTCATTGAGTTGGTGCGCTTCGTCAAATACCACCGCCTGCACGGTCGGCAGCAGCTCGGCCACACCCGACTCGCGGATGTTCAGATCGGCAAAGAACAAGTGGTGGTTGATGACCACCACATCGGCCGCCATGGCTTCACGCCGGGCCAGATTGACGTGGCAGTTATTGATCTGCGGGCACCGGGCGCCCAGACAGTTGTCACGCGTGGAGGTGACCAGGGGCATGACCGGTGAACGCTCATCGAGCTGGGTCAATTCCGCCATGTCCCCCGCACGGGTTGTTTGAGACCAGACCTCGACCCGCGCCAAATCCCGTTGCACAGAGACTTGGTGTGCGATCTCGCTGTGCCTAGCTTCACCCAGACGGTACATACACAGGTAGCTGCTGCGACCCTTCAGCAACGCCGTGCGAACTGGCATGCCCAGCGCGGCCACCAGGCGCGGAATATCGCGTCCAAACAACTGGTCCTGCAGGGTTTTCGTCGCGGTGGACAACAAGACCCGTTCACCACTGAGCAAGGCAGGCACCAGATAGGCAAACGTCTTGCCAACACCTGTTCCGGCCTCGACCACCAGCACTCCACCACTCTCCATGGTGGCAGCCACGGCATTGGCCATCACGGTTTGTCCACTGCGAGGGCTGAATTCTTCCACACACTGCGCCAAAGCACCATCGGCTTCGAACGCCCGCGCCACCACATCCTGCAGACCCATGCGTCAGGCCGGCTCGTTGGGCTGCAGTTCGCGCTCGACCCGGGTTATCTCATCTCGCAGCAACAGACGGCGCTTTTTCAAGCGGCGCATCATCAATTCGTCCACCGGAGCATCGTTTGCCGCGCGGTCTATCAGGGCATCCAGGTCGGCATGCTCCATGCGCAACTCGATCAAATGGCGTTCGGGTGAGTGGAGATTTGTTACCAAGGGCAATGCAAGTAAGTACGGGTTTAAACTACGGCACCAAGGGTCGTGCTGGCTTGATAATACGACCTTACTGTCCTTTTGCAGAAAGTATTGCTTCTTAAGCAAATCAACATGGCCACTGGTTACCGACTCACTGCTTCCACCGGCATACACAAGGGCGACCGCGAGTACCAACAGGACCAGATCGCGCTCTTGAAACATCCGCGTATCAATGGTTGCATACTGGCCATCGTGGCCGATGGCATGGGTGGACGCAGCGGTGGCCGCAAGGCCTCGGACCAGGTCATGATGACCTCCAAACAACTGTTTGAACGCTACGACCCGGACACCGACGACGCGTCGGCCATCCTGGCGCAGGTGGTGCAGGAAGCACACGTTGTCATCAAACTCACGGCCATCTCTTCGGAAGAAGAGCCACACAGCACCTTGGCCGCCTTTCTGATCAATGCCGGGGGCGACTGCCACTGGGCACACACCGGCGATTCCCGCATCTACCACTTCCACGGCAACCGTTTCGTCAAACGCACCATGGACCACTCCTATGTGCAGGCCCTGGTCAACCGCGGCGAAATCACCGAAGAGCAGGCCGCCGTGCACCCGCAGTCCAACATCCTGATGGGCTGCCTGGGCACCGAGAACGACCCACCGGTGGACTTTCACTTCATATCCCAGCTGCGCCCCGGCGATGTGCTGATGGCCTGCAGCGATGGCATCTGGCACTACTTCAACACCGGTGAACTGGGTTCGGTCCTGTCCACACTGAGCGCGCGTGAGGCTACTGAATTCCTGATCGAGAAAGCCCGCTCCCGCGGTCGTGGTGTGGGTGACAATTTGTCGATTGTGGTGGTCAAACTCGAACCGCTGACACCCTAACAGACCGCGGTCAATCGCTTAGGGCACGGGAAGCGGAGGGCCGCCCTTGCCATGGTCCAGCACCCGCTGGTCCCGCTCCTTGCGGCGTTTTTCCAAAGCCTTCTGTTTTTCCAGATAGGCCTCACGGTTCTTTTCAATCGTCTGTGCGTCCAGCACCGAACCTGATTTGGCAGTTGGTGCCGTGTTACGCATCGGTTGCGCCTGTTCTTTGTGGGCGCGGTGTTTGTCATCCTGCGCCTTCTGCCGGTCCACCAGCAGATTTTTCTCAGCCGTTGTCTGTGCATCCAGTTTTCGCTGCACATTCTCTACGGCCTTATCGGTCCCCCGTTGCAGCTGTTCCTCACCCTTTTGCTGCCGCTCTGCCGCATTGAGGCTGGTTTCCTGGCGCTTCAAATCCGAGAGCATCTGCCGCCGTCGCACGCCCACCTGGTTCTGGCAGTCTGTCACTGCAAACCGGGACAAACACGCTGCATCCTCTGCGTCAAGTTCAGTCGTTCTTTGCTGGCGCTGGCTGTCGATTCGTGCACGCTCCGATTGGACACCACCGGCCGCCAAGCCAGGATCACCCTGACTCCAAACCGCCACGCTCAGGCCCCAGAGGCAGAGCGCAACCATCCATTGGCGCATCATGTAAGCCCCGTATCCACCACGCGCCGCTCAAGCGACAGGTACTCCTGCGACTGCATTTCGCTCAAGCGTGATACGGTGCGCGGAAACTCGTGGGCCATGGGCCCGTCGGTGTACAGGTCGATCGGAGCCACTTCGGCCGACATGATGAGTTTGACCCGCCGGTCGTACAACACGTCAATCAGCCAGGTAAAACGTCGCGCCTCTGAGGCCATGCGCAGGGGCATGTGGGGCACATCACTCAGAAAAATGGTGTGGAACTGGGTGGCGATCTCCAGATAGTCGTTTTGCGAGCGGGGTCCACCACAGAGTGACTTGAAATCAAACCACACCACACCACCGGCCTTGCGCCGAACCCAGATTTTGCGTGACTCAATATTCAGCACCGGCTCTTCGTCGTGCGTCTCTTCCAGCGCATTGAAGGCCTGCTCCATGGCTGCATCCGCAGCCGGGCCGTTAGGCGTGTGGTACAGCGTCAAAGCCTCCAGCGTGCGTTTGCGGTAGTCGGTGCCGTTGTCGACGTTGAGAACTTCCAGGTTCTCGTTCAACAGCGCAATGGCCGGCAGTATGCGGTCGCGGTGCAGGCCACCCGGGTAGAGGTCGTCGGGCTTGAAATTGGATGTGGTCACAAAACCCACACCGTTCTCGAACAGTGCTGACAACAGGCGGTGCAGAATCATCGCGTCGGTGATGTCCGCCACATGGAACTCGTCAAAACAGATCAGGCGAAAACGCTTGGCCATGCGTTTGGCCAGCTCGTCCAGCGGGTTGACTGTGCCCTGCAGCTCTGCGAGCTCGCGGTGCACCTCCCGCATGAACTCGTGGAAATGCAGGCGCGTCTTGCGTTTGAGCGGGACGGCGTTGTAAAAGCAGTCCATCAAAAAGCTCTTGCCCCGCCCCACCCCACCGTAGAGGTAGACCCCGCGGGGAACGTCGGGGCGGTTGATCAGCTTCTTGAAGGCGTTGGAGCGTTGCTCCTTGAAGTCGATCCACTCAAGGGCACAACGCTCCAGCGCTTCGACCGCGCGCAACTGCGCCGGGTCGGCCACATAACCCCGGGTGGCCAGTTCGGCTTCGTAGGTTTCTTTGACGTTCAAAACGAAAACCCTCTGATTGCTACTGAATCAATAGCTGCATAGCCATATTTCACGGGGGCTAGCAGCCAATTTCATCAACAGGCAATCAGAAGTTCAGGGTTCGCTTGTCCACCGCCAAAGCGGCTTCCTTGGTGGCTTCACTCAGGGACGGGTGGGCGTGGCAGATGCGTGCGATGTCTTCGGCGCTGGCCTTGAACTCCATGGCCACCACGGCTTCGGAGATCAGTTCCGATGCCTGCGGACCCACGATGTGCACACCCAGGATTTCGTCGGTCGTGGCGTCCGCCAGAAACTTGACAAAACCGGTGGTGTCGCCCAGCGCGCGCGCGCGGCCATTGGCCAAGAAGGGGAACTGGCCTGACTTGTACGCCACGCCATCGGCCTTGAGCTGCTGCTCGGTGCGACCCACCCACGCAATCTCGGGGCTGGTGTAGATGACCCATGGCACGGTGTTGAAGTTGACGTGTCCGTGCTGGCCGGCAATGCGCTCGGCCACGGCAACGCCCTCTTCTTCTGCCTTGTGTGCCAGCATGGGGCCACGCACCACGTCACCGACCGCCCACACGCCGGGCAGGTTGGTTTTGCAGTCGGCGTCCACAACGATGGCACCCCGCTCGTCCAGCGCCAGGCCCACCGCTTCGGGGTTCAAGCCAATGGTGTTGGGCACGCGGCCGATGGAGACGATGAGCTTGTCCACGTCCAGCGTTTGCGCTTCGCCCTTGGCATTGGTGTAGGCGACAGACACGCCCTTCTTGCCGTTCTTGATCTCGCCAACCTTGACACCCAGCTCGATCTTCAGACCCTGCTTGGTGAACGCTTTGAAAGCCTCTTTGGCCACACCTTCGTCCACGGCACCCAGGAATGTGGGCAGGCCTTCGAGGATGGTGACATCTGCACCCAGGCGCTTCCAGACCGAGCCCATTTCCAGGCCGATCACGCCGGAGCCAATCAGACCCAGCTTCTTGGGCACAGCGCCGATGTTCAGCGCGCCGTCGTTGGACAGCACATTGACTTCGTCAAACGGGGTGCCGGGCAAGGCACGCGCGTTGGAGCCGGTGGCGATGACGATTTGTTTACCGGTGATGACTTCTTCGGCCGCGCCTGCGACCTTGATTTCATACCCGCCGTCGGCTGCTTTCACGAAGGAACCACGGCCATGGAAGAAAGCGATCTTGTTCTTCTTGAACAGGTACAGGATGCCGTCGTTGTTCTGCTTCACCACCGTGTTCTTGCGGGCCAGCATCTTGGCCACATCCATGCTCACGCCGGTCGCCGTGATGCCGTGCTCGGCAAAGTGGTGGTTGGCGTGGTTGAAGTGCTCAGACGATTGCAGCAAGGCCTTGGAAGGAATGCAGCCGACATTGGTGCAAGTGCCGCCGGGCGCAGGACCGCCCTTCTCGTTCTTCCACTCGTCGATACAGGCCACGTTGAAGCCCAGTTGGGCGGCGCGGATGGCGGCAATATAGCCACCAGGACCGCCACCAATGACGATCACATCAAATTGTTTACTCATACATTTTCCTAGGAGTCTGGGCGGCAGAGGGTTCTGCGCAGGTAACGGAGGAGCCCGTAGGGCGGGGGACACGGAGCAGAGCCATCTGCTGCTCAGGCTCCGGGTCGTTTCCGCAAAGGTTTAGAT
>JAZKDY010000108.1:32973-39056 GCA_040387325.1 Pseudomonadota bacterium | reverse complement strand
TGACCGAGCAGGTGCGCGGCATCGTGAAGGTGGTGACGGCCGTGGCCGACGGCAATTTGACACAGCGCCTGACCGTGCAGGCCAAGGGCGAAGTGGCGGCGCTGGCCGACACCATCAACGGCATGACCGACACCCTGGCGATTTTTGCCGACCAGGTCACCAACGTGGCCCGCGAAGTGGGCGTGGACGGACGGCTCGGTGGGCAGGCCAATGTGCCCGGCGCGGCCGGTACGTGGAAGGATTTGACCGGTAACGTGAACCTGCTGGCCGCCAACCTGACCACCCAGGTGCGCGCGATTGCCGAGGTGGCCACCGCAGTGACCAAGGGCGACTTGACGCGATCCATCCAGGTGGACGCCAAGGGCGAAGTCTCCGAGTTGAAAGACAACATCAACACGATGATCTCCAACCTGCGGGAGACCACGGAAAGCAACCGCGAACAGGATTGGCTAAAGACCAACCTTGCACGTTTCACCGGCATGTTGCAAGGCCAGCGCGAACTCAACACCGTGGGCCAGATGCTGCTGTCCGAGCTGGCCGTACTGGTTGGCGCGCACCAGGGCACGGTTTACCACTTCAACATCGCAGAAGAAAAGGTTGGAGAACTGTCTCTGCTGTCGAGTTATGCGCAGGATGGAACCGTCCCCCTGGCCACACGGCTCAAGCTTGGGGATGGACTGGTGGGCCAGTGCGCGCTGGAAAAGCGGCGCATTCTGCTGGCGGATACGCCGTCAGATTTCGTAACCATTGCGTCCAGCCTTGGCCGGTCGCGCCGGGTCAGCGTGGTGGTGCTGCCCGTGCTGTTTGAGAACCAGACCAAGGCCGTCATCGAACTGGCCTCACTGCACTCCTTCTCAGTGGTCAATCTGAACTTCCTGGACCAGTTGGCGTTGAGCATTGGCGCGGTGTTCAACACCATCGAAGCGACAATGCGCACGGAAGGCCTGCTGACCCAATCCCAGCAGCTGACAGTTGAACTGCAATCGCGGCAGACTGAGCTGCAGCAGACCAATGAAGAACTGGGTACCAAGGCACGCTTGCTGGCGGAACAAAACGCCGAAGTGGAACGCAAAAATGCGGAAGTGGAACAGGCGCGCGGCGCGCTGGAAGAAAAGGCGTCCGAACTGGCTTTGACATCCAAGTACAAATCGGAATTCCTGGCGAACATGTCGCATGAGCTGCGCACACCGCTGAATTCGATCCTGATCCTGAGCCAGCAACTGGCTGAAAATGCACCCGGCAACCTGTCCGGCAAGCAGGTCGAGTTCTCCCGCAACATCAACTCGTCAGGCAGCGACCTTCTGCACTTGATCAACGATATTCTGGACTTGTCCAAGATCGAATCCGGCACGGTTACCGTGGAGGTGGAAGAGATTTCCTTCTCCGGGCTGCGCGACAACATCGACCGCAACTTCCGCCATGTTGCAGAAGCCAAAAGCCTGCCCTTCCACATCAATTTTGCGGACAACCTGCCGCGGGCCATGGACAGCGACCCGAAGCGCCTGCAGCAGATTCTGAAGAACCTGCTGTCCAATGCGGTCAAGTTCACGTCGCAGGGGCATGTGGAAGTGCGTGTAAGCCTGGCCACACGCGGCTGGACAGCCGACCACCCCGTGTTACGGCAGGCGCAACAGATTGTTTCGTTTGCGGTTGAGGACACGGGCATCGGTGTCGCGCCCGAGAAACAGCGCCTGATCTTCGAAGCCTTCCAGCAGGCCGACGCAGGCACCTCGCGCAAATATGGTGGCACGGGCCTGGGACTTGCCATCAGCCGCGAGCTGGCGGCCTTGCTCGGCGGCGAGATCCGTTTGACCAGTGTGCATGGCGAGGGCAGCGTGTTTACGCTCTATTTGCCCATGCATTACGCGGGGCCAGAGGGCACCACCGTGGTCAAGACATCCCAGTCGGCGGATGCCATCCACACCGTGGTCACCCTGCCGGCGGCACGCGACGAGCACATTGCAGACGACCGCGACGATATCGCCGTGGGTGACCTGGTGCTGCTGGTGATTGAGGACGACCCCCACTACGCCCGCATCCTGCTGGGCCTGGCGCGCGACAAGGGCTTCAAGTGCATCGTCGCAACCAAGGGCGCTCATGGGCTCGCTTTGGCGCGCCAATACCACCCCGCAGCAATATCACTGGACATATTTTTGCCCGACATGCTGGGCTGGACGGTGCTTAACCAGTTGAAGCTGGACCCGGATACCCGGCACATACCGGTGCAGATCATCACCCTGGAAGAAGAACGCCAGCACGGTCTGGCCCATGGTGCCTATTCCTACGTGATCAAGGAACCCACCACCGCCAACCTGGAGGCAGCATTTGACCGCATCAAGGCATTTACCATGCCGCGCACCAAGCGCCTGCTGATTGTGGAAGACAACGATGTGGAACGGGACGCCGTCGTGGAGTTGCTGGACTATGAAGACATAGAAACGGTGGCCGTCGGCAGTGGCGGCGCGGCCCTGGCGGCCATGCGTGACAAGGGCTTCGACTGCGTGGTGCTCGACCTGCGCCTGCCAGACATGAGTGGCTTTGAACTATTGGAACGGGTGCAGGCGGAACCCGATCTGGCCTCCGTGCCTATTGTGGTCTTCACCGGCAAGGACCTCAGCCGCGACGAACAGCAGCGACTGAAGTCGGTGGCCAAGAGCATTGTTCTGAAGGACGTGAAGTCGCCCGAACGCCTGCTGGATGAGACGGCCCTCTTCCTGCACCGCGTGGTGACGGCGCTGCCGCCGCACAAACAGGCCATGTTGGACCGGCTGCACAGCTCCGCCGAAATACTGCGCGGTTGCAACGTGCTGGTGGTGGACGACGACGCGCGCAATATTTTTGCACTGACCTCGGTGCTGGAGAACCACGATGTGAATGTGATCAGCGCGACCAATGGACGCCAGGCCATCGACATTCTCGAGAACACCGCGGGCCTGTCCATGGTGCTGATGGACATCATGATGCCGGAGATGGATGGCTACGAGACCATGCGCGAGATCCGCAAGAAACCGCAGTTCCGCACCCTGCCCATACTGGCGCTGACCGCCAAGGCCATGAAAGGTGACCGCGAAAAATGTCTCGATGCCGGGGCTAGTGATTACATTGCCAAGCCAGTCAACACGGACCAACTGCTCTCGCTGATGCGGGTGTGGCTGTATCGGTAGAGGCCTGCAATGACCGAATCACCCGTCAAGATTCTGGTCGTCGATGACGAGCCCCGGAACCTCGCGGTTCTGGAGACGGTACTGGACGACCCGGGCTACCAGCTGATCCGCGCGAACTCCGGCGACGAGGCCTTGCTGGCGCTCATGGCGCATGAGTTCGCGGTTCTGGTGCTGGATGTACGCATGCCTGGCATGACCGGGTTTGAGCTGGCACAGATGGTCAAGGAGCGGCGCAAGACCGCGCGTATTCCCATTATTTTTCTGACCGCCTACTACAACGAGGATCAGCACATCCTGGAGGGCTACACCAGTGGTGCGGTGGACTATTTGCACAAACCGGTGAACCCTGCCGTGCTGCGGTCCAAGGTTTCCGTATTTGCAGAAATGCACCGCAACAACCTGGCACTGGAGCGTGCCAATGCCGCGCTGGTCGGTGAAATCGCCGAACGCCTGCACGCGCAAGAACGCTTGAGCGAGCTCAATGCCAGCCTGGACCGGCGTGTTACCGAGCGCACGGAGGCACTGCACGCCAGTGAGGCGCGGCTCAGGGATGCCAACCGGCGCAAGGACGAGTTTCTGGCCACGCTGGCACATGAGCTGCGCAACCCGCTGGCGCCCGTGCGCAATGCCGTGCAGATACTGCGACTCGGTGGATCGATGGCGCCCAACTCTGAGTGGGCAGCCGAAGTCATTGACCGCCAGGTCCGGTCCATGGGCCGCCTGATCGATGACCTGATGGATGTGGCCAGAATCAACCAGGGCAAGATCGAATTGCGGCTTGAGCGGGTGGAGCTGGCGCGCGTACTGCAGGATGCCATTGAAGCCTGCGCGCCTTTCATCCAGGAATGTGCGCACCTGCTCGTATTTGACCCGCACGCGGCGCGGGTGTGGATCCATGCCGACCCCATACGGCTGGCCCAGACGTTCAACAACCTGTTGCACAACGCCGCGAAATACATGGACCGGGGTGGCCGCATTGAAGTGGACGTCCAAGTACTGGGTGAAAACGTGTTGGTGACCGTACGGGACTCTGGCATCGGCATCGCCGCAGACCGGCTGGATGCCATTTTTGAAATGTTCTCGCAGGTAGAGTCCGCCCTGAAACGTGCGCGTGGCGGACTGGGCATAGGCCTGACTTTGACGCGGCGGCTGGTAGAACTGCATGGGGGCAAGGTCACCGCCAACAGCCTGGGGCTGGGACACGGCAGTGCATTCCATGTACAGCTGCCTTTGGCCCAAATGCAGGTGGGCGGACAGGTGGACGACCTGGAAACACACCCTGACATGGACTCATCTACCGTGCCGGGCAAAGCCCCACTGCGCATACTGATCGCCGATGACAACGCGGACAGCGCCGACACGCTGGCCTGCCTGATGCAGGCCTTGGGCCACACGGTTTGCCAGGTCCACGACGGCGCAGCAGCCGTGGCAAAGGTGGCGGACTTCGACCCGCACCTGGTTTTGCTGGACATTGGCATGCCCAAGCTCAACGGCTATGAAGCGTGCAGCCAGATCCGTGCGCTGCCAGGAGGCGCCCAGAGGACCCTGGTGGCGATCACCGGTTGGGGACAGCCCAACGACAGGCAGCACTCCCATGAGGCAGGCTTCGACCGGCATCTGGTCAAACCACTGGACCAGGCCGAACTGCAGCAGATCATTGCTGCCATACATACCGTCGGTTAGCCCGTCAAACCATGAACACCCGATACCTCGCCGCCTACGCCGGCACCGCAGTTGCCATGGTCGCGCTGGACATGTTGTGGCTGGGGCTGATCGCCACGCCGCTGTACCAGCAGGGCATTGGGCACCTGATGGCAGATGCGCCCAATGTGCCGGTGGCCGTATTGTTTTATGCCGTGTATGCGCTGGGCCTGGTCATCTTCGTGGTGAGCCCGCACACGGGCGGTGCGCCCTGGCGCAAGACGCTGACCCTGGCTGCGCTGTTTGGCTTCTTTGCCTATGCCACCTATGACCTGACCAACCTGGCCACCTTGCGCAACTGGCCCGTCAGCCTGACGCTGATCGATCTGGTTTGGGGCATATTTGTGAGCACCGCATCTGCCGCCGCAGGCAAGGCTGCCATGGACGCAACGGGTAGGATGCGCCCATGACCCCCACACTATTCAAGAACCGCGCCCTGCTGCCCCTGATGGTGGTGGTGACCCTGGCAATGGGCTGGATTCTGGTGCCGTTTTACGGCGCCATCATGTGGGGCGCCATCATTGCGCTGCTGTTTACACCGGTGTACCGGCGCATGCTGGCGCGGTTCAAATTTCGGCGCACACTGGCGGCCCTTGTGACAATGGCCGTGATCCTGGTGGTGCTGATACTGCCGTTTGCCTTGCTGACCGCCGCATTGGCGCAAGAGGTAGCCCATTTGTACCAGCTGGTGCAGTCGGGTGAGGTCAACCCCACACGCTACTTCCGCGATGTGTTCAACGCCCTGCCCGATTGGGTGGGCGCGCTTCTGGACCGCTTTGGCCTGGTCAATTTCACGACCCTGCAACGCCGCATCAGCGCGGCACTGGCGCAAGGCAGCCAGTTTCTGGCCACGCAGGCGCTGGGCATTGGCCAGCTCACCGTTGAATTCATCACCAGCCTGTTCATTACCCTGTACCTGGCGTTCTTTCTCCTGCGCGACGGCGAGAGCGTAGCGCGTGCCCTGCGCGACGCTGTGCCGCTTGCACCCGAGCACAAAAAGGAGCTGATCAGCCAGTTCACCACGGTCATCCGCGCCACTGTCAAGGGCAATCTGGTGGTGGCCATGATTCAAGGGGCGCTGGGCGGCCTGGCGTTCTGGGTGCTGGGCGTGGGGGGCGCGCTGCTGTGGGCGGTGTTGATGGCGTTTTTATCGCTGCTGCCGGCTATCGGCGCCGGCCTGGTGTGGGTGCCGGTGGCGCTGTACTTCTTTGTCACTGG
>JAZKDY010000108.1:0-32963 GCA_040387325.1 Pseudomonadota bacterium | reverse complement strand
CCTTGCAAGGCATTGCACTGTGCGCATGGGGTGTGCTGGTGATAGGCCTGATCGACAACCTGCTGCGGCCCATTCTGGTGGGCAAAGACACCCGCATGCCCGATTACGTGGTCATGATCACCACGCTGGGCGGCATGGTTGTGTTTGGCATCAACGGCTTTGTGATAGGCCCGGCTATTGCGGCCATGTTCCTCGCGGTCTGGCACATCTATGTGACCACGCGCGTGGACAATCCAGATCCGACGCCAGATTCGACGCCACCTCCTCCTTCTTCCAGCCCCGAATAACACCCACTGCCAGCCAGCATGCCCCGCGGTTGTGTACGCCGCAGCACAGAAGCTGCCGCCCCGCGCGCGGATGATTCGCCCCCATGAACAAAGTGTGGGGAATGTTTCGACAGATGTTTGAAGCCTGGTCTGACGATTACGTGCCCAGCATGGGTGCCGCGCTGGCCTACTACACCCTGTTTTCTCTGGCGCCACTGTTGCTGATCGTGATTGCCATTGCGGGACTGGTGTTTGGCCAGGACGCCGCACGCGGCGAGATCGAGGCGCAGCTGCGCTCCCTGATGGGAGAAGGCAGCGCGCTGGCCGTGCAGGAGATGCTGACCAGCGTGCGCAAGCCCGCCGAAGGCGTGACCGCGACCATCATCGGCGTCTGTTTGTTGCTGATTGGGGCGACAACCGTGTTTGGCGAACTGCAAGACACCCTGAACCGCATCTGGAAGGTACCTGCACGCAGCAAGGTGGGCGGCTGGATCCAGTTGGTCCGCTCGCGCGTGCTGTCATTTGGCATGGTGATGGCGCTGGGGTTTCTGCTGGTTGTCTCGCTGGTATTCAGCGCGGCGCTGGCCGTAGCCGGCCGCTGGTGGGGGCCGCTGTTTGGTGAATGGCAACTACTTGCCACGGTCGCCGATTCGCTGAGCAGTTTTACCGTGGTGGCGATCCTGTTTGCCTTCATCTACAAAACCATGCCGACGGTGCAAGTCAAATGGGGCGATGTGTGGGTGGGTGCGGTGGTCACTGCCCTGCTGTTCACGCTGGGCAAGTCCCTGATCGGGCTGTATATCGGGCGCAGCGGCGTGGTGTCGGGCTTTGGCGCGGCGGGCTCGCTGGTGGTGGTGATGTTGTGGGTGTATTACTCGGCGCAGATCTTCCTGATCGGCGCGGAGTTCACGTGGATCTACGCCAACACCTTTGGCTCCCGGCGGAAGCTAGCAGCGCCCACCGGAAGAACGCTACCAAATCAATAGCGCATACACCATATTCGACGGGGGCTAGAGGCCAAAAAGGCTTAAGGCCCACCGACCAACAAGCCATACCGCCACCAGCCACAGCAGTACAAAACACGCCGCGGCTGCGTAGCTGACCGGCTTGCTGGCAGTCTGCAGCGCCTTGGCCCGCGCCGACTCCAACACCTCCGGTGGTGTGAGCCGCACCACCAGGGCCAAGCCCAGCGGCACGATCAGCAGATCGTCCAGGTAGCCTATGACGGGAATGAAGTCAGGGATGAGATCGATGGGGCTGAGCGCGTAGGCGGCCACCAGAATCGCCAGCACACGCACCAGCATGGGCGTGCGCGGATCACGTGCGGTGTAGTAGACCGTGAGCGTGTGTTGTTTGAGTTGGCGGGCTTGGGCTTTCAGGGCGGCAAACATGGTGCAGAGAATGATAGGCCCACAACCCCACCCGGAGAGAAATCTTGCGCCATCGCCATCCCAAAAAACACCTGATAGCCCACGCCGCTTTGACTCTGCTGGTAGCCATTGTTTCTGGGCCAAGCCTGGCCGGAAGACCGCTTGCCGTTGACGATGCGAATGTCAACGATGTGGGTGCAGGGCATGTGGAGACCTGGTTTGCCCGGCAGGTAGGCAACACTGACTTTTAGCACGCAGCCTAGCGCGGGCTACTTTGCCGCCTACTGCTCAGGCGTGCCCGGCAAGTCGGCAAGGTCGTGCAGCCATGGCATGGAGGAGCGCAGCCAGACCTGTCTATTAGGGGCCAATTGCGCGCGCTCGTCGACACAACCCAGCCTCACACCATATACCGCTGGATTGTCGGGGGACGTAGCGTAGAGCGGCGTGCCGCAGTCGCCGCAGAAGGCCTGCGCGCGGCGGTTTCCGCTCTGTGCGGTCTTGATGTAAATCTTCGGAGTGCCTGTCAGCGAAAAGTCTTGGGCCGCTACCGGGACAACCGCCCGGAACGGTGCGCCCGACATGGTCTGGCAATCTGCGCAGTGGCAGGCAACGACTTTGGAGGGATCGATTTCACCGGTGAAGCGAATGCTTCCGCAGTGACATTGGCCGTGGATCTGCATCTGGGTTCTCCTTTGGGGGGAATGAAGCGCCTAACTCAATGTGGACAGGCCTGCCGCCGCCAAGCATACCCCTGATTGAAGCAATGGGCGCGCCATGGATCGAACGCTACCGCGGAGATTGCTACAAAATAAGTAGCGTAATTGTCATATTCCACGGGGGCTACAGGTCAATTGTTCATATAAGCCCCTCACCAGACCACCTGCAACCCACCCTGCACCACCCGATACCCCCGCGTGCCCATGGCCCGCGCCTCGGCCTCGTCGTGCGTGACCAGCACGGTTGCCATATTGAACTCCGCAATCCGCTGCCGAAACTCTTCACGCAGCTGTAGTCGCATCTCCGCATCCAGCGCAGAGAAGGGTTCGTCCAGCAGCAGCACACGCGGGCGGGTGATGAGTGCGCGGGCCAGGGCCACACGCTGCTGCTCGCCGCCGGATAGCTGGGTGACACGCGCGTGGGCAAAGTCCTGCAGGCCAAAGCGCTGCAACATGGCGCTGGCCTGGGCGCGGGCCTCCGGCTTGCGCAGGCCCTGCTCTACCAGGCCAAAGGCCACGTTGTCTTGCACGTCCAGGTGCGGGAACAGCGCAAAGTCCTGGAACATCAGCGCAAAGCGGCGGCGCTCGGGGGGCTGGCGGGTGATGTCTTCGTCGTCAAAAACAACGCGGCCTGCATCCCGTGGCTCCAGCCCGGCAATGATTTTGAGCAGTGTGCTCTTGCCGCTGCCCGACGGGCCGAGTATCGCCACCGTTTCGCCGGGGGCCACGCGCAGGCTCACGTCGCGCAGCAGCACGCGGGCCTGCCAGTCTTTGGAAATCGAAAACAACTCAAGCATGGCGCGTTAAATCCTTGGCACGGGGCGCGGGTGCGGCCCACTCGATCACTACAAAAGCCAGCAGCGCCAGCCCCATCAGCAGGCAGGACAGCACCAGCGCCGCGTCGCGGTTGGTGGCGCCGGGGCGGCCCAGGTATTCATACACCAGCGTGGTCAGCGTGGCCCACTCGGGGCGCGACAAAAACAGTGTCACCGCAAACTCGCCCACCGCCGTGGCCGCCGCAAACGCCATGCCGCGGCGCAGGGCCGGGCGCAGCAGTGGCAGCGTCACACGGCTGAAGACACGCCAGGGCGTGGCGCCCAAAGACCGCGCGGCCTGGGCCAGGTGCACGGGCATGCTGTCCAGCCCCGCGGCAATGGACTTGGCTACAAACGGATAAGCCAGCAAGGCATAGGCACAGACCAGCAAACCAAAGCTGGCTGTCCACCTGGGGTACAACAGCAGCAGGCCAAAGGCCACCATGACCGGTGACACCACAAACGGCAAAAAAACCAGCGTGCGCAGCAACAAAGACCTGCGCGCAGCCAGCGCGTGCGCCAGGCCCAGCGCGGTGGCCAGCACCACGGCCAGCACGGTGAAGCGCAAGCTGTTCCACAGCGCGGCCAGCGTGGCGGTATCCCACAACACACTCCAGGCTGCTGCACCGGCGGCCAGGGCGCGCCACACAATTGCCAACAAGGGTGCCGCGCAGAACAGTGTCAGCACAGCCAACGCCGCCCACAGGCTAACCCACTGCAGAGCACCCTGCGGCCTGCGCCGGGCGATGGTGTCCGCGCGCGCCGGTGCAGCCAGGCGCCGCTCGATCAGGGCATAGGCCAATGCCACCAGGCCGGTTAGCGCCAGCATCCACAGCGCCAGCGATGCAGCCTGCGCCAGTTGCAGCTCGTGCGCGACCAGGGTGTAGATCTCAACCTCCACCGTCGCATACTCCTGCCCGCCCAGCACCAGGGCCAGGCCAAAACCACAGGCGCAGTACAAAAACACCAGGCACATGGCAGACGCCAGCCACGGCGCAATGGCAGGCCACTCAATCCGCACAAACACCCGCCATGGTGTGGCGCCCAGCGTGCGTGCTGCCGCCACACGCGATGCGCTGACCTGGCCCAATGCCTCGGTGGCGGCACGCACCACCAGGCAGAGGTTGAAAAACAGATTGCCGTAGATCAGCAGCCACGGGCCGCCTTGCAGATCGGGCCCGCCCCAACTGTGCAGCAAGCCCTGCGGCCCCAGCAGCGCCAGCACACCCATGGCCGCCACCAGCGTGGGCACTACAAAGGGCAGCATCAGCGCGCGCAGCACCAGTGTGCGGCCCGCAAAGTCAAACCGGGCCAGCATCCAGGCCACTGGCAGGCCCAGGCCCAACGCCACCACGCAGCACACGGTGGCCTGCAAAAACGACCAGGCCAGGCGCCATCGCAGATAGTCGTCTTGCAGCGGCGCCCACAGCGAGACCTGTCCGCCTTCCAACAACAGGCGCAGCGCAGGCGCCACCAGCACCACCAGCAAAAATGCCAGTGGAAAGGCGGCCAGGGCCAGGCGTGTTCGGGTCGCAGACACCATGTTGCTGCGTTACTTGAGCACGACCTTGGTCCAGCGCCGCACCCACGCCGCATTGTTGTCGGCTATGGCTTGTGCGCTGGGGCTGTCATGGCGGGTAGGTTCTTGCGCGTGGCGCAGCGCGGCTACACGCGGCGCACTGGCATCTGCGGGGAACATCCACATCTCGGTTTGCAGGCCTTGCTGCACGGCGGGTGAACGCAAAAATTCCAGAAACTGGACGGCAGCCGCGCGCTCCTTGCCGCCCTTGACCAGCGCAGCACCTTCAACCTGGCGGAACACACCACCGGCCAAGGCCAGGCTGGCCGTGGGCGGCTCGTTCAGCTTGGTCTTGCTGTAGAACAGTTCGGCCGCTGGGCTGCTGGCATAACTCACCACCAGCGGGCGGGAGCCACCGCTATGCGTGAAGTCGGTGTAGTAGGCCTCGCTCCAGCCCTTGGCCACCTTGACGCCGTTGCCACGCATCTGGGCCCACCAGGCAAAGGCCTTTTCTTCACCCATGGCGCCTATGGTGGCCAGCAGGAAGGCATTGCCCGGGCTGGATGTGGCGGGGTTTTGCACAACCAGCAACTTGGCGTAGGCAGGCCGGGTCAGGTCATCCAGCGATGCAGGCAAGGCAAGGCCCTTTTTGGCAAACCAGGCCTTGTCGTAATTGAGCGTGACATAACCATAGTCCACCGGGACCAGACCAGCGCGCAAGGTAACAACGTAAGCGCGGTTGGACGGGCCGGCCGATGGGCCATCGTAAACGTCCAACACCTGCGCATCCAGCGCCTTGGCCGCCAGCACGTTGTCGATGCCAAACACCACATCGGCAATCGGGTTTGCGCGGGTCAGTATCAGCTTGTTCAGCATCTCGCCCGCGTCGCCCGCCTTGGTGATGCGCAGTGTGACACCCGCATCTTTTTCAAACTGGGCCAATAGTGGTTTGGGCAAGGCGAAGGATGCGTGGGCCAATACGCGGAGCTCGGCCCCTTGCGCAATGCCACCGCCCGACGCCAGTAGCAGGCCAAGCCCGGCCAGGGTCCCCAACGATTTAATGGTGCTCATCATGCGGCTGCAGTTCCGATACGTGGATTGGTGGAAGCAAATCAGCCCGCACTATAGGCGCTGTGGCGGCCTGTCTGGCGGAATCCCTTCACAATCGCAGCATGTATTCACCGCTCTGGCCCCTGCTGGTCACCTTCTCTTGGCAAGAGCTGCGCAAACACCCGTGGCGCAATGCGGCGGCGGTGGTGTCGGTGATGCTGGGTGTGGCGCTGGCGTTTGCGGTGCATGTGATCAATGCGTCTGCACTGGATGAGTTTGCCCAGGCGGTGCGTTCGGTGGGTGGCCAGCCCGATCTGGAGCTGCGCGCCCGCACCGGTGCCACGGCCGGCATAAACGACGCACTGCTGGCCCGCATGGCCCGCCACCCCGATGTAGCACTGGCCAGCCCGGTGCTGGAGCTCAGCAGCTACGCGCTGAACGCCAAGGGCACCAACACCGCAGCGCCCAAGGCCGGCGAATCTTCCCGCGTGCAGCTGCGCATGCTTGGTGTGGATGCCATCCAGGTGGGGCAGCTCAACCCTGATCTGATTCCCCTGCCCTCCGCCAACGCCGACCGGCTGGATATTTTTGCGCCCGACACCGTGTTTTTGAATGCCAGTGCGCGCAGCCGCATCCAGGGTGACACGGTGCAACTGCAGTGGGGCCTGCAGACCAAGACCGTGCGGGTGGCAGGCGCTGTGCGTGCGTCCGGCCCGCCGCTGGCGGTGATGGACATTGCCGCTGCACAGGACCTGTTTGACAAGCAGGGCCGCCTGACCCGGCTGGACCTGCGCCTGCGCGCAGGTGTGGACCGCGCCGCATTTATCCGCCAGGTGCAGGCCGCGCCAGACTGGCCTGGGAATGCACAACTGGTGGAACCCGGAGACACGCTGGAGCGCATGTCCACCCTGTCGCGCGCCTACCGGGTGAACCTGACGGTGTTGGCACTGGTGGCCTTGTTCACGGGCGGGTTTTTGGTTTTTTCGGTACTGGCACTCAGCGTGAGCCGTCGTGCGCCGCAGTTTGCGCTCTTGGGCGTGCTCGGGCTCACGGGGCGGCAGCGCCTGCACCTGGTGTTGCTGGAGGCCCTCGCCCTGGGCCTGGTGGGCAGTGCCCTGGGTATTGCGCTGGGCTCCGGCCTGGCGGCCCTGGCGCTGCGCCTGCTGGGTGGTGATTTGGGCGGTGGCTACTTTTCTGGCGCCACGCCGGCACTGCAATGGACCCCGCTGGCGGCTCTGGTATTCGCTGCTTTGGGCGTGGCGGCCGCGCTGATAGGTGCCTGGTGGCCCGCGCGCTGGGCGCAGGGGTTGCCTGCGGCACAGACTCTCAAGGGGCTTGGCACAGCCCAATCTTCACAAAACCACGTGTGGCTTGCAGTCTGTCTGCTGCTAGCGGGTGGCCTGCTGGCATTGGTGCCACCGGTAGGCGGCGTGCCACTGGCCGCCTATGTGAGTGTGGGCCTGATTCTGGTGGGCGGCATCACCGGCCTGCCCTGGCTGGTGGGCGTGGTACTGGACCGCGTGGCGCCGTTGGTGGCCCGCCAGGCCCTGCCGCTGCTGGCCGTGGAGCGCGCGCGCCGGGTGCGGGGCAGCGCCGCCGTGGCAGTGAGTGGCGTGGTGGCATCGCTGAGTCTGGCCGTGGCACTGACGGTGATGGTGGCCAGCTTCCGCACATCGATCACGCAGTGGCTGGACACCGTGTTGCCCGCCGCGCTGTATGTGCGCAGTGCGGGCAGCGCCAGCACGCAGGACACGGCCTATTTCGAACCCGCCTTTGTGCAGGCCGCCGCTAGCCTGCCCGGCGTGCAGCGCCTGGCCACGCAGCGCAACCAGCAGTTTTTGCCCGACCCCGCACAGCCGGCGGTCGCGCTGATTTCCCGGCCACTCGCCACCGAGCCCGCGCTAGGCTTACCGATGGTCGGCGAATCGCTGCCCGTGCCCGCAGGCCAGATCGGCATCTATGTCAGTGAAGCCATGGTGGATCTGCATGGTGCCCGCCCGGGCACGGTCTACGCCCCGCTCTCTAAGCATTTTGAGGCTCTAGCCCACGCCAACAATCAACATACCGCTACGTTTTTCATAGCAGGTGTCTGGCGCGACTATGCCCGCCAGTTTGGCACTATCGCCATGGAGCAGGCTGATTTTGAACGCCTGAGCGGCGACACCCGTGTCAACGACCTGTCAATATGGCTGGAGCCTGATGCCAACCTGCCTGCCATAGAACAAGCCCTCCGCGCGCTGGCAGACACACAGGCCGGCACACCCGATGGCGAAGCCGGCCGCCTGATGGACTTTGGCTCGGCCCGCGAGATACGGGCCACCACGCTGCGCATCTTTGACCGCAGCTTCGCAGTCACCTACTGGCTGCAGGCGGTGGCCATTGGCATAGGGCTGTTTGGTGTAGCAGCATCCTTTAGCGCCCAGGTACTGGCCCGGCGCAAGGAGTTTGGCCTGCTGGTGCACTTGGGCCTGACGCGCCGCCAGGTGTTGCGCGTGGTGGCGGCCGAAGGCATGGCCTGGACCACGCTGGGTGCCATCGCCGGTTTGGGCCTGGGGCTTGCGGTGGCCGTGGTGCTGGTGCATGTGGTGAACCCACAGAGCTTCCACTGGAGCATGGAACTGACGCTGCCCACGCTTAGACTGCTGGCATTGGCTGGCGCAGTCATCGTAGCCGGCACGCTGACTGCCTGGCTGGCCGGGCGTGCGGCAGCCGGGCGCGATGCCGTGCTGGCGGTGAAGGAAGATTGGTAGACAGCATGTCCACACTGTTTGAATTTCTGCCCATAGGGGCCTACCGCACCAGCCCCACGGGCGTGGTGTTGCGGGCCAACGCGGCCTTGGTGCGCATGAACGGCTTTGACAACGAGGCCGAGTGGCTGGCTGCCGTCAACCAAGGCGTACATGCCTGGTATGTGGCCCCGCAGAGGCGACAACAGTTGCGGGACCTGCTGGACCGGGACAACGCCGTGATCGACTTTGTCTCCGAAGTCAGTAGCCCCCGCCGTGCCGAGACCCTGTGGGTGCGCGAAGCCGCCCATGCGGTGCGCGATGCTGACGGCACCCTGCTCTACTACGAGGGCACGATTGAAGACATCACCGCCAACCACCTGGCCCAGGTGGCACTGACCCAAAGCGAAGAACGCTGGAAGCTGGCACTGGAGAGCACGGGCGATGGCGTGTGGGACTGGTATGTGCAGACTGGGGTCGAGTACTTCTCGCGCCGCTGCAAAGAGATTTATGGCTTTGCCGAACACGAGATCGCCGACCGCTCCAACGCGCTGGACGGCCGCACCCACCCCGATGACGTGGCCCAGATGCAGCGCGACCGTGATGCACATTTCAAAGGCGAGACCGAAACCTACACCAACGAACACCGCATTTTGTGCAAGGACGGCACGTGGAAATGGGTACTGACCCGTGGCATGGTCATCAGCCGCGACGCACGGGGCTTGCCGATGCGCATGATTGGCACCCACACCGACATCTCCGACCGCAAGAATGCCGAGGCGCTGGTCTGGAAGCAGGCCCACTTTGATGCGCTGACCGGCCTGCCCAACCGCCGCATGCTGCGCCAGCGGCTGGACAACGCCATACGGCGCAGCCAACAGCTTCAGCAAGAGCTGGCGATCCTGTTCATTGACCTGGACCACTTCAAGGAAGTCAACGACACGCTGGGCCATGACAACGGTGACCTGCTCTTGGTACAGGCCGCACAGCGCATTCAGGAGTGCGTAACAGCCGACGACACGGTCGCGCGCATGGGCGGCGACGAGTTCACGGTGGTGCTGTGCGATGCGCACGATGCCCTTTGCGTTGAATCGGTTCTGAACAACATACTGGGCAGTCTGGCCAGTGCTTTCCAGCTGGGTAGCGAACAGGTTTTTGTGTCCGCCAGCATTGGTGTGGCCCAGTACCCGCACAACGCCACGCTGGTGGAGGAATTGTTCAAACATGCCGACCAGGCCCTGTACGTGGCCAAGGGCGCGGGGCGCAACCGTTTTAGCTTTTTCACACCCGCCTTGCAAGAGGCGGCGCAGTTGCGCGCCCGCCTGGCAGCCGACATGCGCACGGCTTTGCAACTGCAGCAGTTTGAACTGCTGTACCAGCCCATCGTGCACCTCGCCAGCGGCCAGGTTCACAAGGCCGAGGCGCTGCTGCGCTGGCACCACCCACAACGCGGCACGGTCAGCCCGGCACAGTTCATCCCGATAGCAGAGTCCACAGGCCTGATCATTGGCATTGGCGAATGGGTGTTTGAACAAGCGGCGCAGCAGGTGGTGCAGTGGCGTGCGCGGTTTGGCAGCGATTTCCAGATCAGCATCAACAAGTCACCCGTGCAGTTCCATCGACCTGAGAAGAACCGCGGCGCTTGGAGCACACATCTGCAATCGCTGGGCTTGACCGGCTCCAGCATTGCGGTAGAGATTACCGAAGGCCTGCTGCTGGATACCAATGAGGATGTGACACAGCAGCTGCAGGCGCTGCGGGCGGCGGGCATTGCCGTGTCGCTGGACGACTTTGGCACCGGCTACTCGTCACTGACCTACCTTCAAAAGTTTGATATCGACTTCATCAAGATCGACCAGTCGTTTGTGCGCAACCTGAAACCCGCCTCCACGGATCTGGCCCTGTGCAAGGCCATCATTCTGTTGGCCCACGACCTGGGCATGCGGGTGGTGGCCGAAGGGGTGGAAACCGCCGAGCAGCGTGACCTGCTGCTGGCAGCCGGCTGCGACTTTGGCCAGGGCTACTGGTTTGCGCGGCCGATGGCGGTGGTGGCGTTTGAGGCCTACATGCAAAACCATACAAGTAAATAGTGGCTGTAGCCCCCGAAAAATATAACGGTATTGCTACAAATTCAATAGCAATCTACTCGTGGCGCAGCGCATCAATCGGGTCCATACGCGCCGCACGCTGGGCCGGGAAGTAGCCAAACACCACACCGATGACGGCCGAAAACACAAACGACATCACATTGACGCCCAGGTTGAAGGTGTACGGCACCTCCATCAATGCAGCCAGGCCAATCGATGCCCCGGTCGCAATCACAATGCCGATCAGCCCGCCCAGCGCGGCCAGCACCACCGCCTCTATCAAAAACTGCAACAGCACCTCGCGCTCCAGCGCGCCAATCGCCAGGCGCAGGCCGATCTCACGCGTGCGCTCGGTCACGCTGACCAGCATGATGTTCATGATGCCAATGCCGCCCACCAGCAAACTCACTGCGGCCACCGCACCCAGTAACATGGTCAGCACCTTGGTGGTGCCGGACAATGTGTCGGCCAGTTGTTTGGTGTCCAGCACGTTGAAGTTGTCTTCGTCACCACTGGCCAGTTTGCGCCGCTCGCGCAGCAGTTGGGTGATGCCGGCGCTGACCCGCGTGGCATCGCTGCCGTCCTGCATGGACACCAGCAGCGTGTTGACACGGTTGTTGCCGGTGATGCGCCGCTGCAGTGTGCGTATGGGCAGCAGCACCATGTCGTCCTGGTCGTTGCCAAAAGCGCCCTGCCCTTTGGATGCCAGCAGGCCAATGATCTCGCAGGAGATCTGTTTGACCCGCAGTTGCGCACCCACTACGGCCTGGCCGGCGAATAACTCGCGCCGCACGGTCTCGCCAATCAGGCAGACGGCTGCGCCGCCACGCAACTCGGCCTCGGAAAATTCACGTCCGCTGGCCAGCTTCCAGTTACCTGTGAGCAGCCAGTCGTTGGTACTGCCAATGACATTGCTGGCCCAATTGCGACCACTGGCCACCAGCGTGGCATTGGTGCGCGCCTCGGGTGCCACAGCCGCAATGCCACCAATCTGACTGGCCACAGCTTCGGCATCCGACTCCTTGAAGGCCAGGGCTGTGCCCCCACCGCCAGGGCCCATGCGTTGGCCGGGGCGCACCTGCAGCAGATTCGTGCCCAGGCCAGAGATCTGGTTCTGCACGGCCAAGGTGGCGCCGTTGCCCAGCGTCACCATGGTGATCACGGCGCTGACGCCGATGACGATGCCCAGAATCGTCAGGAACGAGCGCATCAGGTTGCGCCGTATCGAGCGCAGGGCCAGCATCAGGGTGTTGAGCAGCATCAGTGCTCCTGGGGTGCTGGCGCCTGCACGCCTGCATTGGCTGCGTTTTGCATGCCGATGGGGTTGGCGTTGCGTTCATCACTGGCCACCACACCATCGACAAACCGCACAATGCGCCGGGCGTATGCAGCCATGTCGGGCTCGTGGGTGACCATAAGTACGGTGATGCCGTGGTTCACATTCAGGCCCCACAACAGCTCCATGATCTCGCGGCTGCGCTGCGTATCCAGGTTGCCGGTGGGCTCGTCGGCCAGCAGCACAGCAGGCTCGGTGACGATGGCGCGGGCGATGGCCACACGCTGCTGCTGCCCGCCGGAGAGCTCAGCGGGTGTGTGGTGCTCCCAGCCCTTCAGGCCGACGGACTCCAGTGCCTTGGCCGCCATCGCATGGCGGTTGGCGGCGGATTCGCCACGGTACAGCAAAGGCAGCTCCACATTCTCTTGCGCCGAGGTACGCGCCAGCAGGTTGAAGCCCTGGAACACAAAACCCAGAAACCGCCGCCGCAGGCGCGCGCGCTGGTCGCGCGTCAGCGTTTCCACATGCATGCCCTGGAACAGGTATTCACCGGTGGTGGGTGTGTCCAGACCGCCCAGCGTGTTCATCGCGGTGGATTTGCCCGAGCCGCTGGGCCCCATGACGGCAACAAAGTCACCAGCCTCAATGTCCAGGTTGACGCCTTTCAGCGCCTGGAACGCGGTCGTGCCTTCACCATAGGTCTTGGTGATGCCGCGCAGGCGTATCAGCGGTTCGTTCACCGGTTCGCTCATTTTTCAGCCCCTGCGGCGCGCTGGTCGGTGATGACGGCCAGGCCTTCCTGTATGCCTTCGCCGCTGATCTCGGTCATGCGGCCATCGCTGATGCCCACGGTGACCGGTATGGCAACCGCCTGCCCGTCTTTGATGACCCACACCTGTTTGGCCGCCACGCCGCTGCCACCGGCAGATTTGCGCCCGCCTCCACCCCGTGGCATACGGGGCACCAGTTTGGAGACGACTCCGCCGCTGGACGAGGCCGCTGGCGGTCCTGCCTCTGCCGCCTTGTCGCGCGAAGGTGAAAACCGCAACGCCGTGTTAGGCACCAGCAGCACGCCGGTGCGCTCGGTGGAGATGATGGTGGCCGATGCCGTCATGCCGGGGCGCAGGCTCAGATCACCGTTGTCCACCGCCAACGTGGTGGTGTAGGTGACCACGTTGTCGGTCTTGGTGGAGCCAATGGCCACACGGGTGGTCTTGGCCGGGTAACGGCGTGCCGGGTAGGCGCTGACGGTGAAGCTGGCCTTCTGGTCCGGCTGGACCGAGCCTACATCGGCCTCATCCACACTGACCTCCAGGCGCAGCTTGGCGATATCTTCGGCAATGCTGAACAGTGTCACCGCTTGCAACGATGCAGCCACCGCATTGCCGGGGTCTACAGTACGCGTCAGCACCACGCCATCAATGGGTGAACGGATGGAGGCCTTGGACAGATTGGTTTCGTCGGTGGAGACAGTGGCACGCGCCTCGGCCACGTTGGCGACGGCACTGGCCTCGTTAGCCACTGCGCGCTCCACATTGGCCCGCGCCGTATCCAGCTCGGTGGCCGATGGGACCTTGCCACCCGACAGGCGGGCCACTTCTTCAAAGCGCGCCAACCCGGCCTGTGCCTCCTTGCGGGAGGCCGTGCTCAGTGCCTGCTGGGCCTGCGCCGAGGCCAGGCCGGCACGGGAGCGCAACACCTGGTCCGACAGCTTGGCCGTGTCGAGTTCCACCAGGAGCTGGCCCTTGGTCACGCGGTCGTTCACATCCACGGCCACACGTTTGACCGTGCCGGAGAGTTCACTGCCGATATTCACGGCCCGCGTGGGCTGTAAGGTGCCATTGGCCAGCACGGTCAGGGTCAGGTTGCCCTTGCGCACGGGTTCGGTCACGTAGACGGGCTGGGCATCGGCCTCTTTTTGCATCTGCCAATAGGCCAAGCCGGCAGCCAGCAGGCCCAGTGCAGCGATGGCAATCCACAGCGCGGGCTTTTGCCACCAGCGCCGGGTGTGGTCGTCGCCCAGGATGGCCTGCATATCGGTGGCCGTAGGGCCGTTTTTTGTTGGGGTGCTGGTGTCAGGGGTAGTCATGGGGTGTCGCGCTTCACGGTGCGGAGGGTTCTGTGTCGGGCGTCCAGCCGCCGCCCAGGGCCTTGTAGAGGCGCACATGGTCGGCGCTTATGCTGGCGCGGGTGGCGGCCACGCTGTCCTGCGTGGAGAGCAGCGTGCGCTGGGCATCCAGCACCGCGCGGAAATCAATCAGGCCACTTGCGTAACGCTGGCGGGCCATCAGGTCTGCATTGGCGGCGGCGGTGGATGCGGCCTGCAGGCGCTGGGCGCGCTCCGTGTCGTTTTGCAGCGCCACCAGCGCGTCTTCCACATCCTTCAGCGCCTGCAGCACGGTGGCCTCATAGGCAACACGCGCCTGCTCCAGAGAGGCCTCTTGTGCACGCACCTGCGCCCGCGCGGCGCCTCCGTCAAACAACGGCACCGACACACCGGCGAGCAAGGACTGCACCAGCGACGCGCCATTGGTCAGAGCGCCCAACGTCAGCGCACGCAAACCCAGCGAACCCGATATCTGGAAGCTGGGGTACCGCGCCGCATCCGCCTGCGCGACCTGGGCCAATGCCGACGCGATGCGGTACTCCGCGGCGCGGATGTCCGGCCGTTGTCGCAAGGTTTGTGCGGGTATGGACACGGCGATCCCCGCTGGTGCCTGCGGGATGGCAGCAGCAGCCGTGCCAACACTGGTCGGCGCACCTGCCATCAAGCTGTTTTGCAATGCGCCCGGTGCCTGCCCGGTGAGCACTGCCAGGCTGCTGATGGACTGGGCCACGCTGGTGGAAAGTGTTGGTATCTGCGCGGCAGTTTGTTCACGGGCGGCCAGGGCCTGCTCCACATCCAGCGATGACACCAGCCCGGCCTGGGCGCGCCACTGCGTGATCTGCAAGGTTTCGGTCTGCGCGGCCAGGTTGCTGCGGGCAATGGCAAGGCGGGCCTGCAGGCCACGCAGCTCGATATAGGTCACGGCGATCTCGGCGGCCAGGGACACCTGCACCTGGGCCAGACTGGCCTGGGTGGCTTGGGTGTCGGCCTCAGCGGCACGTAATGCACTGCGCTTGCCACCAAACACATCAGGCTCCCAACTGGCGTCGAAACCCAGCTGAAAGGAGTCGGTGGCGTCGTTGCTGCCGGACCGGCTGCGCTGCGCCGATGCTGAGCCACCCACATTGGGGCCCAGGCCGGCGTTCTTGACGTCCCGCATGGCGCGCGATTGTTGCAAGGCCGCCTGCGCTGAGCGTACATCGGTGTTGCGCAGCAGGCCCTGTGTGACCAGGACGCTCAGCGTGGGGTCGTTGAAGCGTTGCCACCAGGCGGCCAGCGAGGGCACAGCCTCTTGCGCAACGGGCTGGGCCGCCGCTGCGGACCATTGTGTTGGCACGGGTGTGTCCGGCAGGGCTACGGGCGTCAGGGACTGGCTTGCGCAGCCCGACAAGGCCAAGGCTGCGGCGATCAGGGATAAAGAATGTTTCACGGTCTTATTGTTCTGGGGTCCCGTGTCTGCAATATGCACACAGATGAAATCTTGTAAAGTTGGGCACGGGACCTGTGTTGCGCCAACCTGCACACTACGGTGTGGCGCAGGCAGGGTCTGTCAGTTACCGAACAGAGCCCTGCCAGTGCATCCGGCGCCTCCATCCACCCAGGAACCCCCAGCCATGCAAAACGCCACACCCCAAACGCGCTGGCTGAACCAGGCGATTGCCCTGATAGAGGCCGACTACCTGCGCAGCGCGGACACCCACCTGATACCGCTGCCCCTGCCCGCTTTCGCACGCCAGGGCATAGACCTGTACCTGAAGGACGAATCCACCCACCCCACGGGCAGCCTGAAGCACCGCCTGGCCCGCTCGTTGTTTCTGTATGCGCTGTGCAATGGCTGGGTGCGTGAGGGCTCGACCATCGTAGAAGCCTCCAGCGGCTCCACCGCGGTCAGCGAGGCCTACTTTGCGCGGCTGCTGGGCCTGCCGTTTATTGCGGTGATGACGCGTAGCACATCGCCCGAAAAAATTGCACAGATCACCTTCTACGGTGGCCGCTGCCACCTGGTGGACAACGCGGCCGAGGTCTACGCCCAAGCCCAGGCGCTGGCACAACAAACCGGTGGCCACTACATGGACCAGTTCACCTATGCCGAGCGCGCCACCGACTGGCGGGGCAACAACAACATCGCGCAAAGCATGTTCAGCCAGATGGCGCGTGAACGCCACCCCATTCCGCGCTGGGTGGTGGTGGGTGCGGGCACGGGCGGCACCAGTGCCACCATTGGCCGCTACATCCGTTACCAACGGTTTGCCACCCAGGTGTGTGTGCCGGACCCCACGGGCTCGGTGTTCGGGGCCTACCACCGCAGCGGCGACACCAGCCTGACGGGCGTGGGCTCGCGCATCGAGGGCATAGGCCGCCCGCGGGTGGAGGCCAGCTTCATCCGCACCCTGGTGGACCGCATGATCGAAGTGCCCAACGTGGAGTCGATTGCGGCCATGCGTGCGCTGTCCACCCTGCTGGGGCGCAAGGTCGGTCCGTCCACCGGCACCAACTTCATTGGCATGCTGACGCTGGCCCAGGAAATGCGCAACGCGGGTGAGGCTGGCTCCATCCTCTCGCTGTTGTGTGATGCCGGCGAACGCTACCTGCCCAGTTACCACAACGCGGAGTGGGTCAGTAGCAATCTGGGTGACTGCACACAAGCCGAGCAGCAGGTGCAGCGCGCGATTGGCCAGGATGCCGTAGCGTGAGCATGATCCTGTCGGCTTGGCCGCGTCGCAGTTTTTTGGGTGCGGGTCTCGGGGTGGGGGTGGGATTGACCATGCCCCCCAGTGTCCATGCATTGGCGCCCAAACGGCTGCAGTTCCCCCGGGATGCCGGCGCCCACCCCGAAACCACCACCGAGTGGTGGTATGCCACGGGCTACATCAACGGCGATGGGAGCGAGCCGCTGTTCGGGTTTCAGGTCACCTTCTTTCGCAGCCGGGTCGCCAAAACCCAGGGCATGCAGTCCAGATTGGCGGCCAAGCAACTCATTTTTGCGCATGCTGCCATCACGGACATCCAGGGCAAAAAGCTGTGGCACGACCAGCGCATGGCACGTGCATCGGGTGCGGAGCCGGGACAAAACCCGCTGGATACGGCGTCGGCGAGCACGACCGATACAGGCGTCACGTTGCAGGACTGGTCGCTGTTGCGCCAGACTGATGGCCACCTGCAGGCACAGGTCAAGGGCTCCGATTTTTCGTTGACATTAACATTGACCGCCACACAACCCTTATTGCTGCAAGGTACCCAGGGCTTGTCACAAAAGGGGCCAGACCCCCAACACAGCAGCTATTACTACAGCCTGCCCCATTTGCAGGTCAGCGGTGACGTGGTGCTGCGCGGCAAGCGCCAAGCCGCAGGCGCGGGCAGCACCGCCTGGCTGGACCATGAATGGAGCCAGCAGGTGATGCCACCACAGGCCGTCGGATGGGACTGGATGGGTATCAACCTGTTTGACGGCAGTGCACTGACCGCGTTTCGCCTGCGGGACAAGGCAGGCAATGCCGTTTGGGATGGCGGCTCGTTCCGGGCAAAAGACCAACTGTTTACGTTTCGCCGCGGCGAGGTGGTGTTCAAACCCCAACGCGTCTGGAAGAGCCCTGTGAGCCAGGCCAGCTACCCGGTGGAATGGGTGGTACGCACCCCGGCAGACTTCTACACCGTGCGCGCCGTTTTGGACAACCAGGAGCTGGACAGCCGCATGTCCACAGGCGCCATCTACTGGGAAGGTCTGTGCGAGGTATGGGATAGCAACAACAAACATGTCGGGCGCGGTTACCTGGAGATGACAGGTTATGCAGCCCCTATGCGCCTCTGATGTAAAGCAGCCAGCCTGACGGGCACAAAAAAGCCCGCGGGCTGCGGGCTTTGCAGGATGCCTGGTGGGGCTCATTTCATGGACATGATCCAGGAGACAAGTTTCTTGGCTTCAGCGTCATTGACCTGCGCATTGGCTGGCATCGGCACAGGACCCCAAGCACCGGAACCACCCTTGATGATCTTGGAGGCCAACATGTCAGCGGTCTTGGCATCGGCGGCATACTTTTTGGCAACATCCTTGTAAGCCGGGCCCACAACCTTCTTGTCAACGGCATGGCAGGCCATGCAGTTCTTGGATTTCGCCAACGCCTCATCAGCAAATGCAGGGCTGGTCACCGCCAGGGTGGCAGCAGCTGACAAAATAGCCAAAATCGTACGTTTCATTTCTTTATCCTCTTGGGTTAGATGGGGCTCAGGTGCATGCGCCGCAGTCCTTCAACGGAATGCCGGGTTCAGTGGTTGACCTCTGCGCCGCCCAAGAATAGCAGAGTCGCCTGAATCGCGCCAAGCGGTCCGCCTATCATCAGGGACTGTAGTGGAGGCTTGCATCCAGCACTTTCGACCCCACATAGCCCCCCATGACCACAGAACGCGCCAAATCACAAAACCCACAATCTCTGTCTGGCCTTCTCCCGTTTTTGCGCCCTTACCGGGGCCGGATCTTTCTGGCTTTTGTGTTCCTGGTCACCGCTGCACTCGCCACCCTTGCATTTCCCCTGGCCTTGCGCAGCCTGATTGACGGGGGGCTGGTCAAGGGCAGCCAGGGTGAGCAGATCATGGCCATGCGCGAGCACTTCGGTCTGTTATTTGGTGTGGCGGTTGCCTTGGGTCTGTCATCTGCGGCGCGGTTTTACATGGTCAGCTGGCTGGGTGACCGGGTCACGGCCGACCTGCGCAACGCAGTCTACAGCCATGTTCTGAAGCAAAGTCCCGAGTTTTTTGAGACCACACAAACGGGCGAAGTCCTGTCCCGTTTGAGCGCCGACACCACACTGGTACAAACCGTGGTGGGGTCCTCGCTGAGCATGGGCCTGCGCAACCTGGTCATGGGTGTGGGAGCTTTGGGCATCCTGGTGTGGACCAACCCCTATGTGATGTTCCAGGTACTGGGCGTGCTGGTGCTTATCGTGTTGCCCAGCGTGTGGTTTGGCCGGCGCGTGCGCAAACTGTCTCGGGCCAGCCAGGACCGGATTGCAGACTCCAGCTCCATCGCCGCAGAGATTCTGAACGCGATTCCGGTTGTACAGAGTTACACGGCAGAGGGGCGGGAAACCCAACGCTTCACCACCTCCACCGACAACGCTTTTGACACTGCTGTGCACCGTGCAAAGGCGCGCTCGGTGTTGGTGGCCTTCATCATCATTGCCACATCGGCCGCTCTGTTGTGGGGCTTGTTTCAGGGCACACAGGCGGTGGTGGCAGGACACATCACGGCTGGGCATCTGGGACAGACCGTGGTTTACGTCATCATTCTGGCCAGTGCCTTTGCCATCCTGGGCGAGGTGTACGGCGACCTGCTGCGCGCGGCCGGTGCCACCGAGCGCCTGATGGAGTTGCTCGGCACCCAGTCTCCGATAATCTCTCCGGCAAATCCGGCTGTAGCCCCCGTCCCTGCTTCGGGTAGCGCTATCAAATTTGAAGCAATTGACTTCAACTATCCATCCAGGCCACAACAGAAAGCCCTGTCAAATTTCTCGCTGGCCATACAGCCAGGCCAGACCGTGGCCATCGTTGGACCGAGCGGAGCCGGCAAGAGTACGGTGTTCCAGTTGTTGCTGCGTTTTTACGATCCCGCACAGGGGCGCATCGTGCTGGATGGCGTCAGCACCCGGGACATGTCGCTGGAGGCCTTGCGCTCGCGCATTGGCATCGTGCCGCAGGACGCAGTGATCTTCTCCAGCAGTGCCCTGGAAAACATCCGTTATGGCAAGCCCACGGCGTCGGACGACGAAGTCAAAGCGGCAGCCAAGGCGGCCTTTGCGGACGAATTCATCACCGCCTTGCCCGAGGGTTACAACACGTTTCTGGGCGAGCGCGGCGTGCGCCTGTCCGGCGGCCAGCGCCAGCGCATCGCCATTGCCCGCGCCATGCTGAAGAATCCGCCGCTGCTGCTGCTGGACGAAGCCACCAGTGCGCTGGACGCCGAAAGCGAGCGCATGGTGCAGGCGGCGCTGGAATCCGCGATGCGGGACCGCACCACACTGGTCATTGCGCACCGGTTAGCGACCGTGCAAAAGGCCGACCTGATCGTGGTGCTGGACCACGGCAAACTGGTGGAGCAAGGCACACATGCAGAGCTGGTGACGCATGGCGGTATCTACGCCGGACTGGCGGCACTGCAATTCAACGCCTGACGAGGCGTCGCGCCGCCTCGGGTACGGCCCGCAGAACCGGGGTTGAATTTGCTGCATTGCACCCGTAGAATGGGCTTATCCACACTGGGAGATCGCTATGGAAGTCAACTCCGTCAACAAGCCTGCTGTGCAAGCCGCGCCGCCGCCCAAGCGCACCGAGCAAGCCCGCCCCGAACCAGAACGTGAGAACAAACCCCGTGAGACCGAGGCCCGCCAGGAAGTACAGCCACCGCCCAAACCTGTCATCAACGCGCAGGGGCAGGTTACAGGGCGCACCCTGAACGTGACCGCCTGACAGGCGCGCTGCCGTTGAGGCTTGGCCATGGTTGCCATCACCGCCACCAACAGTTCTACCCCGTCTATCCAGGCGAGTACGGGTCGTGCACGGCTGGCGCAGGCACGGCGTGAAGCCGACCAGGCCGAAGCCAATGCCAGAGATCTGCGCGCCCAAGCCGACGATGCGGAGCGGCAGGCACAAGGCAGTCAGGAAAATGTACGGAAAGTTTCTGCCCGCAACCAGCAGGAAGCAGCAACCTATTCACAACCGCGGGCCAACAACGCGACCGAAGTCTCTCCAAAAGTCCAAAAACTGATTGAACAGCTATACAGCGCTACGAGTGAACAACGGGCGCAAAGCGGCAATGTGCTCAAAACCGATGTACATGCGGCACCGGTTGTGAACACCCAGGGGCAGGCGACCGGCCGTATTGTGAACGTGAGCGCCTGAAGCGCTACTGCAACCGCCCTTTGGGCGTAGTGGGCAGGAGGAACGACAAGACTTCAATGCCTTCGTCAGCCAAGGCGTGGGTCTCATCCGGCGTAGCAGTGCCCCGTATTCCACGCGACTTCTTCTCACCATAGTGCATCTTGCGGGCCTCCTCCGCAAAATCACTGCCCACGTCCGTGGTCTCGGAGACCAGTTTTTTGGCCAATGCAAGCCACGCGTCGGTTGGCCCAGGACTGCTGGAGATGGCAGCGCCGGGGACATCACCGCTACCCCGCGGTTCCTGGGGGGCCATACGACTCCCGGAGAGCGAAAGGCGGGGTGCACTCAGCTTTTTGGACACCGACGGATCGCCGCACAGCGGACACTGCACCAGTGATTTCTGGTGCTGCTCCAGAAAATCGGCCTCGGACCCAAACCAGCCTTCAAAGACATGCCCCAAGGTGCACTGCAGATCCAGCACTTTCATGGGGTAAAACCTCTGGATCAGGTGCCCAGCATCTTGCGGATGGCATTGCCGCACAGTGCCAGCAGACCACCCGGCAACAGACCCAGCACCAGCACCAGACCGCCATTGATGCACAACACCACGCGCACATCCAAGGGCGCCACCACACTGCTGGCGGTGATGGGATCGTCAAAGTACATGACCTTGATGACACGCAGGTAGTAGAAGGCGCCGATCAGGGACATCAACACTGCAAATACTGCAATGCCTACGTGGAAGGCCTGGCCAGACGCCACCAGCGCCTGCAAGACTGCCAACTTGGCATAAAAGCCGACCAAAGGAGGGATACCCGCAAGCGACAGGAGACAGACGGCCATCACACCGGCATACAGCGGGCTGCGTTGGTTCAGGCCTGCAAGATCGGCAATCTCTTCACTCTCAAAACCCTCTTGTGACAACAGCAACAAGATGCCGAAACTGGCCAGCGTGGTCAACACATAGGTGATCACGTAGAACATGGCGGAGCTGTAAGCGTTGGGGGCGTAACTCAATGCATCGCCATTGACCACGCCAGACATGATGCCGAGCAACACAAAGCCCATTTGCGAGATTGTGGAAAACGCCAGCATGCGTTTGACATTGGTCTGCGCAATGGCGGCCAGGTTACCGATCAGCAAAGAACCCACCGAGAGCATCAACAGCATTTGCTGCCAGTCCATGGCCAACGGCAGCATGCCCTCTACCAGCAGGCGCATGACAATTGCAAACGCTGCCAGCTTGGGCGCGCCACCGATCATCAGCGTAATGGCTGTGGGGGCACCCTGGTAAACATCAGGGATCCACATATGGAAGGGAACCGCGCCCAGCTTGAAAGCCAGACCTGCCACAACAAATACCAGACCAAACACCAACACCTGGTGGCGGATCTGCCCGGACGCTATGGCTTTGAAGATGGCAGTGATGTCCAGCGAACCCGTGGCTCCATACACCATGGACATGCCATACAGCAGGAAACCGGATGCCATGGCACCCAGAACAAAATACTTCATGGCGGCTTCGGTCGCTGTGGCGTTGTCACGCCGCAATGCAACCAGAGCGTAACTGGACAGAGTCAGCAACTCCAGGCCCATGTAGATCACCAGCAGGTTGTTGCCGGAGATCATGACCGACATGCCCAACAACGCAAAGATGCTGAGCGTGAAGAGTTCGCCACCCCGGAGCATGCCGCGGTGGGCCGAATACGGGCGCGCATACACCAGCGTCACCATGACGGCGATGGTTGCAAAACACTTGAGCCAGTTCCCCATGGCGTCACTGACCACCATATTGCCAAAACCGTAGAGCGTTGCACCGCTGAGTGCCAGATCGGCATGCAGATAGGCGACAACTGCCAATGTCGCCAGCGTCATCACGTACGTTTTGCCCCGCATCGGGGTCTTGACGCCGAGGTCCATCAAGGCAATGACACAGGCCATCACCAACAGGACCAAATCGGGTAAAGCTACGATCCAACTGATTTTGTCTATCATCTTTCGTCTCTCAGTTCAGTTTGATCAGTTCAATTTGGAAATCGCAACATGCTTGAGCAGTTGCGCAACCGAGACATCCATGACGTCGGTAAAGGGTTTGGGATACACGCCCATCCACAACACCGCTGCCGCGAGCAGCGCCAGCATCAGGAACTCTCGGGCATCGATGTCTTTTAAGGCCTTCACGTCGTCATTCACCACCGGGCCCAGGTACACACGCTTGAACATCCACAAGGTATAGGCGGCGCCAAAAATCAGGGCCGTGGCGGCGGCGGCGCCAATCCAGAAATTGAATTTGACGGCAGCCAGTATCACCATCCACTCGCCGACAAATCCCGCGGTTCCCGGCAAGCCGCAGTTGGCCATGGCAAAGAACAGAGAGAACGCCGCAAACTTGGGCATGGTATTGACCACACCACCATAACTTGAAATTTCGCGCGAGTGCACCCGGTCGTACAACACGCCGATGGACAGGAACATGGCACCCGACACAAAACCGTGGGCAATCATTTGCACCAGGCCGCCGGACATGCCCAAGTCAACAAAAATGAAGAAGCCCAGGGTCACAAAACCCATGTGCGCGACGGATGAATAGGCCACAAGCTTCTTCATGTCTTCCTGGACCATGGCCACCAGGCCCACGTAGACCACGGCAGTCAAAGACAAGGCGATCATCAACCAGGCCCACTCGTGGGCAGCATCGGGTGCAATCGGCAGCGAGAAACGCAGGAAACCATAGGCGCCCAGTTTCAGCATGATGGCGGCCAACACGGCAGAACCTCCCGTTGGAGCTTCCACGTGCACATCGGGCAACCAGGTGTGTACGGGCCACATCGGAACCTTGACGGCAAACGCAGCAAAGAAGGCAAAAAACAGCAAGGTCTGGCTGGTACTGTCCAGGCGCATGGCATGCCAAGTCGCCAGATCAAAACTTCCGCCCGACTTGGTGTACAGGAAGATCAGGGCGATGAGCATCAACAGGGAGCCCATCAGCGTGTACAAGAAGAACTTGAACGCCGCGTAAATCTTGTTCGGCCCACCCCAGATACCGATGATCAGATACATGGGAATCAGCGTGGCTTCGAAGAACACGTAGAACAGCAGGCCGTCGAGCGTGGAAAACACACCGATCATCAGGCCACTGAGTATCAGAAATGCTGCCATGTACTGGTTGACACGGCGGGTAATGACTTCCCAACCCGCAATCACAACAATCACGTTGATAAAGGCGGTCAATAGTACAAACCACAGCGAGATGCCATCCACACCCAAGTGGTATTTGACGTTGAAGCGGTCAATCCAGGCAGTGTTTTCCACAAACTGCATGGCGGCGGTGGACGTATCAAACTGCGCGTACAGCGGCAGGGTGACCAAAAAGCTGACCACGGCGCCAACCAGCGCCAACCAGCGCACGGCACGTGCTTGCTCGTCACGCCCCAGCGCCAGCAAAACCAGACCGAACGCAATCGGCGTCCAAATCGCCCAGCTCAACAATCCCATATTCTTCTTCTCCTACTTGAGCCAAACAAAATACGTCATGAGCACAAAGATGCCCAGGATCATGATCAAGGCATAGTGGTACAGGAATCCGGACTGCACCTTGCGTACCGACCCCGAAATCCAGCCCACCAGTTTCCAGGAGCCATTCACCACGGCACCGTCAATGATGGTCTGGTCTCCAACCTTCCACAAACCGGTACCCAACGCGCGGGCCCCACGGGCCAAAATGTTCTCGTTGATCCAGTCCAGGTAGTACTTGTTTTCCAGCAGGTTGAAAACCGGCAGGAAGGTTTTCTTGATGGTCGCAGGCCATTCGGGCTTGAGCATGTAGAAAACATAGGAAAGCGCCACACCAGCCACGGCCAGCCAGAACGGCAAAGTGGAAAGCCCGTGTATCGCCATTGCGGCAGGACCGTGGAACGCCTCACCCAATTCTTTCATTGCAGGATGCAATTGCGTGTTCACAAAGATGGCATCTTTGAAGAAATCACCGAACAACATCGGTTGAATCGTAAGGTAACCAATCAGCACAGACGGTATGGCTAAAAGAATCAGCGGTACGGTAACAACCCACGGCGATTCATGCGGCACGTGGTGGTGGTCATCGTGGTGTCCGTGGTCGTCGTCGTGGTGCGCATCAGGATTCTGGTCAAAGCGCTCTTTGCCGTGGAACACCAGGAAATACATACGGAAAGAGTAAAACGCCGTCACGAACACACCGGCCATGACCGCAAATTTGGCGAAGCCCGCTCCGGGCAGATGACTCTCCATCACAGCTTCAATAATGCTGTCTTTGGAAAAGAAACCGGAGAACAACGGTGTTCCAATCAAGGCCAAGGATCCCAGCAATGACGTGATCCAAGTGATAGGCATGTACTTGCGCAGTCCACCCATCCAGCGGATGTCCTGGTTATGGTGGCAACCCATAATGACCGAACCGGCTCCAAGGAACAGCAGCGCTTTGAAGAAAGCGTGGGTCATCAGGTGGAAGACTGCCACGGAGTAGGCGGAAGCACCCAGCGCGACGGTCATATAACCCAGCTGCGAGAGCGTGGAGTACGCCACGACGCGTTTGATGTCGTTCTGGATGATGCCCAAAAAGCCCATGAACAGCGCGGTAATCGCACCTGTCACCATGATGAAGCTCAGTGCCGTGTCGCTCAATTCGAACAGGGGCGACATGCGGGTCACCATGAAGATGCCAGCGGTCACCATGGTGGCTGCATGGATCAGCGCCGAGATCGGCGTGGGACCTTCCATGGAGTCAGGCAGCCACACGTGCAATGGAAACTGTGCCGACTTGCCCATGGCACCAATAAACAGGCAAATGCAGATAACCGTGATCAGCATCCACTCGGTGCCTGGCAGAGTCAAGCTGGCGAGTTCAGTCGACTTTGCAAAAGCTTCCGTGTAGTTCAGCGTACCGGCATAGGCGGCAATCAGGCCGATACCGAGGATGAAACCAAAGTCCCCCACGCGGTTGACCAAAAAGGCTTTCATATTGGCAAATATCGCTGTTGGCTTGTTGTACCAGAAGCCGATCAACAGATACGACACCAAGCCCACCGCTTCCCAGCCGAAGAACAACTGCAGCATGTTGTTGCTCATGACCAGCATCAACATGGAGAAGGTAAACAGCGAGATGTAGGAGAAGAACCGGTTGTAGCCCTCGTCTTCTTCCATGTAGCCAATGGTGTACAGGTGCACCATCAAGGACACAAAGGTGACGACACACATCATCATGGCCGTCAGGCCGTCAACCAGAAAACCAATCTCCATTTTCAGGCCACCCACGACCATCCATGTATAGAGGGTTTCGTTCAGGCGGGCACCATCCATGGCCACGGACTTCAGGGTCATAACCGACAGCACGAAGGCGATCAATACGCCCAGAATAGTCACAGAGTGGCTCGCACGGCGACCGATCACGTTGCCACCGAACTGGGTCCCCAGCACGCCCGCGAGTATCGAGCCCACCAGCGGCGCCAAAGGCACCCACAACAACGTAGAAGCAGACAGGGTTTGACTCATATTCTTATTAACCCTTGAGCGTATTGAGTTCGTCCACACTGATGCTGGACTTGTTGCGGAACAACAGGACCAAAATCGCCAGGCCGATAGCGGACTCAGCCGCAGCCACCGTCAAGATAAAAAACACAAAAATCTGGCCATGCATGTCATGCAGGTAATGGGAGAACGCGACGAAGTTCGTGTTCACCGCCAGCAGCATGAGTTCAATCGCCATCAGCAGCACAATCAGATTGCGCCGGTTCAGAAAAATGCCGACGACGGACATGGCAAACAGAATGGCGCCCAACGACAGGAAGTGACCCAGTGTCAATATCATGCTTTTTTCTCCTCTGATGCGGCGTCAGCTGCCGGTGTGGGAACCGCCGCCTGGGTGGCTGCGTACTTGACCACCGAGAGACGGTCTTTGGACTTGACGCGCACCTGGTCCGACACACTGATAAATCTCGAATCCTTGCGCGCGCGCAACGTCAGTGCAATCGCGGCAATCATGGCCACCAGCAGAATGGCAGCGGCAACTTCCAGTGGATAGATGTACTGGGTGTAGAGCAACTTACCCAGATCTTTGGTGTTGGAAGCACTTGCCGCAACGGCAGCGCTGGGTTCATCCACCACACGGAAGCCACCCATCAACACGGCCGACATCTCAAGGGCAATAACCACACCAACAATGGCGGCAAACGGGAAATGCTTCCAGAAATCGCGCCGCAAATTCTCCATGTTGACGTCCATCATCATGACGACGAACAGAAACAGCACCATCACCGCACCGACGTAAACCAACACCAGGGTGATGGACAAAAACTCTGCCTTCAGCAGCATCCAGATCATGGCTGCCTGAAAAAACGTCAGCACCAGAAACAGTACGGCGTGTACCGGGTTGCGGGCTGTGATGACGCGAAATGCTGCCAGCAGCATGATCGCGGAAAACACATAAAACAGACCAGTCGTGACACTCATGATTCAGATTCTTTCTTGCGACAGATCAGCGGTACTTGGCGTCAATCTGACGATTGGCCGCAATCTGGCCCTCATAACGATCACCCACCGCGAGCAACATTTCCTTGGTGAAATACAAGTCTGCCCGGGACTCTCCGTGGTATTCAAAGATTTGTGTCTCCACAATGGAATCCACTGGGCAGCTTTCTTCGCAGAAGCCGCAATAAATACACTTGTTCAGGTCAATGTCGTAACGCGTGGTACGGCGTGACCCGTCATCCCGCATTTCGGATTCGATCGTGATCGCCATCGCGGGGCAAACCGCCTCACACAATTTGCAGGCAATACAACGCTCTTCACCGTTTTCATAACGGCGCAATGCATGCAGGCCGCGAAAACGGGGAGACAGCGGGGTCTTTTCTTCCGGGTACTGGAGTGTGACTTTGCGACGGAAAGCGTAACGTCCGGTCAGGGCCAAGCCCTTGAACAGCTCCCACATCAAAAAGCTACTGAGAAAATCCTTCAGCGAAAACGCCAACGGTTTATGGGCAACGGTATTTGCAGACATGGATGTGCCCTTACTTCCAAATGTTGTAGGGAGCAGGCAACTGCATCCATGCGCCTACAACGACCAACCAAACCAGAGTCACGGGTATGAATACTTTCCAACCCAAGCGCATGATCTGGTCATAGCGAAAACGCGGAAACGTTGCCCGCACCCAGATAAAGAACGACATGAACATGAACGCTTTGAGACCCAGCCAGATCCAGCCGGGAATCCAGTTCAGCAGCGGTGTGTCGATGGGCGACATCCAGCCACCAAGGAACAGAAGCGTGCCCAGAAGGGATACCAGGTAGAAATTGGCGTACTCGGCCAGCTGGAACATGGCGAAAGACATGCCCGAGTACTCGACCATGTGGCCCGCAACAATTTCAGCCTCTCCCTCGACAACGTCGAAGGGATGCCGGTTGGTTTCGGCCATGCTGGATATTACATAGACGACAAAAATGGGCAGCAACGGCAACCAATTCCAGGACAGGAAGGTCAAACCCATTCCCGCGAAGTGCCCCTGACCCTGGCCCATGACGATGTCTGTAAGGTTCATGCTGGACGACACCATCAGGACGACCACGAAGCAGAAGCCCATCGCAATCTCATAGCTGACCATTTGTGCGGAAGCCCGCATCGCACCGAGGAATGCGTATTTGGAATTCGATGCCCAACCAGAAATGATGATCCCATAGACCTCCATCCCTGCAATCGCCATCAAAAACAGCAACCCAGCATTGATGTTGGACAAGGCGACGTCGGGCCCAAATGGAATGACAACCCATGCAGCCAAGGCTGGTGTAATCGTCATCACCGGACCCAGAAAGTACAGGCCCTTATTGGCTGCGGCCGGAACCAGGATCTCCTTGGTCATCAACTTCAATGCGTCAGCTATGGGCTGCAACATGCCAAACGGCCCAACCCGATTGGGGCCATGGCGCACTTGCATGTAGCCCAGCAGTTTGCGCTCCCAAAGCGTTGTGTAGGCAATCACACCCATCAGCGGCAGCACGATAGCCAGAATCTTGATCAAGGCCCAGATAACCGGCCAAGCCAATTCACCCCACCACGGCGCAGCAGCCAAGCCCAAGCCAAAGTTGAACAATGCGTCGATCATGCCAACACCTCCTGCGCCGCTTCAGTCTTGGCGCCATTACGGCCATCTGCTGTAAGTTGCAAAGAAGTGGCGCGCCGGACAATGCTGTCCAACTGGTAGATGCTGGCCACACAGGGCTCGGCCGCGCTATCGGCCGCGACGGTGGCTTGCAATGCGCAGGTGTTATTCAGACGACTGGCAGGCACTTGTGCCGGCACACCGCCCTCGCTGTGCGCATGCATGTGTTGCAAGACTTCTTGCGCGGACTCAAACCCAAAGCCGGGCAGATTCAGGATATTAGCCAATGCACGCAAGACTTTCCAGGCCGGACGGGTCTCACCCAAAGGCTTGACAACGGCGTAGAAGCTTTGCACCCTACCCTCTGCACTGACAAAGGTTCCCGGTGTTTCCGTGAACGGTGCAATGGGAAGCAACACATCGCTGCATTCCATATTGGCCTTGAAGGGACTCAGCGTCACGACCATCTCGCACTGCTGCAGTGCAGTGACAGCCGCCGCACCGGCAGCCGAATCAAATGCGGGTTCGTTGTTCAGCAGAATGGCTGCCTTCAAACCACCAGCCAGCATTTGCCCGGCGTTGAGACCCTTGCCAGCTGGCAAGGCACCTGCCAGCTGCGCACCTACGGTGTTGGCCGCTTCGGTCAAGTATCCGAAGGTGGCACCGGTTTGTGTAGCAAGCCAGTTGGTCAATGCCAGAATCTGGCTGGCCTGTGCATGGTGTGCAGCGGCGTTGCCCAACAGGATGGTTTTGCGCTCGCCGCCCAACAAAGACATTGCGATGTTCTTGGCAACATCCGTTGCCTGGCCACTCAGAGGCGCCGCAACGCCCTTCTCCGCTGCGATCACAGTTGCGATATCGGCCAAGGCTTGAACCCATTGGCCTGCAGGTGCCAACAAACTATTACGCACCGGCATGCCCCAATCGGCCGCCTTTGCATTGATCACGTTAACGGCACATCCGCGTTTGTTGGCCTGGCGGATGCGCTGGGCAAACAGAGGATGGTCTTTGCGCAGATTGGACCCGACGACCAAAACACGATCCAGACTGGACAGATCCGCTATGGGCATACCCAAATAACGGGCACCATCCTGGCCGCTCGCAAACTCGGCATTACGCAAGCGGTAATCGATGTTTTCACTACCCAGGCCACGCACCAGGGCACCGGCCAAGTACAACTCTTCCAGCGTGCTATGCGGGCTAACCAAGGCACCGATGGAGCCAGCGCCATGCGAGGACTTGATGCCTTGCAATCCGTGGGCCACGTATTCCAGAGCCGTCTGCCAGTCAACGCTCTTCCATTCACCACCTTGCTTGAGCATGGGCGTGGTGAGTCGCTCAGAACCGTTCAACGCCTCGTAAGAGAAACGGTCGCGGTCGGCGATCCAACATTCATTAACGGTTTCGTTTTCCAGCGGCACGACCCGCATGACGGTGTTGTTCTTGACCTGGATAACCAGATTGGTCCCGGTGGAATCATGCGGGCTGACAGATTTACGGCGTGACAGTTCCCACGTGCGGGCACTGTAGCGGAATGGTTTGCTGGTCAACGCACCAACCGGGCAAATGTCGATCATGTTGCCGGACAACTCCGAATCAACGGTCAGGCCAACAAACGATTCGATCTCTGCATGCTCACCACGGTGCGACATGCCCAATTCCATGGCACCCGCTATTTCCTGCCCGAAGCGGACACAGCGCGTGCAATGGATGCAACGGCTCATCTCTTCCATGGATACCAGCGGACCGATGTCCTTGTGGAACACCACGCGTTTTTCTTCTTCGTAACGCGAGGACGATCCACCGTAGCCCACGGCCAAATCCTGCAGCTGGCACTCGCCACCCTGGTCGCAAATAGGGCAATCCAGCGGATGGTTGATCAGCAAAAACTCCATGACGGATTTCTGCGCCTTGATCGCCTTGTCGCTCTTGGTGCGAACAATCATGCCCTGCGTAACAGGCGTTGCGCAAGCCGGCATAGGCTTCGGCATCTTTTCCACATCGACGAGGCACATGCGGCAATTAGCGGCAATGCTGAGCTTCTTGTGGTAACAAAAGTGGGGAATATAGGTGCCCGCCTTCTCGGCCGCATGCATGATCATGCTGCCTTCGACAATGTCAACCTTCTTACCGTCGAGTTCGATTTCAATCATCTTGTCACTCGCTTATACGTAGGCAGGGACCATGCAGGTCTTGTGCGTAACGTGGTGCTCAAATTCGTGTCTGAAGTGCTTGATCATGGCGCGCACTGGCATGGCAGCTGCATCCCCCAAAGCGCAGATCGTGCGGCCCATGATGTCGTTGGCAACACTGTCCAGAAGGTCCATATCGGCAGGCCGGCCATGGCCGGTCTCGATGCGATCCACGACGCGTGACAACCATCCCGTACCCTCGCGGCACGGTGTGCATTGTCCGCAAGACTCGTGCATGTAGAAATAGCTGAGGCGTTGCAGGCTCTTGACCATGCACCGGCTGTCGTCCAGCACGATCACGGCCCCCGACCCCAGCATGGAACCAGCCTTGGCAATCGAGTCGTAATCCATGGTGCAGTCCATCATGATGGACGCTGGCAGGATGGGCGATGATGATCCGCCAGGGATGACCGCCTTCAATTGGCGACCAGCCCGCACGCCACCGGCCAACTCCAGCAACTTGGAGAACGGCGTACCCATAGGCACTTCAAAGTTGCCGGGCATTTCCACGTCACCACTGACCGAATAGATCTTAGTGCCACCGTTGTTGGGCTTGCCACATTCCAGATACGCCTGTCCACCATTGCGGATGATCCAGGGAACAGCTGCGAACGTCTCGGTGTTGTTGATCGTGGTCGGCTTGCCGTACAGACCAAAGCTGGCAGGGAATGGTGGCTTGAAGCGCGGCTGGCCTTTTTTGCCCTCCAAGGATTCCAGCAGGGCCGTTTCCTCACCGCAGATGTAGGCACCAAAACCATGCGCCGCATGCAATTGGAAGCTGAAATTGCTACCCAGGATGTTGTTGCCCAACAGGCCTGCAGCGCGGGCCTCTTCCAAAGCCTCTTCGAAACGATCGTAGGTCGAGAAAATCTCGCCGTGGATGTAGTTGTAGCCCACCGAGATACCCATCGCAAAGGCGGCAATGGCCATACCTTCGATGACGATATGGGGGTTGAACTCCATGATGTCACGGTCTTTGCAAGTCCCCGGCTCGCCCTCGTCCGAGTTGCAGACCAGATACTTCTGGCCGGGGAACTGGCGGGGCATGAAGCTCCACTTCAGCCCTGTGGGAAAACCCGCACCGCCGCGTCCGCGCAGGGCCGATTCCTTGACGGTCGCAATGACCTGGTCTTGCGTCATGGGCTCGCCGCCGCCAATACCCAAAACCTTGCGCAGGGCTTGGTAGCCGCCGCGTGCCTCGTAGTCCTTCAGGCGCCAATTGGCGCCATTCAAGCCGGCAAGAATTTGCGGGTTGATATGACGATCATGGAAACAGGTTTGCACGCCGGTGGCGCGAAACTGGGAAAGAATGTGCTGGGCCGTCATCATTTGTTCTCCACCGCCCGCAAGCCGTCTACCAACTGGTCCAGCTTCTCTGGTGTCATGAAGCTGCACATGGAGCGGTCATTAACCAGCATGACGGGCGAGTCGGCGCAAGCCCCCAGACACTCGCTTTGTTGCAGCGTGAACATGCCGTCTGCCGTGGTCTGCCCCATGGAGATACCGAGTTTGGTTTCCAGGTACTGCAGCGTACTCTGGCCTTCGCGCAACTGGCAGGGCAGATTGGTACACACATTAAGCTTGTACTTGCCAACCGGGCGCTGGTTGTACATGTTGTAAAAGGTCGTGACCTCGTGCACCGCCATGGGCGCCATGCCAAGGTATTCCGCGACTTGGGCTTCGCTGTCTGTGCTCACAAAGCCCAGCTCTTGCTGGACGATGGCCAAACAGGCCATCACAGCAGATTGGGCTTGGTCCGCGGGGTACTTTGCTACTTCTTTGGCAAAACGTGCCTTGGTAGATTCAGAGATCATCGATCAATCTCTCCAAAAACGATATCCAG
>JAZKDY010000107.1:0-1977 GCA_040387325.1 Pseudomonadota bacterium | reverse complement strand
ACCTGCTTCCACTGGTTCTGCAACACCTGCTGGATCAGCTCGCGCATCTTGTTGCCGGCAGTCGTCATGTACTCCAGGGACAGACGTTGACCCGCGCCATTGACCCGTATGCCATCGGCACCGGGCTTGAAACCTGCCTGGTCCAGCAGGGTCTTGGCACGGCTCTGGTCAAAGGGGTACTTGGTGACATTGGCGTCATAACCCGGCTCCAGCGGATTGACCCAGCTGTGGGCCACGGGAAACTTGCCGTCCACCAGTTGCTTGACCAGGGTCTCGCGGTCAATGGCCAACAGCAGCGCCTGGCGCACGCGTTTGTCCACCAGGCCGGGATGGTTGCGGTTCAGGTCAATGTGCTCATAGACCAGCCCCAGCGGAAACTCAAAATCGTATTTCTTCTGCAAGGCAGGTTCTTTGGCCATGGCCAGCCCTTGGTCCATGGACAGGCCCAACACACCGGAGATGTAATCCAGATCGCCCGAGCGCAGGTTGGCCTCCAGCGTGGCCGTGTTTTCAATGGTCTTGACGGTGATGCGCTTGAAGTGGGGCTTGGGGCCCCACCAGTTGGGATTGGGCTCGAACACGAGGAAGGCGCCAGACTGGATTTGTGCCAGCTTGTACGGACCGTTCCACAGGCCCGGTGTCAGTGGCGTGCGGTTGTACAGCGTGTTCTTGTTGTAGTCGGCCGGCGTCGGCAGAGCCTTGACCACGGGGCCTTCCAGATGGGCGGGGATGAGTGCAAAGTCGACGAGATCGGCAAAGTCGTACTCGGCCTTGTTCATGTGCAGCACAAAGTTCTTCGCATCCACGGTTTCGACCTTGGTGATGCGTTGGAACACGTCGGGGCGCGCAAAACCACTTTCGGGTTTGACGCCGACCGACCAGCTGAAGGCTACATCCGTGGACGTGATGGGCGTCCCATCGGCCCACTTCGCCTGGGGGTGCAAGGTGAACTTGACGGTCATGCCTTTTTTGCCGCCGCCCAGGTCCACCGTTTTGGCGCGGCCATTGGCAATGGTGGGCACTTCGGTGCACAGAAAACACTCCATCCTGCGGTTGTCGTTGTAGGCCGAAATGGGACGGTAGCCAAAACGGATGGCATAGGTCTTGGCCACCGTAGGCTCAATGCCGGGGTGCAGGCTGGGCGGGTACTGCGACATACCGATCGTCAGCGTGTCTTTGGCACCCTGCGCAAAGGCAGGCGCGAGGCTCAGCAATGGCAACAGCAGGGCTGCGGCAGCAAGTGTTTGGTTAACAACAGATTTCATCAATCGCTTCCCTGGGTGTACAGAAGTGGCAGGTATGGGAACTCAGATCATGAGTTCGCGCGCAGTGTGGCATAGCTCGCAAAAACCATGCCCATCGTTAACCCTAAGCGGGAAAGCCCTGCTTGATTGCTCACATCAACGATTGGCGCGTGATGCCCCGGCGGGTGAGGTAACGCTTGAGTTTGGACAGGGCTTCGTTTTGGACCTGGCGCACACGTTCGCGGGTCAGGCCCAGGCGTATGCTGAGCACGTCCAGTGTTTCGGGCTCCTGGTCGTGCAGGCCAAAGCGCCCTTCAAGCACCGCGCGCTCACGGTTGCTCAGCGTGCCTATCCATTCCTCCAGCAAGAGGTCCACCTCATGGGCCAGCGTCACGTCTTCGGGGGCCAGGGTCAGCTCATCGATCAGGCCATCCCCCAGGGTCATGTCGTCGCCGTTGCGGTCCAGCGACGCATCCAGCGAACGCGGCGCCTCGGCCATGGACAGCAGGTCGGCCACATGGTGCGTGTCCTGCCCCAGTAGCGCGGCAATGTCTTCGACGCGAATGCCCTCGGGCCTTTGGGCCACCAGCTCGGAATCATTCTCCAGCAGGCGCCGCGCACGCAGCACGTGCTGCAACTCACGCACCACATTGACCGGCAGGCGCACGGCCCTGCCCTGGTACATCAGCGCGCGGTCCACCGACTGGCGTATCCACCAGGTGGCGTAGGTGGA